>CAXUGH010000272.1:0-2625 GCA_964250365.1 uncultured Ktedonobacteraceae bacterium
TTATTATGCAACTCCTCAAGGATGCAGGTGAGAGCGATTCGAGCTTTGGACAACTGGTTATCGCGGGTGCGATGTTCGCGGAGTTCGGCTCGATTATTTTGCTGTCGCTGTTTTTTTCGCGTGAGGCCACAAGTACAGGTACGAAATTAGTATTGCTGGCTGGCTTCATTCTCCTGGCGACTGCATTATCTATTTTTACTTCTAATCTCTGAATATACTCATCCAACAGTGATCTGACTTTTGATGACGTAAGTGATCCGAAGCCCATGCGATCTGATAGATATTGTTGAGCAAGACTAAAAAGTGTTCCACCACCTTGATTAAGTAACCAAATTACAACTGGACCTAAAGGCATTTAAACTCTCCCTCAGTTACTTTATACATAAGAGGGTATAACTAAAAATATTGTTTATAGCAAGATTATTCCCAGCTTTAAAAAGATTCTTGTCAGTTAGCTTTCATTTTAGAAAAGCTAACGTTGCATTTGCTTCAATTGCTCTTTCATGACTCGTATAGATATACATATTTTGACAGAAGTAGTAGCGAGGACAAATTATGAGAACAACTCCATCTGCACCGCCGCTCTATGACCATCCAGTAGAATATACGGAGCGGCCTGTTGCGTATTCCGAATGGCGAGTTGTTGCAGGTGTGAGAGGTCTGTGATGCGTCCCATGCGTCGTGCGCGGAGAATGGCGTCGGCTGCTTTTGGTCCGATTCCTGGTATGCGTAACAACTGTTCGCGCGTTGCCGTCATGATTTCAATAGGTGCGGAGCGTAAATGTTGTTCTGCCCATGCGCGTTTGGGGTCGGTCTCCAATTGCATGTTGCCATTCTCTAAGAATGGTAGGTCTTCCACGTTCCAACCGTAGTCGCGCAGTAGGAAGCTGGCTTGATAGAGACGGTGTTCGCGCAAAGGGTTGGCTGCGGTAAGGTTCTCGAACGGCGTCTGCTCGATGGGATGAAAGCCGGAATAGTAGGCACGCGTCAAACCTGCACTATGATAGAGTTGGTGGCTCAGTGTGAGCAGTTCGGAGTCGGTATCTCCTACTGCGCCAACAACAAATTGTGTTACGGTCCCTGCCAGCTTCTCATAGGGGTGAGTACGGCGTATCTGCTCTGCTAGCTGCAACATACTCAGTAGCTCGCGTTGAAAATCTTTCTTTGGTGCCAGCGCATCTAGCCGTTCCTGATTTGGTCCTTCCAGGTTGACCGAGACGCGATCAGCGAGTTGCATCAAGCGATAGAGTTGCTCGTATTCGACGCCAGGCATTACCTTGAGGTGCAGATAGCCCTTATAGGAATAGCGTTTACGTATAATCTCTGCCGTGTCGATAATCTTATCCTGAGTTGTCACACTACCTTTGATGATGCCCGATGATAAGAACATACCTTGCACCTGCCCGGCGCGTTGTAACGTATCCAGCCCACTCGCCAGTTCATCGGGTGAGAAGGTCATACGCTTCATCTTGCTGCGACCTGCACGGAAGGGACAATACATGCAGTTTTTCTCGCAAGCCGTTGTCACCATCGTCTTGAGTACAGGAAGTTGCCCGCGTGGAGTTGAGACGTTCGTAATGCACTCGGCAAGGCTACGCGACTGGTATTGAGCATGACGACGCTCCTGTTGTGGCTTATCGCCAACAGGCTCAAAGGCTGTTGCGTCGCTCATCTGAGCAAGCTTTGTCATTGTATCGGGCAGAGATTGTACTAGCATAGATATAGTATACTGAACTTTTGTTCTAGTGTCAATAAAAAATTGTCCTGTACATGGCCTCTTGTTGGCCTGATGTCTCAGCGAGAAATCCTGTATAGTTTCCTTGAACGATCTCCTCTGGCTATTAGTTTTAAGTCATACGACTTTCAGGAGGGATATGGAACTATGAACATCGAGCAACCTAGTCACAATCTTCCCGTACAACAGCAGAAACTCTTCACTTTTGATTGGTACCGTACACTATCAGGGCAGGGAGTCCATGCGTTCTGGGCATCCTTTCTCGGCTGGGCACTGGATGCCTTCGATTATCAAATGTTCGCCTTTATCTTAACGGCGATTGCAGCAACATTCTCCTTGACACAGGCTCAATCGGGTCTGATTGCGACGGTGACGCTGCTCGTCTCGGCCTTTGGCGGCGTGCTAGCTGGTGTCCTCGCAGACTCTATTGGGCGTGTACGCACATTGATACTAACGATTAGCGTCTACGCCGTTTTCACCTTCCTCTGTGGCTTTGCGCCGAACTATCCTGTCTTGCTTATCTGCCGTGCTCTGCAAGGGCTTGGTTTTGGCGGTGAATGGGCCGCAGGGGCGGTGTTGATTGCAGAACTCTCCAACCCGAAGCAGCGAGGCCGCGTCCTTGGCATGATTCAAAGTGCATGGGCAATTGGTTGGGCTTTTTCGCTCTTCGCCTATACGCTCGTTTTTAGTTTAGTCGCGCCCTCTATCGGATGGCGTATCGTTTTCTGGCTGGGCATTCTACCGGCTTTGCTCATTATCTATGTGCGTACAAAAGTGAAGAATTCGGATATCTTTGAGCAGACACGTAAGGCGGAGGAGGCTCATACAGAGGATGCAGTCGCGCAGGGAGCAACTACCAACTCTTTTGTGCAGCTTTTCCGACCCGATCT
>CAXUGH010000272.1:2725-7413 GCA_964250365.1 uncultured Ktedonobacteraceae bacterium
CGGAGCGAATACGCTCCTGCTGTTCCTGGGCGCACCGCTTGGTTTCTTCGCCTCCGGCATCTTCAGCGGCTTCGGTTCCTACCTCGCGGAACTCTTCCCCAGTCGCGCACGCGGAGCGGGTCAGGGCTTTACCTATAACTTTGGTCGTGGCGTGGGGGCACTCTTTCCCACGTTCATCGGCATCTTATCAACATCTATCGGCTTGGGTGGCGCAATCGGCTTTGGTGCCCTCGGCTACGCTCTCTGCCTACTTGCCTTGATTTTCCTGCCTGAGACAAGAGGGAAAGCATTGGTTGCCGTGCGCTGACATGGAATGATTTTCGTAGGAACTCGATGTATCGCGTCTTCCGCTCCGACCACCTGACCTAAGGTAGAACGAGGTTCATTGGTGGTCGGAATCGAGAGGAGTGTCTCTTGAGCAAATCTATCTCCGCTGACATATCATATGTGCGTCCCATGAATTGGCTTGTCGTTGTTTGCATCTCTTCATTGCTCGTCGGATGTGGCAATACGCTTCCTGCTGGGAACAAGGTTCTCCAGAAGACAGCTACGCCTACACCAAATACCACTGCTCTCGCGGAGAGTGTGACCGTCATCCAGCAATCGTTACGCATTCCTGTCATGTCACCTAATTACCCTTATCCTTCAATTGCAGATTATATTACATTTCCTGAGGTCGAGATGAAAGGGTTGCCCTCATTCTACAAAGAGCCGTCCGTGTTTCAACAAGGAGTGGTCGCAGGTAGTTCAGTAGCTATCACCATTCAGACAGGACAAGCGTTACTCGTCAGGTATACCGATACGATACCCGTTGAACAAGCAGAGCTGTCTGGGACGCCAACAACAACGCAGTTCACTGTCTGGAATTTTGAGGTTTGTAACGAGCGGGGGACCTTCCATGTACCTCCGCCGGAAGAATATGTCCTGGTCAAAGTCAAAGATGTAGGAAACATGATCGCCTACTGGATCGCGAGCGATAATCGTTCTGGAGTAGATACGTTCGTTCCCCAGCCATCGTCTACTCCATCGTATGGTGGAACGCTAGCTGACCTCCAACCATTCTATCCGTATCCAACTGGGATGACTGTTTCTGGTGACTCCTCGAAGGCCATATCAGGGGCATGTGTCACAGCTGGTTGATTTCTCAACTGAGTTCAGGATGGTAAATCACGGAATGAAATAGAATGAGTTACTCTTATATTGTGAATTAGAATCTTGAAATTCACTTGATGAACGGGAAGTGTGAGATAATCTCGTAGTAATATATCTACAAAACAGCGGCGATAGAGCAAGGAGAACACTATGGTCAAGATACTGGCGGGGGTCGATACTGGTGGCACGTTTACGGATATTGTCCTGCTACGGGATGGCAAGATGACGGTGTATAAAGTGCTTTCGACTCCTGACGATCCTTCGCGCTCCATTCTGCGCGGTTTGCAAGAGCAGGATGCCCTCAACGGGCTGGATGTACTCGTGCATGGCTCGACCGTTGCGACAAATGCGGTGTTGGAGCGCAAGGGCGTTGTGACGGGTCTGATTACAACGGCGGGATTTCGTGATGTGCTTGAGATTGGTAGGCAGACGCGGCCTAAGCTCTACGATCTCAAGGCGCAGAAGGTGCCACCGCTTGTGCCGCGTGCAAGACGCTTGGAGGTGATTGAGCGTCTGAACGAACGCGGAGAGGTGCTGACTCCGCTAGATGAGGCTTCTCTGAGGGCTGCACTAGAGACGCTTCAGAAGGAGGAAGTCGAGGCAATCGCTATTTCTCTGCTGTTCAGCTTTGCCAATCCTGAGCATGAGCAACGGGTCGCTGATTACATTCGTTCCGCCGGTATATACGTCTCGGCTTCCTGTGAGGTGTTGCCTGAGTTTCGTGAATACGAACGTACCAGCACGGTTGTCCTGAATGCTTACGTCGGACCATTGATTGATCGCTACCTTGCTCGTCTCGAACGTGCATTGCCAGAAGCAAGCGTACTACGCATCATGCAATCGAACGGAGGCTCTATTTCGAGTACGATGGCGCGGCACGAGGCGGCGCGTACCCTGCTTTCGGGACCCGCTGCTGGCGTCGTAGGTGCGGCGCATGTCGCTCAAGCTTCGGGCTATAATCGTATCATTACGCTTGATATTGGTGGCACTTCAACCGATGTGGCACTGGTCGATGAGACGGTGACGGAGACGACCGAGGGCAAGATAGGGGGCTATCCAACGAAGTTGCCCATGATTGATATTCATACGATTGGTGCTGGTGGAGGGAGTATTGCGTGGTTCGACCCAGGTGGAGCAATGCGCGTGGGACCCGCGTCGATGGGAGCCGAGCCGGGACCGGCAGCGTATGGACGCGGTGGGCAGGAAGCGACCGTGACGGATGCACATGTGATGCTGGGACGCCTCCTGCCCGAAGCCTTTCTAGGTGGGACTATGCAACTTGAGCGCGAGCGGGCACTAGATGTCATGACGCAACTTGCACAACGGTTGGAGACCAGCGAAGAGGAGGCTGCGCTTGGCATTATTCGTGTTGCGAATGCCAATATGGAGGCAGCGATTCGCGTGATCTCGGTGGAGCGCGGCGGCGATCCTCGTGACTTCACACTTGTTGCCTTTGGCGGTGCTGGTCCGCTTCATGCATGCGAACTTGCCGCCGCGCTTCGCATTCCGCGTGTGTTGATTCCAGCTTCTCCTGGCGTACTCTCCGCACTAGGTATGCTGCTGGCTGATACGCTCAAAGATTATGTGCGTACTCTTATGGTTCCGGCTGAAGAGGCGCACGAACTTGTTTCCGCGACGCTGATCGAATTGGAGGAGATGGGACGCCGCGACCTTGCGCGAGAGAGTATTCCCAGCGAACGCATCGTCATCGAGCCGTTCCTCGATCTGCGCTATAGAGGACAATCCTATGAACTAACTATTCCCTTTGAGGGCAATATGGTCGATGCAAGTGCTAGCTTTCATCGAACGCACGAGCAGAGATTTGGCTATAGCGACCCCAACGAACGCGTCCAGGTAGTCAATGTGCGCCTGAAGGCACGCGGCCTCAACCCATCTACAGCACTCGAACGCCAGGAGGTGAGAGAAAACATCTCCGCCGTTCCCATAACAATGCGAAGCGTAGTCTTTGCAAGTGCAGATGGACTGATGAGAGAGAACACGCCAGTCTACGAACGTGCTGCATTGCATCCAGGCGCGAGCTTCTCAGGACCAGCTATTGTGACACAATACGATACAACAACTGTGATTCCTCCTGAGTGGAATGCCAGGATCGATGCCGTGAGCAATCTTATTATTGAACGAGTCGAGGAGTAAGATAGCGATGAAGGTCACGTCCGTCGTAAACCCAATTAGCCTGGAAATTTTTCGCAGTACACTGACAGCTCTCACCGAAGAGATGGGAGTGGTCCTCATGCGTAGTAGCTACTCGCCCAATATCAAGGAACGGCGCGATTTCTCCTGTGCGCTCTTTGATGCTCGTGGACGTTTGGTCGCTCAGGCCGCTCATATTCCCGTGCATCTTGGCTCAATGCCTGACTCTGTAGCCGCTGCGCTGGTCACGTTTGATTCCTTCGCGCCAGGGGATATCATTGCCCTGAACGATCCCTTTCTTGGCGGCTCTCATTTGCCCGATATCACGTTGATCGCACCCATCTTCGTCTCTCTTGATGAGGAACCGCACTTGATAGGCTTTGCAGCCAATCGTGCCCATCACGCTGATGTTGGCGGCATGTCCCCCGGCTCTATGCCCCTAGCAACCGAGATTTACCAGGAGGGAATTATTCTTCCTCCCATTAAGCTGTGGGATGCTGGACAGCCCAATCATGCACTGCTCTCGCTGATTCTACGCAATGTGCGTACACCCGATGAGCGGCGCGGCGACATTGCTGCACAGGTAGCCGCTAATCGAACTGCTGTACGCCGCATGCAGGAGATGGTGGAACGCTGGAGCTTGCCGGTGCTTGAAGAACATATTGATGCACTCATCGCCTACGCTCGACGTATTACACAGGCAAGCATCGAGGCCATTCCTGATGGCAGCTATTCATTTACCGATTGCCTCGACGATGATGGCTTGACTGATACACCCATCACGATTGCCGTGACGGTGGCGATTCAGGGCAGTTCTGTCACGATTGACTTTAGCGGCACCGATGGGCAAGTGCGGGGAAATATCAATGCTGTTGCCTCCGTCGCTAAATCCGCCGCCTACTACGTCGTTCGCTGCCTGATGCCAGACGATGCTCCGATGAATCATGGCACCTTCGAGCCAATTACGGTCATCGCTCCTCCTGGAACGGTTGTGAACGCAAGGCCACCTGCAGGAGTTGCTCAGGGCAACGTCGAGACCTCGCAGCGCATTACGGATGTGATCTTCGGTGCTTTCGCTCAAGTGCTTCCCGACACAGTACCAGCAGCAAGCCAAGGCACCATGAACAATATTACAGCAGGTGGCATCGATCCGCACACGCAACAGCAGTTTGCCTATTATGAAACAATGGGCGGCGGCATGGGTGCTCAACACGGCCTCGATGGACTTTCAGGCGTGCATACTCATATGAGTAACACGTTAAATACACCCGTCGAAGCATTCGAGTATGCTTACCCGATGCGTATAACGAGATACCAATTGCGTGACGGGTCCGGTGGCAAAGGCAATTGGTGCGGAGGGGACGGGTTGCTACGTGAGATTATCT
>CAXUGH010000273.1:0-7280 GCA_964250365.1 uncultured Ktedonobacteraceae bacterium
AAAAACTCGCTTGTTACCACAAAGGTATGCTGATTCCCTTAAACGGAGCTTGCCAAAGCGGTACACTGTTATACGCAATATTTGCATCGCTCTCATCCGCCACAATGCCCATCGGTCCCTGTCCCGCTGGCGGATGCACACGCACATTGACTATCGTTGCAATAGGAGTAGCAGTTCCTTTGCGCCGTAAAAGCATATCGACTTTCACTGTACTGTTACTACCGGCGTTGGCTATGTCCTGACTGACGCTAGAGACAAGCGTATCGAAACTTTGTATAGGTTGTCCTTTTACTGCAACAATCGTGTCACCGACATGAATTCCCGCCGCCGCTGCTGGTGAATTAGGGACAACTTGTCCCACCACTGGACGTAGCGTTGGCTCGCCAATAAAACCGTAGGCAATGGTGAAGAGGACCATCGCCAGAATCACGTTCATCGTCACGCCAGCGACCAGCACGATAATACGCTTGCCAGCCGACTTCGCGGCAAAGCTCCCCGGATCGTACCTACCCTCGGCATCATTGATATCACCATTCTCACCGGGCATACGCACGAAGCCGCCGATAGGGAGAAAGTTCAACGAGTAGATGGTGTTGCCAGTTTCACCAGGGACGGTGACGCCACCACTGGCACCACTGAACGGTGTTTGCTTGCCATCGCCATATTGCTCCTCCGCGCTGCGTCCTCCGCCCAGCCACACAACCTCCCAGCCTCTCCGCTCACGTTTGCGAATGCCGACAATACGCGGAGGTAGCCCAAGTCCGAACTCCTCAACGCGAATGCCTGCCCATTTCGCGGTAATAAAATGCCCGAATTCATGCACCAGTACCAGCAATCCAAACACTGGAATAGCGGCGAGTAAGTACCAATTCATTCCGTAGTCCTCTAACTTACATTGTTAATCCACGTCATGTGATAAGCCGTCGTAGGGGCCAGATTTATCGCGTCCGAAGCCGATTCATCGGCTATACGAATATTTCTCTAACTCAGATTCGCGCAATAAATTGCGCTTTGGACGCGATAAATCGGTCCCTAACGAATAATTTTTTGATACAATTCTTGCGTCATCCTTCGCGCCCATTCACTGGCATCTAGCGTTTCCGCGACGGTGGGTTGAGCGATAGAGGTGTGACGCTCTAACACAGCTTCGATCAGTTCGGCAATCTCTAATAGCTTAATTTTACCATGCAGGAAAAGGTCTACCGCCTCTTCGTCGGCTCCGACTAGGACACATGGATAGGTTCCACCTCGTCGCGCCGCCTCCAATGCAAGCCGAAAACATGGAAAACGCGACACCTCCAACGCCTCAAAGTTCAGACGAGCGACATCAGGCCAACGTAACTGGCGTATCAGGCCGCTTTTGGCATCGTCGAGACGGTGTGGATACGCAAGAGCGTTCATGATAGGAAGGTGCATGCTAGGCAGACTTGCTTGCATCTTGATGGATCCATCAATAAACTCAACCATCGAATGAATAATGCTTTCGGGATGTACCACCACTTCAATGCGCTCATAGGGTATATCAAAAAGCCAATGCGCCTCTATCACCTCTAACCCTTTGTTCATCAACGTCGAGGAATCGATGGTGATTTTTGGCCCCATGCGCCATGTTGGGTGCGCGAGTGCCTGCTCAACCGTCACCGACTGCAACTGCTCAAGTGGCGTATTGCGGAACGGTCCTCCAGAAGCGGTGAGAATGAGAGAGTGAACCTCTGCATGTACCTCACCTTTGAGACATTGCCAGATTGCACTGTGTTCGCTGTCTATAGGAAAGATGTTGACACCCACACGTTGTGCGGCGGTCGTCACGAGATGTCCAGCCATCACGAGCGTCTCTTTGTTGGCAACGGCAACCGTCTTACCTGCTTCAATCGCGGCTAGTGTTGCTTCGAGAGCCATCAAACCAGAGGTTGCAGCAACCACAATATCTACATCAGAATGTGTCGCCGCTATCGTCAAGCCTTGTTTGCCGATAATGACGTTCGGCAGTGCGGCTCGCGCTCCTCTTTCCAGTTCTGGCGTCTCAGCCGAACACACAACTACCTGCGGCTGAAACTCGGCAACCTGTTGTGCCAGCAGCGATACATTGCTACGAGCGGCGAGGGCGACTATCTGAAAGGATTCTGGAAATTGGCGTACAACGTCGAGCGTCTGCCGTCCAATCGAGCCGGTACTGCCTAATAATGCGATACGTTTTTTAGGAAACATTGTCATAAATTTATCATCACATGGACATATATAAGTGTCCAGCTAGTGCTTTTTTTGATTCGTGGGAGTGTTGCATCCCTCTTTAGATTATAGCAGGGTTGGGCTAAAAATTATACACATCTACTTCCCAACGAATTGTGCAAAAACGTAGACAACAATCGCAGCGAAGAGCAAGCTATCTATACGATCAAGCATACCTCCATGCCCCGGCATAAACTGCCCACTATCCTTCACTCGCGTCTGACGCTTGATCAATGACTCGGCGAGATCACCAAATACGGCGGCAATGCCAAGCAGAATCCCCAATAGAATTGCGAGATACCAGGGCACGCCTAGCTGGTTCACGGTGAGAATTAAGGCAGCTATAATAGAAAGAACGAAGCCACCAAGTACACCCTCCCATGTTTTAGCGGGGCTGATTTTTGGCGCAAGTTTGTGGCGTCCAAAGTAGCGACCAGAGAAAAAGGCAGCCGCATCAAAGCCCCATACCCCAAGTAGCAACATAAGTAACCACCACACGCCATGCGGCAAATAGAGCCACGAGAAGTTTGTCAGGCTGAAATTAGCGGGAATAATCGCGCTGGAGATAGGACCGCGTAACAGCAAAAAGAAGCTCATAGGCCAGCCGAGGTAGATCGAGATAGCCAGTGTCAACGCCCAATCAACCATCGCGCCGTCAAGCTTTTTCCGCACAAAAAGCCACGGAAAAGATACTAGTAAACCTGCACCAAGACTCGCTTCAAGTATCAACTCTCGCTGTTGCGGAAACATGGCGGCAATGAGGAAAAGCACGCTCAAGCCAAAACTCACCCAGATTAGCGGATGATAGCCCGCGTTCAGCAACATATTATGCAGTTCCAGCGTACCTAGCACTACAACAAGCAACACCGCTGCGAATGCTATCCAGCCGCCAAACCAGACAAATATCAGCACCACAGGCATAGCTACTCCCGCCGTGAGCCAGCGTTGACCGACGGACGATTTTTGCTTCTCGCTGGCCTGTACTGCTGTGGCCTGTATCTTCTCTTCGCTTGCTTGTTGCACCCGATGACTCCTCTATGGAACAGGGTAGAATCTTCCCCAGGAAAAAACATAGTATTGTATCCTCTACGCTGAGAGGCACGTTCTTGTTTCAGAAACAAGGTATTATGGAAAAAATCTATGTAACTATCGTACCTCGTATTGTCATGGTGTGCAAGCACACGAAGCCGTTTGTATAGATGTTTCACATTTTTTCATATCGTCCATTTTTCCTATTGACGCACCTTTACATATGTATATATACTTGACGTAGCTGCCAAACTATTTCATCGTATTTTGCCTTTTTCTAGCTTTAATATGCTTATGGTTTTTAGAAACATGTGTGTCTAAAAGACGTTCCCAAATGAAAAATTATCAAAAGTTTTAGAGAGCAAGCATGCTTGGCATTTTGTTTCTATTTACTTTCGTAATGCAAACATATTGTAAAGAGGTGTCAAACTTGGATTCTTCGCACCAGTTTATTGATTGCTCATCTATTGGAACGCATGTTATCCAGAGGAACGACATAAAAAGGATAGTTGTCGTGGATCATACAATCTGTCTAGCATTCAGCCCGACAGAGTTCAAGCTTCTTGTTCCGCTCCTATCAGGACAAATGATGGTAGATAATGAACTATCCTACGCAGCGACTGGCTGTGATATAGAGCAGTGGAAGCGAGCAAACCTCAAGCGATACATAGATAAGCTTCGCAGTAAGATACGTCCTGCTGGTCTTGATGTGGGGCGAATACAAAGACATGGGTACGTTTTGCTTTCTCTGTAACCTACAACGTTGCACCAGGATAGCTTACACCTCTTTCTTTAGCATGTTCCAAACAGGACACGTTTTTAGGGTACTTTTTACCCCTAAAAACGTGTCCTGTTTAGCCCTCACACTTTTTCATAGTTCTTGTGTATTATTTACTGTGGATAGGACATTGGTGAGAAAAGACTGCATTTAGAAAGGGGAGTAATTAAAGGATTTATAGTACCGAGCATAATCAACGTTCTAGCCAAACCAGTAAACATTTTTTATATAGTAATTTGCGTACTGTATTTAGTACTAAAAGTTAGTGTAAATACTTTGTGTTATAATACTAGTACGCACAGATTTCCTAATACAAGGAGATAGGCGATGAAACAATTTGCAGTGCGCTTTACGCTTTTGTTGACACTATGTACAACATTCCTTAGTATTTCAACATTAGCAGAGTCAAAGACGGTTCATGCGTCAAGTTTGAATATAGCTACATCTAGCACACACTCAGGTATGTGGAAAATATATTCTCCACGCGGAGCTAATCCAAAAGCAATTCCACCTCCTCCAGGAGGTAATTGTCCAAGTAATGCACTAAACTACTCAGGGAATCTTGCTCAATACAATTGTTACGAAATTTCCTATGATGGTGCGTCACATGGAGTTTGGACACGTCAAGGAACTCCTAACACATTCGGACTTCAACATTTCCTGCCACACAACCTTGAGTTTCATGTAGTTGATGATGTCATCAGCGGCTCATCACAAGGTAGCCGACAGCCGAACGGACGCTATTTCTACGGAGCCTATCACGCTAACCCTGATGGAGGTCTCGACCAATTCGTCCAAATTTTTGAAGAGCGGGGCAGACCTAACGACACGAGAGTTAATGATGGTAATGAGTTAGGCGTAGTAACTGCGTTTTGTGAAGATGAGTATGGAAATCAAGAACAGCTTTGTCCTGACTGGGTAAATCAGACCTTGTAGAATACTACAAACAAACTCAAGCGTTCAATTCGTTTACAGAACTTTTAATTAGGAGTCCAGATGTCAGCCGAAAACTTTGAGCAATTTTATACTGACCTACTAACTGCTCTTCGCGTTTCCTTGACGCAAGTTAGCGGAGACGCCTGGACTCCTCCCGCACCTATAGATGGGACAAAAAAAGCGAGAATTGCAGAACTACTAGCAAAACTCCCACATACACAAAGTAAGTCGATTTCGCTCAATCCAATATTACCTGAGAAACATGCAATCAGAGATTTGCTGCCTCCACATCAACCCTCATACACAGGTTTCCAGTTTGTTGATATTGCTCGTCTAGGAACTTTTGCCTTGATTGCATTCAGCTGGCGTGAAACGGGAGATGAGATATTTGTTTATACCATCGATCTTTATCCTTTTGCAAAAGGGCAATATGGTGTTGAAACATCCGAGGCAATTATCTCCACAAACCTGCTCGAACAATTAGGCGGACAATGGTATATTCATCATCTCTTGCAGAACATCAAAGGATTGATGTTTCTTGAGTAAATTTATCCCTGTATGAACGAAAAGTATGTTATATACTACTAAATGTATCTACTCAAAGATAAAATCGTCTTGTGTTGCCTCTAAGACCCTACTAGTTATCAACTTGAGATGTTAAAGTAGGAAGATAATGTATGAGCTTATTTAAAATACTTGTTGTAAGTGTCTGTGCCATAAGTTCCGCAGGGCAATGGCTTATATCCTAGCGAAGAGTACCTAAGCAAAACGAAGACAAGCGATGGATGTACTACGGTGGTGCAGCCTTCTTTACAATATTCACTGTGTGTGTGTTTTACATGCCAATTTAGAACAAGAAAGTGACTCCATACAAAATGAAAAATATTCTACCTATCGTCCTCATTGTTATCGGACTTGTGGGAATACTTGCAACGCCAACTCACTCGGCAGTAAGCGTTATTGTCCTTGCAATCTCACTTGGATGCTTAGCAAGCGGCATTATCCTCATCATAGCTAACTTGAGATATAGACAGAGAACCGTTCAGAAATCTCCAAAAACGCAGCGTAATGAGTGAATGAGTAGACAAAACATGTTACTCTCTTCATCACGTCTACAGAAGATTGGTAAAATCCTCCCCTAGCAACTGCTCAAGGTAGGGAGTTACATTCCAGAATTTTTTGAGGTCGTTGTACTCTTGCACAAACTTAGGCTCTCCGACCTTGTGAGATTTCACCGCTCGTATCATCAGGTTTTTCGCTGTGTGTTCGCTTGAAACGAATTGTATCACCTCCGTCTGATAGCCCATGATACGCAACACCAAGGCGCGGAAAGTATCTGTCAAAATATCACCCATGCGCTCTTTTAGAATGCTGTGTCGTAAGATGGGTTGGAACAGGTCTGGAGTTTGCTGATGTTCAAGTTGCTCTTGCAAGTGATGCTGACAACATGGAACGCTCACAATCAATTTGCTCTGCCACCTGATACCTTGACACAATGCTTCATCTGTTGCGGTATCGCACGCATGGAGAGCAAGTACAATGTCTGGTGAAATAGTAGGTTGGAAGTCTATGATTTTGCTCGTTTGAAAGGTAAGGTCAGACCAGCCTAACCGCGCTGTTTTCTCCCTATGCCTCGCCAATGGTTCACTCCGATCATCAATACCTGTTAGATGAGTTGGAATGTTTAGCACTGCGTGAAGATAGTAGTAAAAAGCAAACGTAAGGTAGGCATTACCACAACCACAATCCACAACTGAAGTGTTGGAAAGTTTTTGCAATTCTCCCGTTTGCTGCACCAACTTCAAAAACTCGTTAATTTGTCTGAACTTGCTCTGCATATCGACTTTGATTTTGTTGTCTTCGCCCATAATGCCAAGTTCTTTCAGAAACGGTGCTGCATCTTCGCCAGCTAAAAGCACCTTTTTTTGACGATCATGAGAAAGATTTGGGGCATGTATTTCTGTCGAAGAAAGCTTCTTGTTATGAATTATAGGCTTGCCTTTTTTAGTAATGGCGATATGAATACTATTGTGAGCAGTCTCAAGGTGAATGTCTTTGAATGTAAGCTCTAGTAGTTGCTCTAGTTTCTCTATAATTTCGGCATTTCTATAATTCTTGGTAGTATCTTTATGTGCATCGAAATAGGAGAATTGTAGATGATGCTTTCCTTGTATGAGAACGGGTCGCACAACCACTTTTAGCCAGGGAATAGATGAGTCTCTTTGTTGACCGCTAAACGTTGCCTTTACGAATTCTTTGTTATCGACAACACTTTCCCTTACGACTTGCTTATAATCGTCTGTAACCA
>CAXUGH010000274.1:0-7220 GCA_964250365.1 uncultured Ktedonobacteraceae bacterium
AGCTTTCAACGCGCCTGGGGGCGATTTAAACGATTTTCTTTTGATGATTCCAACAATAATTTTTGCGGCTTGTGACGTTCACGATAATATACATATGTGATATCATTTACTGTATTGTTTTTACGATTAAGTGTATTTTGTTATCAAGATGATAAAAATATCAGGAATAACACTATGAGTAGCAATCTTGTTTTACATGTGAACGTACCAACGCCGCAAGGCCATTTAGAAGCCATTCTTAAACCAGAGGAGGAAGGGTCGAAGCCACGTTATGCTGGCCTTGTGTGCCATCCGCACCCGATTGGGGGTGGGACGATGCATAATAAGGTTGTGTTCAAAACAGCTCAGGCGTTACAGAGCTTGAATATTCCAGCACTGCGCTTCAACTTTCGCGGCGTGGGGCATAGCACAGGCTCGTATGATGAGGGGCGAGGCGAGATGGACGATGTGCGTTATGCGTTGGAATTTCTGAGTCGTCGCTACCCCAGTGTGCCTGTGGTACTTGCAGGCTTCTCATTTGGTTCATACGTTGGCTTGCGCGTAGGCGCGAAAGATGATCGTGCTCAGGCTCTCATTGGGCTAGGCGTGCCAGCGAAGTGGTTTGGCGACGATGTATTGCAGGATTGCCATAAGCCCAAGCTGTTTATACACGGGACCGAAGACGAACTTGCCTCCTATGAACTGGCACATTCCTGGTTCGAGAAGGTACCCGCGCCCAAAACAATGATAGCCATCGAAGGTGCCGACCATTTCTTTCAGGGACGCCTCGATGAAGTGCAGTCGATTATTAGTGATTTCGTGCTAAAGCTCCATCTAACAAACTAATATAATACATAATTTCTTTTTGTGTGCCACTCGCTGCCTGCGGCAGCGAGTGGCACACAAAAAGAAATTATGTATTAAAGGCGATATGGCTGTTCACAAGCTTATCAGATTCATCGTACAGTAGCACGCGCACTGGCGGAAAAACATTCTCCCTATCGGTCACAAACAGGACGCGCCCATCGTCTACCGTGTCCTCAAAGATAATGCCATCGACGGAGACAAGGCTGGCGCGTGTGATGTTTGTGCCATTCGCATGGATATAGCCACCTGCATAGAAGCCTCCCTCGGCGAGACCACCTGCGATATTTGCATGTGGTAGTGGCTCATTATTCTTATGACTGATGGAGCTACCACTCTTGAAGTACCAGTGACGCTGCTCCTCCTCTACAGCGAAACAGGCCAGTTCCCAGACTTGCGCGTTGACATCGACAAAGCTTATCAGAGCGGCATAGTGCAGGGGAATGGTGCGCTCCTTCAGAAAGCGTATGGTCGAGGCAACGGCACCGAGGCCACCGCTAGTATGAAATTCGCCAATGCGCGGGCCATCGTCGCTCTCTATCTCGACAGGGCTATCGGCGGCACTAATAGGAGTGGTTACAAAGTCGATGATTGTTTGTCTGGGATCGTGTGCCATGAAATAGTTTTCCTCTCATAAGCAATTTATTATGCAAAGAATTGCTCCACCTGGACAGGAAAGTTCGGCACAACTCGTGAGGGAAGAGTTTGTTCGCCACTGAACACACCAGCCGAGCGATACGCTCCGTCCTCCAGGAATAGCACTTCTATTGTGTGCGCTTTTGGATCAGCAAGCCAATACTCGCTCACGCCTGCCAGGGCATATGCCTTCAGCTTCGTACTCTTGTCGTGCTTTACAGTGCTGGGGGAAGATACTTCAACAGCGAGATTAGGCGCACCTATAATACGCGAAAACGTAATTTTGTGTAAATTTGCATTCAGCAGCACCAGCACATCAGGTTGCACAACCGTACCTGCCGCTAACTCAACATCCAATGGTCCAGCATACACTCGTCCAAGTCCTGCAAACTGAATATGGATTGTAAGATAGGTAGCAAAGAGGTTTGTTGCACCTTGATGAAAACCATTAGGTGAGGGCGGCATCTTATAAAGCACTCCATCTACAATTTCGTATCTCTTCCCATCCTCAGGAAGTGCTGCATAATCGTCATAGGTCCAGTAGCCTTGTTTTGGGCCTACGACCCAATCAGCAGGAGTGACTATATCATCTTGTCTGTGTGTTGTTGCCATTGTAGCAATCCTGCCTTTCGTCTAGTTCTCTCAAAGAGGATAGCAGTTTCTTTGCATAGTATATCATGCTCTGGAATGAGAAAACACGTATGCGTTGTTATATATAATAAAGGGGAGCCAATCAGTAATGGCTGATTGTTTTGGCGTATGATTGGCTCTAGCAGTGCCCTCTATTTACGTGTTAAGCTTTCTATTAACAAGCATACCAATTTTTTGTATACGTACCCATACACACCCGTAAGGGACCAGATTTATCGCGTCCTTTGGACAATCAACTGCCAACAAGGACGCGATAAATTGGTCCCTACCAACCGTAGCAGGAGAGAAGAATTATGTTGAAACAGACCGGAACAGTACAGGTGAAGCGCAATTTCCCGGAGATGCTCAAGGGCGGGGTGATTTGCGATGTGGTGAACGCGGACGAGGCGCGTATCGCGGAAGAGGCGGGTGCGTCAGCGGTGATGGCACTTGAGCGTGTGCCAGCCGATATTCGCGCACAGGGCGGCGTTGCTCGTATGAGCGACCCAGAGATGATTATTCAGATTAAAGAGGCTGTGACGATTCCAGTGATGGCGAAGTGCCGCATTGGTCACTTTGTCGAGGCCGAGATTTTACAAGCCATCGGCGTAGACTGCATCGACGAGTCCGAGGTGTTGACACCTGCCGACGAACTATATCACGTCAACAAACATGAGTTCTCGGTGCCGTTCGTCTGCGGTGCGCGTGACCTTGGCGAAGCACTGCGCCGTATCGGTGAGGGTGCCGCGATGATGCGTACAAAGGGCGAGGCCGGCACGGGCAACGTGATCGAGGCCGTGCGCCACATGCGTACCATCATGGACGGTATTCGTCGCCTGCAATATCTGCCCGAAGAGGAGCTGATGACCGAGGCCAAGAATCTCGGTGCGCCATATGAAATCGTCAAAGAAGTCGCGCGTACAGGCAAACTTCCCGTCGTCAACTTCTCCGCTGGCGGCGTCGCTACGCCTGCTGACGCGGCACTCATGATGCGCCTCGGTGCCGAAGGCGTCTTCGTTGGCTCCGGCATCTTCAAATCTGGCGATCCGCTCAAACGCGCCAAAGCGATTGTTCGTGCCACCACGCACTATCAGGACCCGGAGATTATCGCCGAAGTCTCGCGCAATCTCGGCGAAGCAATGGTTGGCATCAACATCAGCCAACTTCCTGAAAACGAGCGTATGGCGAAACGCGGCTGGTAAGGTTGTTGGTAGGGGTCTAATTCATTACACCCTGCTGGCGACGCACAATAGGAGAGGGTTGAACCATTTCTACGCCCTCTCTTAGAATGTATAATGCTAATAGGGTGTAATGAATTAGACCCCTACCGAGATTGTTTATTGCAAATATCTAAAGTAGGATAAAAATGTCCAACCCAACACTACGGATCGGCGTATTAGCATTACAGGGTGATTTCGAGGCACACATTCAAGCACTGAAAATGGCGGCCTCGATGTTGGGTATCGAAGTGATTGGAATTCCTGTTCGATTACCTAAGCATCTTGACGAAATTGATGGTATAATATTACCAGGTGGTGAGAGTACAACTATCGGCAAATTGATGGTCGAATATGGCTTAGATAGTATACTGAAACAAAAGATTCAAGATGGCGTTCCCTTCTGGGGAACATGTGCGGGCTTAATTTTATTAGCGAAAGAGACGGATAACGCGCTTGCTGGTCAGCCACTACTGGCTTCACTCGACATTCGCGTTCGCCGCAATGCATTTGGTAGTCAGCGAGAGAGTTTTGAGACAGACCTTTCGGTGCCTGCATTAGGGGAAGCTCCGTTCCATGCCTTCTTCATTCGAGGACCTGCCGTAGAAACGGTGGGGCCAGAGGTGGAAGTGCTGGCGAAGCTCGACGACGGAACTATCGTCGCCGTCCGTGAAGGAACTCTGCTAGGAACCGCGTTTCACCCGGAGGTTGCAATAGCCGAAGGCCAACGAGACCCACGTTTTCATCACTACTTTCTCCGCATAGTACAGAGCGTCACCTCGTAATGGGCGCGATATAGCGACTCCTTACAAGACGCAGGAGCAACGATGATACGACCGGTCCTGTTTGTGGATTTGCCGGGAATCATCTACGCAATTGACCGCCGCGCTCGCAGCAGGCAACACGAGTTTGCGAACTTCGTCTGCTGGCTAGAGCCGGTGGAGGACGCCATCACTCCGTCACCGCTTATAAGAAACATTCTCCCAATCACACCATCTTCGCGCACATGGATTTGTGAAGACCACTGGCGGCTATTGGGCTTCGCGCAGATGCGAGAGCGACCGTCGCGTACCGCCTGGGATATGTCTTATCTGGCCTCTATCGTACAACGCAGTCCCGCCGCATCCAGCGAGGAGGATGTGCTGATCGCTCTGCTCGA
Organism: uncultured Ktedonobacteraceae bacterium; assembly: GCA_964250365.1. GTDB lineage: Bacteria > Chloroflexota > Ktedonobacteria > Ktedonobacterales > Ktedonobacteraceae > JBBQVS01. Next base: position 4,486 of record CAXUGH010000274.1, read on the forward strand.
ATACATGGCAGAGATGGCGGCGACACATGGTATTCTACGTATCTTTGCAAAAGTTGAGGACGAAGTGCCAGAGCTTGGCCTGTTCCAACGCTCCGGCTTTCAACGCTACGCCCGCGAACTCACCTATGTCTACCAAGAGGGTGCGTTAAGCGGATCCGACGATCCTCTCCTACCGTCGCTACGCCGCTGGAATCGCCACTATGCGTGGGGATTGCACCAGTTATACCGCTCTGTCACTCCACAACGGGTGCAGATGGCGGAACTGCTGGAGAGTAGCGAGGAATATGCGAAACTTCACGTTGGCACGCAGCAACTCTTCTCTAACCGGAACGAGAATTACATCTGTGATGTTGGCGTGCGTTTGGGAGCCTGGTTGCGGCTCTGTCGAGGTCAAGGCTCGACACCGCACCGACTCTTTCTACAGGTGCATCCTGAACACGTTGACCTTGCGGAACCGCTTCTGCGTTTCGGCATAAGACGGCTTCAGGAAAACGACATACGCCCGATCTATTGTATGGTAAGGGAGTATGATTCTTCTGTTATCACCGCCCTACGCAACAGCGGATTTGAGCAGACCTTGACCAAAGACCTGCTCGTGCGACACATGGCCTTACTCGCCACGCGTCAAAGCACAGTCCCCCTGCTAGAGCAACGTGCGGTCTATGGCTTGAAAGGTCTGGGGACGGTCAATTCACGCCAAAAAACTATGAGGTGAGTAACTGCCTATGCAACATGTGATCACTGACGATCTGAACGCTCTGCTGGCTGCCCTTCCGCCGAGCATTCGTGAGGCGGTCTATCGGCTGGAAAACCGAAGCGAACTGCTGGAGATCGTAATGGACCTCGGACGTGTTGCCGAGGGCCGCTTCCCAGACGGGGAGGTGATCCTTAGCTCTGAGCCTGTGACCTCGGCTGACCTCGAATATGTGGTTGAGCGCATCGGTGAGTTTGGCGACGATAACCGTGCAGGTATCGAACGCACATTGCACCGCATTAGCGCGTTACGCAACCGCAAAGGCAAAGTCGTCGGCCTGACCTGTCGTATTGGGCGTGCGGTCCTTGGCAGTATCGCCCTGATTCGCGACATCGTTGAGCAGGGTCAATCAATTTTAATACTTGGTCGCCCAGGCGTGGGTAAAACCACCCTGTTGCGTGAAATAGCTCGCGTCCTCGCGGACGAAGCAAATAAACGTGTTGTTGTCGTCGATACCTCGAACGAGATCGCGGGCGATGGTGACATCCCCCACTCCGGCATAGGACGTGCGCGTCGTATGCAGGTAGCTCGCACCGTCGAGCAGCACGCAGTCATGATCGAGGCCGTGCAGAACCATATGCCACAGGTGATCGTGATCGACGAGATCGGCACCGAGTTGGAGGCACTTGCGGCCCGTACCATTGCGGAACGCGGCGTACAACTGGTGGCAACCGCTCATGGTAACTCGCTCGGCAACCTGCTGGTCAACCCGACGCTCTCCGACCTTATCGGCGGTATTCAGACCGTGACGCTCGGCGACGAAGAGGCGCGTCGCCGTCACACGCAGAAGACCATCAACGAGCGCAAATCTGCTCCAACCTTCGATGTGGTGGTGGAGCAGCAAAGCTGGGATGAGGCGGTTGTACACCGCGACGTTGCCGATACCATCGACAACATGCTGCGCGGTCAAACTACTATCGCAGAAGAGCGCGTGCGTAACGAGGAGACGGGCGAGGTCAGCGTGCGCCGTATCACCACTGGCGGCATGGACGTGCCAACATGGGGTAACGGCGGCCTTGGGAGCTTCGACCAAGGCTTTACACCACGTACCTTCGAGCGACCCGAACGCACCGAACGCTCGAATCGCAATGGTGGACGCAACAGCAACTGGAATCAGTATCGTCAAAGTGGAAGTTCGTATAATGATGCAACTATGGCACGCGGCGAACGCTTTCGCGGGCGCGAGGCGGAGTCACAGCAATTTCAGCCGCAGATGAGAGCACTGGCTCCAACCGGTACGGCTCCATCAGAGGTAAAACAGATTGGTAGCACCGCCCTTATCACGGCGGAACGTCCCTTCCTCGAAGAGGGCATCTACCAACCCGTCGAAGCCGAGATGCCCGTTCCGCTGATGAAGTCGATGCGCGTCTACCCATTCGGCGTGAACCGTGATCGCCTTGCTGATGCCGCGCGAACGCTCCGCGTTCCCGTTGTCATCACAGCGAACGAGCGCGAAGCCGACGCGATCATCACGATCAAGAACTACTACAAACGTCAACCAGAACGTTTGCAGCAGGCGGAGCAAGACCGCAAAATGATCATCATTCTGAAAAACAATACCGTCACGCAGATGCAGCATGCACTTGGTCGTCTCTTCGACATCCCAGTCACCACAACAGACAGTGATAGCGAAGGTGACGATCAAGACGAAGGAGAGTCTCCAAACAGCTCGTCTCACCGAGAGTTTGACGACTCTACGAAGCAGGCCATGCTAGAGACGGAGGACGCCATTCATCAAGTCCTGAACAAGGGCTTGACGACGGCTGAACTCGCCCCCGCCAACGCCTACATTCGCCGCTTGCAGCACCAGATGGCGACGCGCTACAACCTGATTTCAAGAAGTCGGGGCAAAGAACCTCAAAGAAGAGTGAAGATATTCCGCTCGCGGGATTAACAAGTGTAAAAGACACAAAAAAGTGGCAGACCCGGTGGGAGGGCCCGGTTTTGTGGCTGTTGATCAAGGTTATGTTGCCAGTTACCA
>CAXUGH010000275.1:0-4411 GCA_964250365.1 uncultured Ktedonobacteraceae bacterium
CCCCCCCCCCCCGCCCCCCCCCCCCCCCCCTTCACCATTTTTCATACAACTATGTTTTAGCCAACGACGCTGCCCAACGTCAAGCCGTTGCGCCAGTAGCGTTGCAGTAGCAAGAAGCCGATAATCAGGGGTAGCACCGAGAGAAGTGACCCTGTGACGATGATGCTGTACACATACTGCTGTGCGCCACCGCTGGTGTAGGAACTGTTCCAGGTTGCGAGACCGACCGTGACGGGATACAGGTTGGGGTCGCTGACCATGACGTACTGCAGGAAGTAGTTGGTCCAGACTGCGACGAACTGAAACAGAAAGACCGTTACGAGAGCTGGCGACATGATACGTACCGCGATTGAGAAAAAGGTGCGGAACTCACTTGCACCATCAACGCGTGCGGCATCTAGCAGAGCGTCGGGTACTGATGCCTGAGCATAGATACGCGAGAGATAGACGCCGAATGGACTCACGATGCTCGGTAGAATGATCGCAAGGTAGGTATTTGTCAGGTTGAGGCCACTCATCAACAGGTAGAGTGGCAGAACCAGCGCAGGTGCAGGAACCAGAATAGCGCCGAGAATGATCGAAAAGATGAGATTGCGCCCCGGAAACACATACTTCGCAAGAGCGTAGCCTGCCATTGCCGAGAAGAGTGTGCCGATTAACGCGCTCGATGTGGCATAGATGAACGAATTAAGCACCCACAGGCTATAGTGCCCGTTGTCGTAGGTGAAGACGTGGTTTAAGTTATCGAACAGACTGAAGTTACTGGCAAACCAGAGGCCATTCGTGCCAAACAGGTCGCCAGAGGTCTTGGTTGACGAAATCACCATCCAGTAAACGGGCAGGAGAAAGTAAATCGAAGCGAGGAAGAGAAAGCCCATCGCCAGCACGTTTGAAGGTCGCACACGGTTAATACGTTGCCGCTGTGCAACTCGTGTCGCCGCCGTCTCTTTTGCGCTCGAAGCATCGAATGTTTGCGAAGTTGTTGACATGTTTTATACTCCCGACTGTCGCTGTGTCAGCCGCAAGAAGCCGAACGAGAAGATAAAGGTCACGATAGCAAGCACCACCGAGAGGGCAGCCGTGTAGTAATAGTTGTTGTCGTTGAAGGCCGTGAAGTAGGCGTACAGATTCGGTGTGTAGGTGCTGGTGATGCTGTTCGATATCTGTGAGAGTACCTGCGGCTCCGTGAATAACTGGAGCGTGCCGATGATTGAGAGAATGCAGGTCAGAACAAGCGCGGGTGCAACCATCGGAATTTTGATGTAGCGTGCGATGTCGATACCTGTACAACCATCGAGACGACCTGCCTCTGACAACTCCACCGGAATAGCTTGCAGAGCGGCAAAGATAATCAGCATGTTGTAGCCCGCGAACTCCCACGTCACAATATTCGCCATTGACCACAAAATAGTATTGCCACCAAGCAGGTCTATGTGTGCGCCAAGTGCCGCGAACCCCTTTACAAAAGGACTTAACTGCGGTGCGTATAGAAAGCCCCAAATAAGCGCGGCAACAACACCCGGTACTGCATATGTAAAAAAAAAGGCTATGCGTAAAAAGCTTTTCAAGCGCACCGCCGCAGAGTCGAGCAGAAGTGCCAACACCAATGCTAGTCCCAGCATTATGGGCACCTGCACAATACCAAAGAGCAGAAGACGCCCGATACCTTCAAAGAAATGCGTATCGACGAAGACATCATGATAGTTGCCCAGTCCATTAAACGAAATGGTTGGTGCCCCTAAACCGAGACCACTACGCTGTGAACGAAAAAGACTTTGATATATTGCGTAAAAAATGGGGATAATAAAGAACATGATAAAGAAGATACCAAAGGGAACAAGAAAAAGATAAGGCGTGAATGCGCGTCGTGTAACGTAATTTGTTCTACGCGGTCGCTGCGTTGCGACTGCTGGCTCGACGCGTGAAGAGGTCGTTTCAAGAGCCATAAATACCTTTCCTCTCTGCATGACAGGGGCAAGCCCTGTCACTACTATACACGAGCATGGCGTGGCAAGCCACGCAGTGGCGGAAAGTATAGTAGTGACAGGGCTTGCCCCTGTCATGCTCACCCCGCCACTACCATTTCTTATGAACTGACGCTGAAGCCTTGCTTTTTCATTTGCGCTATCGTGCTGTTCTGCACGGAGTCAAGCGAAGCAGAAAGCGTCGTTTTGCCATCAACGGCGTTACTAAAGTTGTCGCCAAGGTCGGTGAAGACCTGGTTCATCGTGGGACCCCACTGGAAGTTAATATCAACGTTGTTGGACGCGTCTTTGAAGACGGTGTTGATATCCTGTCCACCATAGAATGTCTTGACGGCATCGGTGGCGGGAGTGTCCAATGCCGATGAAAGGGCGGGATAGAGTTGAGCCGTCGAGACCATACTCTTCACGCTATCCGCGTTTGAGTTGAGCCACATGGCGAACTCGGTTGCCTCTTTCGGATGCTGTGTGTTCTTGAACACAACTGTTGTCGAACCGCCCCAGTTGCCCGCAACGTTTTGACCCGCCGTCCATTGTGGCATAGGAGCAACAGCCCAGTCGCCAGAGGTTTTAGGCGCGTTGGAGAGGATGGTATTCGCGCCCCAGACCGCTGAAATCCAGGTTGCGGCACCACCGTTTTGCAGGTCGTTGTACCATGCCTGTGAGAAGTCGGGATCGGTCTTGACTAGCTTCTTGTCGAGCAGACCCTGCCAGTAGTCGCCAACTTTCTTTGAAGCAGCGTCGTTGATAGCAACTGCCCACGACTGACCATTGATGCGGAACCACTTGGAGCCAGCTTGCCATGCAAAGCCAATATACTGACCAGCTTCCTTTGGTGGGAAGTCGGTGATGTAGTACTGAGCATTGGCGGCGTGGAGTTTCGCGGCAGCGGCGGCGTAGTCGTCCCACGTCTTAGGCACGGCAATATTGTACTTTTTGAAGAGATCAGCACGGTAGAACATCGCCATTGGACCTGTGTCCTGTGGAATGGCGTAAATAGCACTGCCCTGTGTTGACTGGCTCCATGTCCACGGCACAAACTGATTCTTTATCGAGGCCGCGTTGTAGGCAGACATGTCGAGCAGACCGCCAGTGCCCTCGAAGGTTGGCAGGAACTGATACTCGACCTGACCCAGATCGGGCGCGTTTTTCGCTTGAATCTCTGTGAGGAACTTGGCGTAGGTGCCATTGTTGCCAGCAGGAACAGACTGAACCGTAACCCGAATGTTCGGGTGCGAACTGTTGAACAGATTCACTGCTTGATCGACTCCTGGCACCCAGGATGCAAAGGTCAGTTTTACTAGACCCCCACCGCTACTACCAACGTTGCCATTTGAGGGGGAGCCACCACAGGCCGCTAATGGTGCAAGAACCATTATGCTCAATATGAGTAGTGCAAGCTGAGACAGGGATTTCCAACGGAAGAAGGAAAGATAGTGCATGCAAGCCCTCCTTTGGGCCGATAGGTACACAGTTGTTGTGTACGATGTTACATAGTTGCCTACGTTGGACGCGTATTGAAGCAGTATACCACGCTCACCTTTAAGCATGGGAACGCTTCCATGAAATACATACGTAAGAATTTGTCTACTTCATCACAATCTATGTAATGGAAGAGTATCACAGCGAGAAAGAGCGTGTCAATGTCGCTGTGTTTCCTCTCTCGTTTAGGTCACTGTAAGGTCACATTATTGAATCGCAAGTTGCGTATCAGGTGAAAGCATCATAATCTGTCTGATGAATGAGACCAGGATAGGTTGTGAAGACGTTATGAAAGTCAACAGGACGATGCCCGATAAGTCACAAGAGGAAAAGTTGGCGACAACGGAATTCCCGCTCGAACTCTCAGTTGTGCAGAAGCAGCGGTCCCGCAAACGCAACATCATAATTTTTGGAGTAGTGGGTATTTTGAATGTCGGCCTACTCGTCGTGCTAGTAATGCTGCTCGTTACGCCATCACAACAGGCAAACAACAATGCCTCCTCATCAACGAGCAACGGAAATAGTGCGATGTTGGGAAAGCAAGCACCCGATTTGACGCTTTCATCGGCTAACGGCACGCAGAAAATTCCTTTTTCACATTATAGAGGTACACCTGTTGTGATCAATTTCTGGGCGTCGTGGTGTCAGCCTTGTCAGGATGAGACGCCATTCCTGCAAAAGAATGTATCAGGGATGCAGACGCAAGGCGTAAAGTTCATCAGCGTGGACGCGGGCGAGAGCTTGAGCGTTGTCGATGCCTTCAATAAGAAATACAATGTTCCTTATACGAGTGTAATTGATACGGTTACGGGCAATACGGCTATCGACTACGGCGTCACCACCTTTCCCATGACGTTTTTTATTGATCGACAGGGAACGATTCGGGCGACGTGGAACACATCGCTTGATGATGCAAGTCTCAAGAATGGCTTGAGCAAGATTACATC
>CAXUGH010000275.1:4511-7213 GCA_964250365.1 uncultured Ktedonobacteraceae bacterium
TATTTGGTTGTCTTGGTACTCAAGATAGCGGGTGCTATCGGATTATTCGTTCTCGCGCTCTATATCGGACAAAGCAATATTCGACGCCTTGCCAAGCGCACAACGCAGCTCTCAAAGGCCGCGCCACAGCTTATGCTCGCTCTTGGTGTCCTGGTATTTATTCTCGGTGCGGTTCTCAATCAAATATTTGTGACAACCGTTTCAACACATTAAGATTATTTAAGATGATAGAGAGGTTACACCTGTGCAGTCAGCGATAGATACATCTGTAGAAAAGGCTTCCTCAAAAAAGGAACGTAAAAAACGCATACCATTGAGCTTCTTGCTCGCGGGTATCGCCGTACTGGGTGCCATTCTATACCTCGTCTTCATCAATACACAGGCCAGTGCCGTCTATTATATGACCGTGACCGAACTGCACAATTGTACGACGTGTTCCACGCAGTCGGTGCGCGTCGCGGGTGTGGTGCAGGCAAATTCGATTGTGCGTGACGATGTTAACGAACGTATCTCGTTTGTGATTAACGACGGCAAGGCGACACTACCTGTAACCTATAGCGGTGTTGTACCCGATATTTTTCGCGCCGGTATTCAGGTGGTGGTCGAGGGAAAATACAGTGGCAAAGGCGCGTTTCAGGCGAATACGTTGCTAGCGAAATGTCCATCGAAGTTCCAGTCGGCGACTCCACCAGCACAGTAGTAACAAGGATTTCATAATCGTGCATTTTTCAGATTTAGGTACCATTGCACTTATTTTAGCTCTAGGCTTCTCTGTGCTAGCTATGATTGTCGCTATTGTGGGAGCCGTGCATCGCGTTCCCGCATCATCACAGGCGTTGATACAGAGCGCGAAGCGAAGCGTGGTGGTTGTCGCCGCCTTCTTAATGCTGGCCTCTTATGCTCTAGTTGAGTCGTTCTTGACGCACGACTTTGGTATGAAGTATGTCTCCGACCACTCTAGTCTGTCGATGGCATGGTACTACACGACCTCGGCATTCTACAGTGGGCAAGAGGGATCGCTATTGTACTGGGGCTTGATGCTGAGCGTCTTCTCCGCTATCTTCATTTTCACGTCGCGCCGCGCCCCAGCAATTCTTGTTCCATATGTCATCGTGACGTTAATGGCTATCGAGACTTTTCTACTGCTTGTGTTGACCTCTGTCTCTAATCCGTTCGTGCGTATCGCTGGTCCAGCACCCACCGATGGTGCCGGTCTCAACCCGCTGTTAATGGACCCTGGCATGTTGATTCATCCGCCGATGCTTCTGATGGGCTACATGAGTTTCGCCCTACCCTTCGCCTTTGCGGTTGCCGCGCTTATCACGGGCAAACTCGATAGCGAGTGGTTGCGCTCAATTCGCCGCTGGACGCTTGCGGCATGGTCTATTCAAACGGCAGGGCTTATTCTCGGCGCGTGGTGGGCATATCATGTGCTTGGCTGGGGCGGCTATTGGGGCTGGGACCCTGTAGAAAATGCAGCTCTGCTACCCTGGCTAACGGCGACGGCGTTTCTGCATTCGACAATGGTGCAGGAGCGACGCGGCATGCTCAAGGTATGGAATCTGGTGCTAGTCATGGCCTCGTTCGCGCTGTCGATCTTCGGCACGTTTGAGGTGCGTAGCGGCATCATTAGCTCCGTCCACTCGTTCGCCTATTCCGCGATTGGCTCGTACTTCCTGGTATTTTTGATTGTGGTGATTGTAGCATCAACGGCTCTGTTCCTATACCGCTTACCACGCCTCAAACCTGAGCAAGAATTTGACTCGGTGGTTTCGCGCGAAGGTGTCTTCCTGCTAAACAATCTGTTGCTCGTCGGTATCACTTTTGCGACGCTATGGGGAACGATTTTTCCGCTGATCTCGGTTGCGCTACAAAAGCAAACGATGACGGTGGGACCGCCATTCTACGAAAATGTCAACGGACCGCTCTTTGTCCTCTTGCTTTTGGCGATGGGCGTTGGTCCTCTGCTTGCATGGCGACGAACGGCACTACGCTCGCTATGGCGCAACCTGAGCGTTCCAGCAGTGTTTGCCGCACTCTGTGCCATCATTCTGCCGCTTGCTGGCATTACGAATGTCGCCGCCAATATCGGCTTCTCGGTCTGTACATTTACCGCAGGAGCTATTTTGTACGAACTGTGGCGCGGTATGCGTGTACGTCATGCACACGGTGAGCCGTATATCATTGCGCTGTATATGCTCTTCAACCGCTACCGACAGCGTTACGGCGGCTATATTGTGCATCTAGGATTGGCACTGCTGGCGGTTGGCGTGATCGGTTCGCACTTCTTTCAAACGCAGAGAGATGTCGTACTCAAATCGGGACAAGAGGTCACGATGGCGGGCAACCGTCTGGTCTTCTTTGGCAACATCGACGACAAGGAGCCGGACAGAGAGATTATCACGTCACAGATACAAGTCTGGCGCAACAATCAGCTACAACAGTATATCTATCCGGGGCGCACCTTCTATCATAGCTTCCAGGATCAGCCAGCCACGCAGATATCTATTACCTCGATTGGCTTGAACGACTTCTACGTCGTGCTAGAAAACTTCCAGGGACCAGATGAAGCGACCATTCACATCTACGTAAATCCGCTCACCTCGCTTGTCTGGTATGGTGGCCTACTCATGCTGCTCGGTGGTGTTATTTGCTGGTGGCCCGAACGCCGTAAGGTGCTAGTGACACAACGTGTTGCACAG
>CAXUGH010000276.1:0-2258 GCA_964250365.1 uncultured Ktedonobacteraceae bacterium
CCCCTACATATAGGGAAAAATAGATGTAGGGGAGACACTTGCGGTCTCCCTGCTTTACGAAACAAACGAACAAAGAAGTTGAGAAAGTATGCATATGCCAAAGTCGTCTGCACTTCAACCACAGCAAGGATTACGTCCTAGAGGGAAGATAGAGGTCCTTCCGAATGCTATTCATAGTATCGCGGCACAAGTAATTTGCGAAACGTATGGCGTTGTGGGTATCGCGTCGCCACGTCTGCGGAATGGACAGGCGATTCTTTTGCCGGATGAGCAGAGCAATCAGGGTGTGCAGGTACGACTCGTCAACGATCAGATCACCATCGAGGTCTACGTTGTGCTGGAGTACGGGCTACGCATAACCGAGATCGCACACAGCATCATGAGCGGCGTCAAATTCTCGACGGAAAAGATGTTGGGCGTTCCCGTTGCCCAGGTCAATGTCAATGTGCAGGGGCTGCGGCAAGAAAAGAAATAGTATAAGGAAGTCATCATGCAGGAACAATCAGCACACGCTACAGAACGTGCTGGAACACGCAATCGACCTCGACGTATTAGCGTCTTTGATGGTCAGGACCTGAGAAAGGCCATTGTAGCGGGTGCCGACTGGTTAGAAGAACATCGTGAGGTCATCAACGCCCTCAACGTCTTTCCCGTGCCGGACGGTGATACCGGCTCAAATATGTCCGCCACGATGCAGGCGGCAGTCCGCGATATCAAAACAAGTTCGGAGTCGGTGGCGGGCACGGTAGCCGCGAAAATCGCACACGGCGCATTGCTTGGCGCACGCGGCAACTCTGGCGTGATTCTCTCGCAAATTCTGCGCGGTATCGCGCAGGGACTAGATAAGAAGACAACCTTTACGGCGAGTGATCTAGCGAATGCCTTCCGTGAGGCTTCGCGTCTCGCCTATCGCGCCGTTATCAAGCCCGTCGAGGGCACTATCCTCACAGTTGTACGCGAGACAGCGGAGGCGGCGACTCATAGTGCCGAACGTGGCGACGACCTCGTTGGCTTGATGCAAGAGGTGGTCACTGCCGCACGTCAGTCGGTAGCACGTACACCCGATTTACTACCCGCTCTTAAACAGGCAGGCGTGGTCGATTCTGGCGGACAAGGTTTTTGCACTATCTTAGAGGGCGTATGGCGTTACATTCGTGGCGAGGCTAGCGACAATACAGCTACTCTTCCAATATCCGCTCCATCAGCAACTCCAACTGATACACACGTCAAGAAGGGGCGCGTCACCATCGAGGAGGAGTTCGGCTACGAAGTCGTGTTCCTGCTACACGGTAAAAACCTCGACATGGAGAGCATTCGCCAGACAATCATCGACATGGGGGGCGTCTCTACAGTTGTCGCGGGTGACGAATCTCTGCTCAAGGTGCATACACATACGGCAACTCCTGGCAAGATTCTGGATTACGGCGTCGGCCTTGGTAGCCTAATGGATATCAATATCGAAAATTTACAGGCGCAGAGCCTCACCTATGCAGCCGCGAGCGAAGCCGAACACGCTGAAGACGCTCAAGAGCAAATAGTCTCGATTGCCACCGTTGCCGTTGTCTCTGGTGCGGGTTTCGAGCATGTCTACCGCGAACTTGGCGTTAATGTCCTGGTCTCTGGTGGTCAAACGATGAATCCTAGCATCGAGGAATTGCTTGCCGCTGTCGATGCCGCCTCTGCTGAGAAGGTAATTATTCTACCGAACAACGGCAACGTTATTCTCAGCGCACAACAGGTGGTAAGCCTTACGCAGAAAGAAGTCTATGTTGTTCCGAGCGATACACTACCACAGGGAATCGCTGCTCTGTTGAGCTTCAATTATGACGCCGACTTTGCCACGAATTGTCAGGCTATGACGGACGCTGCAAAGCATATCCAAACGGCAGAGATTACAACGGCGGTGCGAACCGTTCAGATTGGTGGCGTCCGTGTACGCGAAGGCGACTACATCGGCTTGATTAACGGCAATCTCACGATTGCCGGTCAAAACATGGAGCGTGTCATCAACGATACCCTAGAGCGTATGGGTATCGACCAGTACGAGATCGTCACGCTCTACTACGGCGAAGATATTTCAGCGGACGAGGCGCAACAGACCGCGCAGCGCATCAAACAACGCTATTCGCATCTCGAAATCGAAGTGGTCAACGGCGGTCAACCATACTATGCCTACATCGTGTCGGCAGAATAACATGTGTAGGGGAGAGGGCAGGGAGACCGCAAGGGTCTCCCCTACACATAGGATGAATTAAATG
>CAXUGH010000276.1:2268-5275 GCA_964250365.1 uncultured Ktedonobacteraceae bacterium
CGAATGTATCTCCCCTAAATTTAATTCATCCTATGTGTAGGGGAGACCCTTGCGGTCTCCCTGCCCTCCCTGCTACGATTCCTACGAAATAAAAATTCAGAGGAGAACATAGTTCATGGCTGTTCGCATTGTTACAGACAGCACCGCAGACATTCCGCTCACGGTAGCACAGGAGCTTGGCATCACGGTTGTACCACTCACGGTCTCGTTCGGCAACGAGTCGTATTTGGATGGCGTCGAGCTAGATAACGAGACCTTCTTTCAGAAACTGCAGTCCAGTAAGACGTTGCCGAAAACGTCGCAACCCCCACCAGGAGCGTTTCAAGAGGCATTCATGCGCCTCATCGACGAGGGAGCCGACGGTATCGTCGCCATTCTGCTCTCCTCCAAATTGAGCGGCACCTATCAATCGGCGGTAACGGCACGCGACACGCTACCCGAAGACTATCAACGGGTGCCGATTGAATTGATCGACTCGTACAGCGTCAGCATGGGTACTGGCTACACCGCTATGCAAGCGGCGCAGGAGGCGAAGCAGGGAGCATCGTTAGAGACAATCAAGGAGCATGCCATTGACCGTCTTGAGCGAACGCGCATCCTGTTCGCGCTTGACACGCTGGAATATCTCAGCAAAGGTGGACGTATCGGAGGAGCCTCTGCACTCGTTGGCAACATTCTCAGCATCAAGCCCATTCTCTCCTTCAAAGAGGGCACGGTTGTGCCCATCGAGCGTCCGCGTACCCGCGCCAAAGCCTACGCTCGCATTAGCCAACTCGTCGCTGAGGTCGGTCCCCTCGAACATACCAACATCGTCGCCTCCGACGAAACCGTCGCCCAGCAGCTCGCGGACGTTCTCGCGCCAGTTTACCCTGGCGAAATACAACACTATAAGGTCGGTGCTGTAATTGCCACGTATAGCGGCCCTGCTGTCGCAGGTGCGGTGTATGTGACGGAGAAGAAATGACGTGATAATGTATGGTATTATATTGATGGGCTAGATGAATTTTCTATGAGGTGACGTTATGTCGCAGAACTACGTCGTGCCAGCGATTTATTCGGATATGAGCAACCAATCGCAGGGCTATTTCGCATTCCGTTTCACATGCCACCAATGCAACTGGCAGATTGATACGCGTCCAATTCGCTCGAACGTCACAACGGCAACGAACGTGATGGATATAGGCGTTGGGCTACTTGGCGGCTTCTGGGGACGCGCCGCTGAAGCGGGTGAAAAAATCTATGGTACTCAATGGCACACCGAACAGGCCGAGGCACTACAACGCTCCTGGGCGGAGGTGCAATCCCAATTCCGTCTTTGCCCCAAATGCCACCGTACTGTGTGTATGCGCTGTTTCAATAACCAGCTCAATCTCTGTACAGGCTGTGCGCCCGATTTGAAGGCCGATGGTACACAGGCCCAGCACGAACTCAACTTGAATGCTCAACGTCAACAGATCGCACAAAACTATTCCGCGCCACAATTCAATGTGAGTGCCATTCCTTCCGCTGTCACGCCCGATCTCGTACAACAGGCACCACAGCTTCCACAAGGGAATGCAGCACTACCGCTAGCCCAACCGCTCACACCAGCAGCCATCGCAGGTTTTAGTACCCCCGGCTATCCACAGGCGGTAGCCTGTCCCACCTGTCGCCGCATGGGACCGCCAGGGAAATTTTGTCAGGATTGTGGTACCAAACTGCCTATGCCCGACCTCTTCTGCCCCAAGTGCGCCGCACCCGTCGAAAACGCAGCCCGCTTCTGCGCCGAATGCGGCACACAGCTACATGTAGGTGGGTAAGCACTGACGTAGCACGTCCTGTAGGTAATGAACCATGTTGGCAGGATGAGGGCTATTCCTCAAGTACACGAAGGAGAGCGGTTAAGCAGCAACATCAATCACAATAGCTTGTGGATGTTCTAGTTCTTCTGGTATAGGTTCGCCATCGGCAGCAAGCACCTCAAGATGAAGCTTTATCGCATCTTTCGCCATCGCAATTGCTTCCTCCAATGTATCTCCCTGCGTGATACATCCCGGTAGCGATGGTACCGTAACTGTGTAACCTCCTTCTTCGGTGTTAGGATGTAGTATGATAGTGTAGCGATGTTCGCTCATAAATACCTCTTAGCCACTTTTAGCACTAAGTATACCATGCATAATAGAGATCGAAGTTAGTTTCATTTGACAACACCGTTCTGCAAGGGCTATCATGCCAAGTACAGATACTTGGCCTTAATGCAGCAGGGAGGAAACGCTAGATGACAGAAGCTATCACAGCGAATGAGACTGTGTTTTATACGCATCGTTTGAGCAATGGTTTACAAATCGTAGGACAGCCAATGCCCGATTTCGAGTCGGTTGCCGTGTCCTATCACGTCAATACGGGGTCGCGCGACGAGAAGGACCCTAAGATTGCAGGCGTCTCGCACTTCTTGGAGCATATGGTGTTTAAGGGCACAAAGACGCTTGACTGGCAAGAGATAACGCTTGCCTTTAACAAAATCGGTGCCGAACTCAACGCTTTCACCTCGCACGAGTCCACCGTGTATTATGCTCGCGTACTGGGCGAATATCTTGACACCGCCGTCTCGCTGCTCAGCGATATGATGTATCCACGTCTCGCCGAGAGCGATTTCGAGACCGAGAAAGAGGTTATCGTCAACGAGATTGCGCGTTCGGAGGATCAGCCGTACAATATGGCCTATCGTCGCCTGATGCAGACCTATTTCGGCAATCACCCGCTCGGTCATGATGTGCTTGGCTCGCGTGAGAGTATTCGTGGCATGCATATCCAGCAGATGCGCGACTACTGGCAACAGCGTTACGCTGCCAACAACCTGATTCTCGCCGTCGCGGGTAATTTCGACTGGCAACATTTTGTGGAACTGGCGGAGCAACATTGTACCAACTGGCGCACGGGCGATGCTGGACGCGACCTATCGCACTATGAGCCAGCACAATCTCTCACCATTAGAAAGACGTATAGCGGCCAGAAACTTTCAACATGA
>CAXUGH010000276.1:5285-7210 GCA_964250365.1 uncultured Ktedonobacteraceae bacterium
TCTCTCAATAACGTCATGGTCGATAAGAAGCTCAAGCAACAGATTATGCTTATCGGCATGCCTTCCGTCGATGTGAAAGACCCTGATTACTATGCCGCGATTATGGCTGGTAGCATTCTCGGCGATGGCGACGGCTCGCGTCTCTTCTGGAACATCTATCAAAAGGGATTAGCTGAGTCTGCCAGCGCAGGTCTATGGGCAATGGAGGGCACTGGCCTTATGCTCATGGATGCTAACACAACGCCAGAGGAGGCACCACGCGTACTGAAACTACTACGTGAGGAACTCGATAGCCTGCTCAACGACGGTGTTCACGAGGATGAATTACAACGCGCCAAAGACAAGATGATCAGCAACATGGTGCTGAGCAGTGAGTCAACCTTCTCACGCATGCGCTCCCTCGCCAACGACTGGATGACGGAGGGCCGCCTCATCAGTGTCGAGGAGGAGATAGGCCGCGTCGAGAAAGTGACGACTGAGGATGTGATGCGTGCTCTGCATCGCTTTCCCATGCGCGAAAAACAAGTCTTGACCGCGCTTGGACCTCTGGACGAAGCCGAATTGTTGGCATAAAATAAAAACATGTGCCGCCGTTCGGCGGCACATGTTTTTATTTTATGCCTGTGAGGCTATTTCAACATACGTACTCTTCCTCCTCGTGAAAAAGCCAAGTACATCGAATAGTCTATACATGAGCTTGTATTTGCGGAGCAACACAGTATTCGCATGAGCATATTCTGATGCTGGCAACTCTCGCGCCGTTCCCTCAACCTCTTTTGCACCCTCAGCAACTCTACCACGCTGATCACACGGCGTGAGCGTCACACGTCCATTATTGTGGATGCGCTTAATTTTGCCCGACGTAGAACCTGTAATCACATACAATTTTCCGTTCTCATGAGCGAACCATATCGGTGTTGCCACCGCTACGCCACTCTTGCGGAACGTCTTGAGCAATGCATACTGGTGCGGATACAGGGATGCAAACGGGTCTCCCGTTGAATTTTCAATCTGCGTCTTATCAACAGTCATAATCTGATGTTCTCCTATAGAATAAATAGCTTTTCAATAAAGCGATATATCTGCTTCTTAGAGAAGAGAACAAAGTCAAACAGGTAATCTATTGCATACCGGTGGAGAAAATAACACCTGTACATGGGAAAGAGCTTATAGTATCATCTGCTCTATATCTATAGGTAATGTTCGATATATTCAAAGGGGGAATGAATGCTATGGAACCGGCGAAACTAAGACAAAATCCTAAAGCTATTGGAGAGCGAAGTGAGGCTATTATCATGGGAAAGCTTGCAGAGTTTGGTTACGAAGTCTTGAAACCTTTCGGTGATAACCTGCGCTATGATTTGGTCATTGAAGATGCAGATGGTAAATTCTGGCGAATACAATGCAAAACAGGTAGATCAAATGGAGAATATATAGAATTTAAACCTACAAGCTCTTACTATCATACTCGTGCAGGAAGAACTACCAATGGACACAGACCTTATCACGGACAAATTGATTACTTCGCTGTGTATTGTCGTGAAACAAAAGGAGTATATTTAATTCCTGTCGAGCATACAGGGAGATCACAAATGAGCCTACGTCTCGTACCAACAAAGAACAGCCAGGAGAAAAATGTGCGGTGGGCAAAAGATTATGAATTATAAGTGACCGTGGTGGGACTCGAACCCACGGCAACCCGATTAAAAGTCGGATACTCTACCACTGAGTTACACGGTCATATATAAATAGTGTATAACAGAATTTTTAGAGGAATTTCTTGTTAATCACCACATGCACATTCATACTATATCATGGACTGTCAAGGGTTACAGGAGGCGTGTTGAGATGCTTTCTATAATGAGAAGGAGCAAGCATAGCACATTGTGTGTATCATCTTGGAGAGGTAGATGCGTATCATGTTA
>CAXUGH010000277.1:0-7205 GCA_964250365.1 uncultured Ktedonobacteraceae bacterium
GCGTAGGACTGATGCCAGCCATTCTCTGGCAGAAGCCGGATCGAGGTCGAAAGAAGCGAGAGAAATGGCGATATTCCAGGCATAGATATGAGCCATTTCTGCTTATTATGGCCTGCTACCCTGCCCCTGGCGACACTTACGTAGCGCTACCCCTATCCATACGCCTGGAATTACCAAGAACGATTCATCGTCAACGGCTCCTGAGGCGGTTTCTCAACGAACCAATGGTTGTGCTGCTCAAGTGGACGGGCAAGTGCTAACGTCGGAGGGCAAAACCCGCTCATGTCGTAAGTCATTTACCAATTGGGAAAAGTGTACTACTCCAAAGAGTAACTGCGACGAGTTGTACAATCATGCCCACAGTTGCGAGAATGGTGAGTATAAACAAAGGCAATTGTACTCGTTGTGAAACGTTTCCCTTAGCCAAATGATCGAGGTTAAAAGAAAACTTATGAACAAGTACCTATAAAAACGAATCCGTTCAAGGGTTCATTATGTACTGCAAGCAAATAACTAATACCTGCAAGCAAGAAACAAGCCAGGGGTATAAATCGCACTATAGCCTTCGTAGAAGTTGCTTTTCTAATTGTAACAAAAGCAACAAAGAGACCGCTTAGTAGTACAGAGATCATCGTTGTCGCAAAACCAATGTGAAACGAAGTCGCAGCAATTTGTGCTAGAGGATTGAAGAGAATTACAATGAAATCTAACAGTCCCCCAAGAGAAGAGTACCAGCACAACCAGAAAAGAGGAAAAATCCAAAAGATTGTACTATTAGCGAGTCGTATTCGGCTCATACGGTCACTTATCGTGAACGCTCTTTGTGTTCTATAGTGAGGGTCTAAACGTGCGTCCAGTGCGCCGAAGCACAGATCAATCAGTGTAAAGAGCGTGATAGTGTGTTCTTCGAGGAGCGCAATCATCTCTTCTTCGTAACGTTCGCGCCACGCTTGTGGATAGAGTTTGAGTAACACCAATAATAGTTTCATGTTTCTCTCCTTCTCTTTATCTATCATTGAAATGCAGGTAGTCTTTGTAGACCGACAGAGACGACTCGTTGCATCGTCGCAAGTTGCTCACGTAACACAGTCACCCCTTCACCCGTCAAGCGATAGGGGCGACGGCGATCAGTAGCTTCCAACGCCTCAATCCAGCCGCGCTGTTCTAGCCGCGTCAATGCGCCGTAGAGCGTCCCTGGCTCTAAACGCGTGCCACTAAACTCAAGAATATCCTCCATCATCGCGTATCCATGCTTTGGCCCACTGGCAAGGCTTGAGAGGATCAGCAACGAAGGGTCGGAGAAACGTCCCAATTCGGATAAATGTTTCGGCATAATCTAACCTTCTCTCGCTATTCAGCGACGCTTTATATCGTTATACTTAGTAAGTATAATTGAATAATAACATACAATTTTGAGGAAGTCAACGGTGGTAAATATACATACTCACATCTTCGTAGGGACCAGATGTATCGCGTCCGAGAGCGCAATTCATTGCGCGAAATCTTGACGAACCATCTCTGCAAGCTAGCTCATATCCGATCTCGCGTGATAAATCACGCTGCGGACGCGATACATCTGGTCCCTACGAAACGGTGTGACATATATAAGGGAACTTTCCCCCACTACATTTCGTCTTCTCTATACATGCACAATTATGTAGGGTAAGATACAATGCTGTGTAAGCAAGAGGAAAAATCATGCAGAAGGAAGATAGACAGCTACAACAGACAACACCTAAGCGTAGAAGACCATTGTCTGTACTTATTGGAATCGGGTTGCTTGTGGCAATCGCGCTTTTCGTCGTCTATAATGTAACCACGCTTGCCAGTCAACATATACAGAATGCGACAAAGACAGCTATGCAGACATCTAAAGGAACATGGCAGCGCATGCTGAATGGCTATTCTGTTATGTCGATAGTAGCTGCGCCAAACAATGCAGCGGTCTTGTATGCATGCGCGTTTCCTGTACAATCTACTACGCCTACCGTGTCCTCTAGTCCAGGAAGCGGCAGTCCTACTATAAACTATGCCTTACTACGTAGCACCGATGGTGGTACGCACTGGCAAGAGAGAACGCACCTGAATGAAGGATGTCAGATTGCCGTGAATCCGACGAATAGCGATGACATCTATACCGTTGCGTTCGCTAGTCATCTCGCCAGCAATGGACAGGCACTGGACGTACTCAAGCATAGTAGCGATGGTGGTCGCTCGTGGAGCGATATCGCGCCTACACTCCTGTTAGACAATCCGCAACTAACAATTACATGGCATGTGCAGCAGTTGAGCATGGTAGGTGGTCAACTTTTCGGGACACAGCAGTTTCCGGCACAGGGCATACAACCGCAAGGGAGAAACCCGCTACCGTCGGTTGTGACACGGTTGACCGTTACACGCCTCGTCGAGAGTAGCGATGGTGGACATACATGGAGAGTTATCGACGGGAATCGTGGCAACAGCGGTCAAGGGGAACGTGCGTATATCGTCTCACCAACTCATTCTCAAGTCATTTACGAGCTTGCTGGCACACAGTGGCCCGGCTACCTGCAACCAGCTATGCCACCGAATAACACACTGTATGGCGGCAATCTCACGCTGTACAAGACGGATGACGGTGGCAAGACATGGACAAAGCTTGGCGAAAACTTGCCTTTGAATAGTAAGTTACAGATAGCGACGAACAATCCCGATATCGTGTACGTGGGCAGTACAGTTGGCGTAATGCCGCTCAAGGGCTATGACATAGGCCAGAATATTATTGTGCAACCGCTGTTCTCGATACGAATGAGTACGAATGGTGGAGCGACGTGGCATACACTTCAAGCACCCGAAGGCGTCTCGTTTGTACAGAACTGGTTCGTGGATGCCGATGGACAGGTCTACGCCAGTACTGGCCCTGCTCACCGTGTACAGCCAAATGCCACCTCTGGTACGACAACGGTACCATCCGCGACGGCTCAAATAGGTGTAGGAGGCTACAATGTGAGTAGTAGCACAGGTATAGGTAGTGTAACAGCTATCCAACGCTACAATCCTACGAATAATACATGGAGTGTAGCGACGCAGACACCATCAGATAGCGCATTACTTGCCGTGACCACAAACACAAACTCACACGCTACGTCGCTCTGGGTCTTGAGCAATAACAATGGCAAGCCAGTATTGTACAGGCAAGAAACGCTGTAATACTCCGAACAGAAAGAAAATAATCAGAGAAACAGGAGACCTTCGCGGTCTCCTGTTTCTCTGATTATTTTCTTTCTATTCATAATTTTTATCTCCTGTATACTGAAAGGGAAGTACGACGACTTGAAAAGCAGAAATTAGAGGAGGAAAGACATGGCAAAGATCGTCTTTTGTGAGGATGAGGAACGTATCCAGAAGCTCATCACAGCAACACTGCGCTCGACACCGCATGAGATTTTTATCGCGAACAACGGTATTGAGGGTGCGGCCTTGATCGAACGCGAACGGCCCGACCTAATTTTCACGGACATCTCTATGCCACAATGTGATGGTATTCAGATGACCGACACGATCAAGACCAATCCACAACTTGCCTCCATTCCGGTTATCTTCCTGACGGCATTCGCGCAATCGAGCGAGGTCGAGGATGGCTATAAGCATGGCGCGACCAGTTATCTCACCAAACCCTTCAGTCCTTCCGAACTACGTGCAAAGGTCGAGTCTTGTCTGAAAGCCTAACATCCTCATGAGTACTGGAGAATGCGATGAAATTCCATCAGGACGACAGTAACACTATCGGTGTCTCTGATAGTACGGAACAGGGGCTACGCGAAAGCGAGTGGCGTTTTCGAGCCACCTTCGAGCAAGCAGGTGTCGGCATTCTTCATACGGATATTCATGGTCACATTCTGCTTGCCAATTCACATCTGTGTACGCTGATTGGCTATTCACAGGAAGAGTTATATCAGCGTACTTTCCTGGATATAACGCATCCAGATGATCGTACACGTGATCTTGCCTACGTACAGACCGTTGTAGCAGGTAATACACAGTCTTACACTTGCGAAAAACGCTATCTGTGTAAGAATGGGCGTACTCTCTGGATTCATCTCACGGTTTCTCCCATTTTGAATCCATCAGGTCAATTCGTGTGTTTTGTGAGCGTGATCGAGGATATATCTGAACGCAAACAATTGGAAGAGCGTCTCTATCAATCGACGCGAGAAGCAGAGGAGAGGGCACGACAACTCGAAGCAGTTTTTGAAGCGGTAGCCGACAGTATTTCAGTCTACGACAAGCATGGTCAGTTTGTACAAATGAATAGTACAGCACGCGACATGCTGAGCGTGAGTAGTCAACTCGATTACGTTTTAGGTCCGATTTCGCGTGTACAAAGAATTGAAGTACGCGATATGCACGACGAGTTACTTGCGAAAGAGCATTGGCCTCTGGAACGTACATTGCGCGGCGAGACACTTAGAGGCGAAACAGCGATGGACTGTCTCATACATACGCTTGATGGCAAAGAGGTATGCCTGAGTATTAGCGGTGCCCCCATTCGCAATGAGGCAGACGAAATTATAGGCGCGGTCATGATTGGACGCGATGTGACGGTACGACGGCTCTTTGAAAAGCGAACGCAGGAGGCTCTCGACACCATTTTTGAGGTCGCGGCAGACAATATCGCGGTTTATGATAAAGAGGGTCGTCTTATTCAAATGAATAGCGCGACGAGTAAAATGTTGGGGCTGGACGCACAACCCGACTTTGCCTCACGTCCACTCTCGCGTATGAAGATATTAGACCTACGCGATGAACATGGACGTTTGCTTTCTCAGGATGAGTGGCCCGTGATCCGCTTGCTACGTGGCGAGATGCTCAAAGGTAATACTTCTGTAGATTGCCTTACACGCACACTTGATGGGCGCGAAATCTATGCGAATGTTTGTGGTGCGCCAATCTTTGATGAAAAGGGCGAGATTATGGGAGCCATCGCTATTAGCCGCGATGTGACAGCTCGCCGTCTGCTTGAACGCCGCACACATGATGCACTCGATGCGCTGATGGCAATGGCAGAAGTACTGGTACAGACACAAGAGCTATTTGCTCCCTCAACCTCTACACAGCATATTATAGGACAACGCATCGTTGAACTGATACAACGCGTTCTCGGCTGTAAACGCGTCAGCCTGATTGCAATTCGACGCGATACCAGTCAGATTCATCCTCTTGCTGTGATTGGATTGACCGAAGAGCAAAGACAGCAATGGTTTGCGCTCTGCTCCAATAGAAAGCTGAGCGAATTTCTTGATGAGAGATTTCTTGTCTCAAAGATACGCTTGCCAGAAATTATTGTCGCCGACATGACAAAGGCACCTTTCGACAAACTATTTAATCCACATAACGTTCCGTCGATGCTGATCGCTCCCGTCTACATCGGTGCCACACTGTCTGCTATTCTTTATCTGGACTATGACACTGCCGCTCATGTCTATACGAACAATGAGACAGAGCTGATCGTTGCTATGACCAAACTATGCGCCCTCGCCCTCGAACGCGAGCAGAAACAGGCGGAGATGACAAAACTACTGGCAACGCTACAGGCTACGAATGAGGATTTGGAGCGGTCTAATAAAGTACAGCGTGACTTCGTATCCATCGTCAGCCATGAATTCCGCACCACTTTAACAGGTATTCAGGGCTTCAGCGAACTCATCTGTGACGAGGTATTCAGTGAGAAAGAGGTGAAAGAATATGCCTGCGATATCAATACCGATGCGAAACGCCTCAATCGCATGATTAGCGACTTACTTGACCTAGAACGCATGCAATCAGGGGGCATGCAGTTACATCTGGAACCTATCGAGCTAAACAGGATTATCAAAATGGTTGTCGAGCATATGCATCCAATGCTTCACAAGCACGATGTCATACTCACACTTGATGATATGCTGCCAACTCTTTCGGGCGACAATGATAAATTGACACAGGTCGTCACAAATCTGCTCTCGAACGCGGTAAAGTACTCGCCAAAGGGGGGAGAAATTCGCATTTCCAGCTTCGGCGAAGGCACAAATCTTCACCTCACAGTGCAAGATTCAGGAATGGGTATCCCTGCCGATGCACTGGAACATATCTTCACTCCTTACAACCGAGTCGAGACAGTGGCAACACGCCATATTCAAGGAACGGGTCTAGGGCTACCAATTACACGGCAAATCGTGCAGCTACATGGTGGTCAAGTTTGGGCGGAAAGCCAGCAAGGGGTGGGTTCAATGTTCCATATTGTGCTGCCGCTGTTACACAATGCATAACATAAAAAAGTTCTATATTCCTCACCGCCGAAGGTGGTGAGGAATATAGAACTTTTTTATGAGGTTAATCCCAATATGCTCGTGAGGCGCAATACTTCGCTACCGAGCGTACTATTCCGCTTCTCGATGGCGGTTTGAGCGGATTGGCGCAGCATACGTACAGCTGATGGCGTATCGAGGTCATTATCCATTACTGCCGTAAAACGATTGTGTAGCATTCCCGTCTCTTCGGTTTCCTCGTCCGAGAGCGTCTCTCCGATCAGTTCGCGTAGTTGAGAGAAGATGTTGGCGGTCTCCGCTGCATTGGTGAGGTCTTCGGGGTAGCACTCCCACGGATAGCGGTAGTGGTGGCTCTGCAATAAAATGCGTATTGCATCGGGCGTGTATGATTTGAGCAGGTTACTTACCAGCGTCAGATTGCCGAGCGATTTGCTCATCTTCTCGCCGTTTTGATAGACCATGCCGGTGTGCGCCCAGAAGCGCGAGAAGGGAGCAAGCTCGGTATAGTGTTCGGATTGCGCGATCTCGCAGGTATGGTGGGGAAACGCTAAGTCGGCACCACCGCCGTGTATGTCGATCTGCTCGCCGAGATGACGAATAGACATGGTGCTACACTCGATATGCCAGCCAGGTCGTCCAGGTCCCCACGGACTGTCCCACGCAGGTTCGCCAGGAGCCTGCGCCTGCCACAGCACGAAATCAAGCGGATCACGTTTGCGTGTATCATCGGGGAAATTGCCATGCTGATTGGCGGTGGTGAGCATAGCATAGTAGTCTTCGAGGCCAATTGCTCGCGCCATCGCACCAAATTCGGAGTCGCTCCGCACATCGTAGAAGACGCAGCCCTCGCTCACATAGGCATAGCCGCGCTCGATGAGTGTGGAGATAACAGGAAGCATGTACGGAATCTCTTCGGTTGCC
>CAXUGH010000278.1:0-7192 GCA_964250365.1 uncultured Ktedonobacteraceae bacterium
CCCTAACAGGAAGTTATACCCAAGCGGCTTTGGCAGATTTCATAACAGGTGATGGAGTAGGACGTGCCAGTGGAGAAACACCCAAGCCAAATCGTGCGGTGATTGGCATTGCGTTCTCGGTACGCGATGTACTTACCATCCATGATAACGATCACCATACCTTGCAAATGTACTTTACTCCAGCAACAGGTAATGAGATATTAACTGCTCAGTATAGCTACATACGTCGGTGAGTCAGGACTGATTGACACAACTTACAACACAAAGGGCATCACTATCAAAGCCATAGCGATGCCCTTTGTGTTGTCAATCCTTACGCTAGTGTGTGCGCTTCGGAGCCGAGCATTTGGTGCGCGACCTCTTTGATATGCGCGGATGAGATGCCGTGGAGTTCTTTGAGTAGCGTCACGCCTCCATGCTCGACGAATTTGTCGGGTAGGCCGATGACTCGAATATCCACATTATGGACCTCGTGCCGCTCTAGGAGTTCGAGGACGGCACTGCCGAAGCCTCCTGCGACAAGGTGGTCTTCGATGGTGATGATATGACCTGTGCTTTTCGCAAGACGGAGAATCATTTCTTCGTCGAGCGGTTTTGCCCAGCGTGCGTTGACGACGGTGGTGCGTATGCCTTCATTCGCCAGTTCGCGTGCCGCGATCTCGGCCTGCGCGACGGTTGTACCATAGGCAAGAATGGCACAATCGGTACGATCTGCCTCTTCCAACGTGGCGGGGCTTAGTAGCTCGGCCTTACCAACTTCGAGCATATGTAGCTCGTTGGTAAGCGGTGTCCCTATGCCCTTGCCACGCGGATAGCGCACACTCACAGGACCATCTGTATAGATCGCGGTGAAGAGCATGTGGCGTAACTCTTCCTCGTCTTTCGGTGCCATGACCTTCATATTCGGAATGGCACGCATAAAGCCGATATCGAAGACGCCGTGTTGTGTTGGTCCATCTTCGCCGACGATACCAGCACGATCCATTGCAAACACGACATGCAGATTTTGTACACAGATGTCGTGAATCACCTGATCGTAGGCACGTTGCATAAAGGTCGAGTAGATGGCGACAACGGGCGTGATACCCTCGACCGCCATACCGCCCGCGAATGTTACAGCGTGTTGCTCTGCGATACCGACATCAAAGTAGCGTTCGGGGAAGCGCTGGCGTAGCTTCTTGAGGCTCGTTCCCTCTGCCATTGCCGCCGTGATACCAACAATACTTTTGTCCTTCTCGGCAAGAGTGACCAGCGTGTTCGCAAACACATCCTGATACGCTGGCGGATCGTTAGGATTCTTCTTAATCTCGCCCGTCTCAAAATCGAATGCGCCAGGGCCATGCCACTTGGTTGCATCACCTTCGGCGACATCCCAGCCTTTGCCCTTCTTCGTAATAACCTGCACCATGACTGGCCCTTCGATTTTCTTGACGTTCTCGAAGACATCCAGCATCTGCTCCATATCGTGTCCATCAAAGGGGCCGAAGAATTTGAAGCCTAACTCCTCGAAGATGGCTCCCGTTTTGCTTGGCAACACGACATGCTTCATACCTGTCTCCATACGACCAGCCGTCTCGCGTGCCAGATCACCAACCACAGGCAGTTTCTCTATCGACCCCTTCGCCATATCGCGCAGACGGCGATAACTCGGAGAGGTCTGCATCTGGCGTGCCTTCAGTAGATAAGAGTGCAGGGCACCTACATTATCTGAAATGGATTTATCGTTATCGTTGATGATAACGATAAGATTTTTCTTCAAGCTACCAGCATTATTGATTGCCTCAAGTGCCATACCACCCGTTAAGGCACCATCGCCAATAATGGCAACAACCTTGAAATCTTTGCCTTGCAGGTCGCGTGCCGCCGCGATACCGAGAGCGGCAGAGATAGACGTGCTGGCATGGCTCGCGCCAAAGGCATCGTACTCGCTCTCGTCACGTCGCAAGTAGCCAGAGAGACCGCCGAATTGACGGATGGTCTTGAACTGCTCGCGCCTACCTGTGAGCAATTTATGCACATATGCCTGATGACCAATATCCCAGACAAGTTGATCTTCGGGCGTATTAAAGGCGTAGTGCAAAGCCATCGTTAGCTCAACTACGCCAAGATTAGGAGCGAGGTGTCCACCCTTCACCGACACTTTTTCGATGATCTCGCGTCGAATCTCTTCTGCTAACTGTTCCATCTGGGGGATCGTCAGTTTTCGTAACTGCTCCGGTCCATCAATGCTATCGAGAATCCTCGTCAAAGGTTTCCTCCCATACTAAATTCTGGTGTCCCCTAGCACTTTTTGCACAATCGCAACACAAGATACGGTAGACGCCAATTCATAGTCCTTTCTCTCTTAGATGCTAAAAAGCAAGAGAAAGGGTGTACTTTGTTCTGTTTGCTAGTATTATAGAGATGTTTGCACAACCTAGCAAACATCCGTACATAGAAAATTCATGCACTTGAGGGCTTGACATAGCTTCAAGCAGCTTGCAGAGCCATGTGAGAAGAAAAAATTGTCTCTTGACAGGTGCATTGTTTCTTTCTATCATAAGGTGCAGAGTACAATATCTTTGCCTGTGTTTCAAAACGATACGAACTCTTCAAGAGTTACAAAGCGCAAAGAAGCATAGGACATACAGCAAAAGGAAGGTAGGAGGCATCCCTCGTGTGGGAAAGCGTGTAGCCAAGCATAGGTCTACATTCACTGCCGAACAACTATGACAAGAAAAGATAGCGAAAAAGAATCAGAACGTCCTCATTATTACTCGCAGTTCTGGCTAGACATAGCTGCAGGACGCCGCACTATAGGCGGACCCAAACCCGAAGACGAGGGAGAACTGCTCGATGACGCTCCAGAACCAATCTCGCTCCGTCGGCCTCTTCGCGACGAGCCAGACGAAGACCTTGATGAGAACGAGCCAGCAACTCCACGTCGCACAACCAGTGTACGCTCTTCAGTTGCGCCAGTCGTCAATGATGAGGATGAGGATGTAGAGGAAGAGCCAGAGGAAGAACCTCTTGTCACAGACGATGGCGAGGACTTCAGCCAGGATGAGGATATTGCAGATGCCGACATTCCAGATATGGATTTAGCGGCAGACGAGGACGTGGAAGACGAGGATGAGGACGCAGAGGAAGAACTCTTCGAGGATGAAGACGAAGAGGAAGATGAGGAGGAGGAAGGCTGGGTCGCGGGTCGTGGACGTAAAAAGCCAAGTCCCAAACGTCCAACTAAGCAACCACCAGTGCGACGCCCCAAACGCGACAACCGGCGCAGCTTTTAGATTATTCTTCTTGCAAAAAGCAGAGATGTGGCAGTACCATATCTCTGCTTTTTTGTGTACCATAGCATCTCACGGATAAATGCCACGAATCTGTGTTGCCTCGGCGACACGTGCAATCGCCAGCATGTTCGCGGCTAGGCGCATATCGCAATGATACGAGTCGGCCTTCTCCGCGACGGAGGCAAAGGCACGGTTCATAATCATTTCGAGCTTTTGCGTAATCTCGTCAACGCCCCAGAAAAAGCTTTGCAGGTCCTGCACCCACTCGAAGTAGCTTACAGTAACGCCACCAGCATTTGCCAGAATATCAGGCACAACAACGCAATTACGCTCAAACAGAATACGATCAGCCTCTGGTGTGGTTGGGCCATTAGCGGCTTCTGCAACGATACGTGCCTGTACTCGTTCAGCATTAGCTATCGTGATAACGCCTTCGGTAGCGGCAGGTATGAGAATATCACACGGCACCTCCAACACGTCTTGCACGCCCATCTGCTGCGCCTGTGCGAAACCCACTACACTTCCACGCTCCTGCTTATGACGCAAGACAGCAGCGGGATCAAGGCCGGACTCGTTATAGATACCACCACGCGTATCGCTTACAGCAACGATTTTACAACCCTCGTTATGAAAGAGGCGTGCAGCTACTGATCCTGCGTTGCCAAAACCCTGAATACTCACTCGCGCCCCTTTAAGTGGCATGCCAATGCGTTTGGCGGCCTGACGCGTCACGAACAATACTCCTGTCGCTGTAGCATCGTTGCGTCCCTCGCTACCACCAATCGAGAGTGGCTTGCCTGTGACAACGGCGGGAACCGAGAAACCTGCATGCATCGAGTAGGTATCCATCATCCAGGCCATAATCTGGGAATTGGTGTTGACATCGGGGGCGGGAATATCGCTGTGGGGACCAATAATAATCGAGATTTCGGTTGCGTAGCGGCGTGTCAAACGTTCAAGTTCGGCGGGTGTCATCTCTTTGGGATCGCATATGACGCCACCTTTCGCACCTCCATAGGGAATACCAACAACGGCGCATTTCCACGTCATCCACATCGCCAAAGCTCGCACTTCATCAAGCGTTACATCAGGACTATAGCGAATACCTCCCTTCGCTGGCCCTCGATTCATATTATGCTGGACACGATAGCCTGTAAAGGTCTGAATACGTCCGCTGTCGAGACGGACAGGAAAATGTACCGCAAGTTCACGTTTCGGCTGACGAAGAATCTCACGCATATCTTCCGAGAGATCGAGCTTATCAGCCGCAAGTTCAAACTGCTGAACCGCCATAGAGTAGGGGTTCAAAGCAACCGACGACACGTCGTTGTGCATAGGTCTGCCTTTCATATTCGATTCTGAAAAACACTAAAGAGGAAAACACAACCATTGTATTTCCCTCTTTAGTATACCATGTTCTTCAAGTTTCTAGGCTTGGTCGAGCTTTTGGCGAAGCAGCGTCTGCACCATATCGGCCTTTGCCTGACCGCGCGTCTGCTTCATCACCTGACCTACCAGCGATTGTAATGCATTCGTTTTTCCGTTGCGGTAGTCGGTTGCGGCCTTCGCATTGTTGGCGATTACCTCTTCGACGATGCGCTCAAGCGTACCAGTATCGCTAATCGGCGGCTTGATGCCCTTACGCGTCACGATAGCTTCGGGCATTTCGCCTGTGGCGAAGGCTTCCTCCAGCACCTCTTTCCCTTGCTTGCCCGTGATGCGCTCCTTATCAAGCAGGTCTAGCAAATTCGCTAGAGCTTCAGGTGTCACGCGGCAATCCTGTATTGCTATCGAGTGAACTTTGAGCAAGCGTACCAAGTCGCTTAGGAGCCAGTTGCTAGCAGTTTTGGCGCGTGCCTTGATATCCTTGACCTTCGAGACCGCTAGCACCTGTTCGAGATAATCGCCAAGTGGCTTATCCTCTGTCAAAACGTTCGCGTCTTGCTCCGAGAGGCCGAAAGTTGTCATATAGCGAGCGCGACGTGCATCCGGCAGTTCGGGCAGAGAAGCGCGTATCTCCTCAACCTGTCTGCTACTAATCAGTAGCGGCGGTAGGTCTGGCTCTGGGAAGTAGCGATAGTCGTGCGCCTGCTCTTTGCTGCGTTGGGAGACGGTGACGCCTCTATTCTCGACCCAACCACGCGTCTCCTGTATAATCGTGCCGCCAGAACGCAGAAGCTCGACCTGACGTTTGTATTCGTACTCGATGGCGCGTTCGACAGCGCGGAAACTGTTCATGTTCTTAATCTCGGTCTTGACACCCAGTCTTTGCTCACCATGCGGGCGTATCGAGACGTTTGCGTCACAGCGCAGACTCCCCTCTTCCAAACGACCCGAGGAGACGCCGAGATAGACTAGAATTTCGCGCAACTTTTGCATGTAGAGTCGCGCCTCTTCCGCACTTCGCATATCAGGCTCACTCACGATCTCCATCAGTGGTGTACCGGCGCGGTTCACGTCGATCAAGCTATAGCCGCTATGGTGAGTGAGACGTGCAGTATCCTCTTCGAGGTGAACGCGTGTGATGCCAACGCGCCTCGTCTGCCCCTGTACGTCGATGGTAAGATAGCCATGCTGACTGAGCGGAACATCGTACTGCGAGATTTGGTAGCCCTTCATCAAGTCCGGGTAGGGATAGTTTTTGCGGTCGAACTTCGAGTATGCAGGAATCGTGCAGTTGAGAGCCAGAGCGGTCATAATCGTATAGCGCACGGCCTCTTCGTTGATGACAGGCATCACGCCGGGCATGCCCATACAAACGGGGCACACATGCGTATTGGGAGCGGCGTTCGCATAGCCCGTACTACAGCCGCAGAACATCTTGCTCTTCGTCAATAGTTGCGAATGAACCTCAAGTCCAATCACTAATTCAAAGTCTGTATCTATAAAAGTTTGTGTTGTTGTTGTTGTCGTCATGCCTACCTCACCTCGCGCAAAAAGAGATTTCTTCTGGATTTCGTTCTCAGTGTAGCGGTTTTTCGCGCGTTCGTCAATGGGAGAATTCATGATTATACCCGAATTTTTCTAGCTCTACGGTTATTTTGAAGTAAGTCGATACAAACGACGGTAGAGAAGCAGAAGACATTCCTACGCAATTGGCATTATTGACAAAGTGGGGTATACTTGCCCTAATAAAGGAACACCTTATAACCTCGCTAGCGGACTCATCACCAGGAACGCAGGCAGTGGCACTGATGTGCATTGTATACACGTTGCATTTGAATGGGCAGGAGAGAAAACAGCATGTCCCTGATAAACATGGCGAAACGCGAAATAAATTGTAAAATTGTTTACTACGGCATTGGTTTGTGTGGCAAAACTACCAATCTGCACTATATACACCGAGCAGTCAATCCACAAGATGTCGGCGATATGGTCTCCATCGACACAGAAACCGAGCGTACTCTGTATTTTGACCTCCTTCCACTCGAACTCGGCAAAGTTCACGGTTTCCAGATTCGCTTTCAACTCTATACCGTCCCCGGTCAGATTCTCTATCAGCAGACGCGTATTTCTGTTCTCAAAGGTGCCGACTGCGTGATTTTTGTGGCGGACTCACAGGCGAGCAAGTTGCAAGAGAATATCGAGTGCTGGAACGAACTACAAGAGCAGTTGCGCCGCATGAACAAAGACATCGCCGATTTCCCGCTCGTGATGCAGTGGAACAAGCGCGACCTGCCCGATGTCCTGCCCGCCTCTGTTTTAGAAAAATATCTCAATCCTCATCGTGTGCCTAGCTTCGATGGCGTTGCCGTCAATGGCATCGGCGTAATCGAGTCGTTGCGCGTTGGCATCAACTCGACGCTACAACGCCTGGAACGCATCTAAATTTGCAAAAGAAGAGTGACACATTTGAGCCAATTACCGCACGCGGGGAATGGCTCAAATGTGTCACTCTTATTTAAAAATTGGAATTT
>CAXUGH010000279.1:0-7130 GCA_964250365.1 uncultured Ktedonobacteraceae bacterium
TTGGGTCATAGACGGGCATCGCATCTCGATCAAGAAAGCTGGCTTTACTGGTGTAAGACTCTTCGGTGAGAATGACACGAATGCCTACCCGTTCCGCTTTGTAGGTCAACATAGCAATGAACCGCGCGTGTGGGATGGGAACAAAGTTCTGATTGTTCCGTTTGCCCATGTTCGCTTCTTGCTTCCATCCATCATTTTTGCCAATTACTAGCGTCCCTATCCCATACGCCACGAGGTCCTCGACAATCCACCTCGATGCTGTGTGCAGGTAGTGGTCAATGCGACGGTTTCGCTTGTTCGTGAGACGCTCCATGCGCTTTGTCGTGCCTGTGCGACCAAGCTTACTCTGTAACTCAGCTCTGCGTTTGTTGTAGAATTGGTTCACGGATTTCATCGGACGCCCGTTAACAAGAACTGGCACAAAGCCAGGTTTGTTTGAAGTTAGCGCCACAAGGTTATCCATGCCAATGTCGATCCCAGCATATAACGCAGGGTCTACCGCGCTCGGTGGCTGGTCGTGGTCGTAGATGACTTCTACCACATAGAAGCCTTCGCGTGGAACGATGCGTACCTGATTGATTGCTGTCTGTCGTGTCTTGATTTCAATGCCTAGCATCGAGGGTTGCACGAGTCCACGCTTTAAGCCTGTTCTGCTGATTGCCTGAATGGTGTAGACCAAGAGATTGCGCCCCTCTGTTTTGTGCTTATACTTGGGAAGCTTGGGACGCCCGAAGAACTTCGATGGGTCTTGTTTGTAGGCGGCAATCGCTTCAAAGAAGCTTTTCCAGTTGCGGTCAAGCACCATCAAGATTTGCTGACTCACCTTTGCTGGGAGGGCTTGATAGGCTTCATGCGACTGCATGCGCCGTTGCATCTCATTGTAGTTGAGGTACACTCCATGATGAATGAAAGATTGTCGTAGCTCGTAGAGTGCTGCATTGTAGAGGTTCTTTGACTTGAATGCGGCCTCATCAATCACACGGTAGCGCGGGTCGCTTTTGTCAATTACATGCTGTTCTACCAGTTGCATCGTTCTTCCCTCCTTTCTTTGGCTTGTGTGTGCTGTTCATGGTTCTCCTCGCTTCTCCTTTCCATTTAGAGTGCATCCCACAACGTCCGTGCATAGAACGGTTTCACCGCTTGCTTCCACTCTCTCCGCGACAACGTGATTTGGTTCTCGCTGGCATTCGCGTACCACTGTGACGCAACAAGCTCAGGTTCGGCACGGTAGAGGTCGTCGAGGACCGCAAGTACGTCTCGAAAGGGAGTGAATGCGTCAACGCTCACCCCCATGTGGCGAAGCTGTACCCGTACTGCCCCTAGCGCGATACGGCGTTGTTCGGCTTTGGTCATTCCGCAAAGACCTTTCCACCGCCTCTGTGTGCTACTCATCACGCGCTGTAACAGAAACCGACGACACGTCCTGTGTTCGCGCGAACTCTCCTTGCTCTTGCTCAAAGAACAGGGCAAGCCAGCCTACCAGAAAGCCCGCGTACAAGACGGGTGAGGGAGCGTGATTCCAGCTATTTTGCACCTGCATCAACACATGCGATAGGGACAACATGCAGTTGTCGTGAGGCGTCTCATAGTACGAACTTTCATACCCATCGTCAAAGCCGCGTATAAACTCCTCAACCTCGCTCTCATCAAGCAAGATATGTTTGGTCGTGCCAAGTGTCACATGAGGGAACGGGATGTCCGTCATTGTGTCCTCATCGTGCTCGTGGGGCTGGTCTTTGCTCTCCTGTTCACCCCCAATGATGACATCGTGTCGCCACGCGGAGAGCGCATCATCGCGCGTTTGGCGCACGGCTTCTCGCACGTCTCGAAGGTCTGTCCCTTGCGCTGTTTCCGCGCGTGCGGTCTCTGCCATCGCTTTGAGTATTCTCTGGCGTTTGTTCATGATTGTATCCTCTTCTCTCTTTCGCTCGTTGTTGCTACATCTGGATAAACAAGAGGTGAATGTGTGCCGTATCGGTGGGAATGGTCGTGCCGTTGTTGGTAAGGGTGATAGACGCGCTTTGCACCCCGACCAGATGCAGGACCGTTGCTTTGGCTCTGTCTTTCCGCATTCCACCAATCATCGCCTTGATGCGTTGCTCTTGCTCTGGACTGTACCGATACGCCCATATGCTGCGATTGGTAATGTGCAAAGCTATCGCGCCATGTGCAGTACGTGTCGCCTGAGTGACGCTACTCTGTAGTTCAGTTGCCGTATAGCCTGTTCCGAGTCTTCTCATTGCATCTTGGTTCGCTTGTTGCGTGGTCATCGCGGTAAACGCCTGAGTGTCATAGACACTGCCTGTACAGGTGTCATCTATCGTCACCGTGACTATTGGTGCTTCTTCGCCTACCATATAGTCAGAGGTGACATGCTGTGTACAGTCAAGTGGTGTCACCAGCGTTTCACTTGGTTGCACTTGCGTATGCAGTGCCGCTTGCACACTCTGCGCTAGGCTCGTTTTTACACTACTCACCACGCCCTCTATGTCTTGTGGTGCGACGGTCTGATACGTTCTGGCATTCTGCCCACCCGTAAAGGCACTACTCACCGCTGAGACATTGACACGACAACACGCGCCGTAGATATCCCCTGCTCGAATGTTGCCCTGTGGTCCTGTCACCACCGTATGCGCTATGACGCTATGCTGTCCAAATGTCGGAAACACGGCAGCAGGTATCGTCACATCGGCATCCGTCACCACCTGCGTTCCATCGGCACCGATGATGAGTGTTCCTGCTGGCACCGTCTGTGAGTACGTAGCACCGTTGTAGAACGTGAGCAGACCGTGTGCGGATGTGGCGTCCTGATGGGCTGTTCCTGTTGTGGGAACGGTCTTCTGTTGACTCATCGTCACTGCTGGCAATGCTCGCCCTGGCACTTGATGTTTGGTTAGGTCAGCAATGCCACTTGTCACCAGTTGGAGGATGCCCGTCGTGGTGAGATGCTGTGAGGTCGTCGTCAGCGTCACGGTTGCCGAGGGCGCGAACAAGGGCAACAGTACAACGCTGATGTTGAGACCAATGAGAGTCGCAAGCACTGCCACCAATACCACCATCAGGATAAGAAGGCGTGGTCGCATTGATGTACGTCTCTGCGATGGTACAAAAGACGCAGCCTCGTGTGGTTCCGTTGTGGGAAGCGGTGTTGGCGGCACGGTCTGCTCAGC
Organism: uncultured Ktedonobacteraceae bacterium; assembly: GCA_964250365.1. GTDB lineage: Bacteria > Chloroflexota > Ktedonobacteria > Ktedonobacterales > Ktedonobacteraceae > JBBQVS01. Next base: position 3,171 of record CAXUGH010000279.1, read on the forward strand.
ATCAGGCAAAGGGACAGTGCTATTAGTGTCCTTCGCTCGTGTTCCCTCGACGGTTGGAGGAAGGGCTTGCGAATCCTCGTCTTCCTGTTCCTCCACGTCAATAAACACATTGAGGGTACGGCGTAGCTGGTTCTCGCCCTGTTGTGGTGACACGTCTTCATCTTGGTGGTAGATACTGGCAAGGATGTCGTCAATGTTGTTGGGTAACTGATGGTTCATCGTTTTCTCTCACTCATGCGTTCCCCCGAAGGGGATGCATGCATCCCCTTCGAGTCCTATCCTACACAGTAGTAATGTTGTCTCCTGGTTGCACAACACGAAACTGTCCGTTGGCATTGATGAAGACCACCTTGTTGTCACCCACATGGACAATCATGTCAAGCTTGCCATCGGACTTCAAGGCTTTGAACTCAAGGGTGACAGGCAATAAGTCGTCCCTATCTCCTACCAACGTCGGGCCGAGGTAGACTTTGGCTTTGGTCGGGTCGCCCCCTGGAAACTCGATAATCTCAATATGGCGGTTGAGATTGAGCGCGATGAAGTGACTGGGGTGCTGTGCGCTGTCATTGTGCCCAACTTTCACGTCGTACTGAGCAGTACGTGGGCGTCCATAGTGCCAGTCGTCCTGTGTCGTGTTCCACCAGTTGAGGAGACCTGAGAGCAGGAACACGAGCAGTACAGTCGCCACCATTCCGACGCCCACAGGGACCAGCCAATGCAATCGCCAGTGTTGCTTCGACTGCTGTTTGGCAGGAGGTGCAGTGGTGGTAGGAGTACGTAAGGGTTCCGTTTTCAGTTCGTCGTCCTCGTCTTGCTCTCGCACAGTTTGACGTGGTGGTTGCGCTGGACTGGGTGCGACAGTTGGGTGTGGGCGTGACGAGGTGCGTGGTGCGCTAGTACGACGAACGAACACGTTCACGTTGTCGTAGTGATTTGATCGGCGAAGCTGTTGTTGTGGACGAGAGTGCGTAACCGTGCGTTGTTGTGGTTGCGCTTGAGCATCACGCTCCTCGACGGAGCGATAGCGTCTCGCGGTGCTATGGGAACGCTTCGGGTACAGGTCGTCATCCTCTAGCTCAACATCGTAGCCAAGTTGTCTCATGCTTGCACCTCTCGTTGCTGATGGGCTGGACAGGGAAGAGGGAACACGCGTTGTGCTTGGGATAGCGGTACATGGCTCTCAGACAGACAATCGGGACAGTACACGACTCGACTACAGATGAGACACACCTTTTCTCCTGGTCGAAAGGTCGGTGTTTCGGTATGTACTCCTGTGGCGCACTTAGCGAGTGCTTGTTCGCGTGCGGCTGCGCGTTGTTCGGCGGCGGTAGGACGTGTACGGGAAGTTGTCCAGCGTCGTGTCGTGGTACTCATGATTCCCATCCTCCTTGCAAGTTTTTCCCCATCACATAGTCGGTAGCTTCCTCAGAGGTCATGAGTCCATCAGTGACCGCCTGGGCAACAGGTGCAATGAGGTCAGGGTCTTCATGACAGAAACAGCTTGGGTCGGTTGGGCAAAACGGATGCTCGTCGGTATGCAGTTTGTAGTCTACAAGGATAGCGGGAACGTCGTTGTCTTCGTTGGAGCGAATACTGCTCATGGTATAGCCTTTCGTGCTTGGTACGGCACCCATGATACAATGAACATGGGACCGTGTTGACTTCCTATAAATGGTCGGTGTCGGTCCTACTGGCTAAGCCCTATCTGGAACATAGGGCTAGCGTCTCTGTCGGCGTCTCCTTTCTAGCTAAATACCTACGGTAACTATACCGTATTCTTTGGTATTTTTCAATGCTACTGACCTCATTTGAGTATTCAGGGCCATTCAAGAGGGTAGACTAGTAAGAAAATGTCATTTGTGTTATACTCATTGCAATAATTTTTACATGAGGTCATTAATGAAGTTAGAAGATTTTCGTATCAACATTGCTCGGTTATCTCGCCCAGATTTAGCTGTTATAGCGGATGTATCACCCTCTAGTATCAAACGCGCTGAAGAGGGCGAGAAAATTTCGCCTCTTACACGCGCTCGTATTTTAGCAGGGCTTAGTCAACATCTTGGTAGAGAGATAGAACCAGAAGAAATTGACGAACTTAAAGATTAGTATCAAGTTCAATTAGGCTGTTGTAAGTGGACCTTGCGGCTAGCCGCAAGGTCTTTTTTTGTCTCCCTCGCTATACTACAGTATATGCAATAAACTATGCCAGATGGATAGGTACGCAAACAATCTCTTATTCTGTATAAAACAAACAAGCTGTATTGCCCTTGACAAGATTCAGCAATTCAAGGATAATCTCCTTTACACCTTTCCTTTTGGCTTAGTAGTGGAAGGACCTATTTTTTTATGGAGACCTATGGACGGCATCAATATCCTGGACGGCTCTTCATTGTCGAAGGCGTCGATGGCTCTGGAAAGAGTACTCAGATAGCCCTTCTGCGACAATGGCTCATTAGCGAGGGGTACACCGTGTTTTTCAGTGAGTGGAACTCTTCTGCTCTTGTCAAACAAACGACCAGTAAGGGCAAAAAGAAGCAGTTGCTCACTCCGACGACATTCAGCCTGATTCATTCCACCGACTTCGCTGACCGTACAGAGCATGACATCATTCCACCGCTCAAAGCTGGCGCGATTGTGCTGGCAGACCGCTATATCTATACCGCGTTCGCACGCGACGTGGCACGCAACGTTGACCGCGAGTGGGTACGCGAGTTATACCAGTTCGCGGTCAAACCAACGATAGCCTTTTACTATCGAGTACCACTAGAGGTTTCTCTGAGTCGCATCCTCACGGGTCGTACCGAGTTGAAGTACTACGAAGCTGGTATGGACCTGGGCTTGAGTACCGACCCTCACGAAAGCTTCAAGGTGTTTCAGCAGCGCATTGTCAACGAATACGAGTCGATGATTGACGAATTCGGGTTGACGGTTATGGATGCGACGCTGCCTATTCCAGAGCAACAGAGACGCATGCGAAAACTGGTCAAGCCGCATCTCGAAGGCGTGCGCCGCTTGCATTCTTCGGCGCGTGATGCGGCTCAGGCCGGATTGATACGTGAATTGCAAGAACACGGTGTTGAAAATAGTAGTAAGAAGAATGAGCGATAGACATGGCGAAAAACAGCAACAGTAGTTGGTCGTATGCAGCGGCTAGCTACGAAAGTAAAGGAAAATCCGCAACACATTCATTCTCTAGTACAGAGCGCGAATCAGTGTCAAATTTAACTTTTTACGGCATTGATGCTATTCATCTCAAAGAGCGCGATGAACTTCTACCCGGACGCCTAATCGTCATAGAGGGGACGGATGGCGTTGGGCGTTCGACACAATTGAGCCTACTACGCCCCTGGCTTGAGAGCAGTGGTTACGCGGTTGTCGATACCGAAATGACGCGTTCGGTGCTGGCAGGCTCCGGTCTCAAGCAGGCCAAAGAGGGACATACACTTGGTCCCATCACATTGAATTTGTTCTATGCAACGGACTTCGTAGACCGCTTCGAGAATCAGATTGTACCAGCACTACGCGCGGGCTTTGTAGTTCTCACTGACCGCTATATCTATTCGCTGATGGCACGTGCGATTGTGCGTGGAGCCGACCGCCACTGGATACGCTCTATCTACGGTCTCGCCCTCAAACCCGACGCCATCTTCTACCTCAAAATTGGTCTCGACGACCTCATTCCCCGCGTCCTGCAACGTGGAGGCTTCGACTACTGGGAGTCGGGCATGGATATGCGCCTCGGTGCCGACCTCTACGAGAGCTTCGTCAACTACCAGACACAACTCATCACCGAATATGAGAAGATGACGCGTGAATTTAATTTCCATGTCATCGATGCCAGTATGCCGGTCGAACTCATGGCGGAACAACTCAAAGAGGCAATTTTGCCTCTATTGCCCACAGGGTAAAAAAGAAACAGAAATAAAAAAGAGGGTCTGACAGCCAAATTTGGCTGTCAGA
>CAXUGH010000280.1:0-7055 GCA_964250365.1 uncultured Ktedonobacteraceae bacterium
TCATGAAAGACGATCAGGATAAGGCCGAAGAAGTTGTGGGGCAAAACTTTCGGGACAACATTCAGAAATATATGCAGCAGCAAGCATAGTGAGAGGAATGTAGAATGGGCGCGGAACATGGCTACTTTGGTGCCGATAGCATGACAAAGACTTCTAAGCATGCAGCATAACGTAGAGTACATTGTTGTTAAGCGTGCGCCTGACGCCTTTCAAAAGCCTGTTTCTTTGTCTCATATTCAAAGTATGTGTGCAAGAGCATTTGGGGACAAGACGCACATTCAAGCTATTCGAGAGTTTGAGAGTGGGGGCTTCAACAATGTCTATCTCATCACCTTTTACGAGAAAAGCCCTGTTGTTCTTCGTGTAGCTCCTGCGGCTGATATTCATATTCCTTTAGCTGATCAAGTGTTGATGCACAATGAACACTATTTACAACCCTATTTTGCTCCCATAGCACATCTTATGCCAAAGACGCTCATAGTTGATTTTACGCATCAAATTCTTGATCGCGATTATCTCTTTCAAACATACATGGAAGGCGAGAACTGGGCACAGATACAAGGACAGTTGACGGATAGTGAGCAAACGTCGCTCTACAGGCAGTTGGGATACATTGCCAAACAAATTCACTCGGTGCAAGGAAAAGTTTTCGGCTCACCTTGCTTTGGTCCACAATTCTCGCAATGGAGTGATGCGGTTGTGTATGGGCTAGAGCAGCGCATTCAAGACATTGAGATGTACAATCTCGACGTAACAAGTATGAGAGCTATTCTTGAACTTGCACATAACTATACAAAGCTGCTCGATCAAATCACCCAACCACGTTTGGTGCATGGGGATTTATGGACAGTAAACATACTTCTCAAACATGAGGAAAGCGGTCCTCAGATAGTTGCGGTGTTAGATTCTGATCGTGGATCGTGGGGCGATCCGATGGCGGACTGGACTATGTTTTTGCTCAACTGGCACAAGCCTAAAGGCGCCGAAGCATTCTGGGAGGCATACGGGCAAGTAACAGAAGGTTTAGGACCAGAGTTCAGAAAGCTAGTCTATCAAGCACTGGCTATCGGTGGGGCGTTTATAGAGGCACAACAGCATGGACGTAAAGACACAATTATTCGCGGATATAACGACCTGAAAAACATTCTATCTCAATTACAAGCGTTAGTATAAAGGGCTGGACTCTTTCTTTCGATGAGTTCTCAGCCCTTTATGACACTAGTGAGATGCGACATTTGTGATAAAAAAGGCCATTACGATGAGCCAGCTAATCACTAGAGCAATAAATACACGAATGACAAGTCCCGAAACATAGATATTACGGCGACGTGTAGTGGTTGACACTCCATTTGTAGACATATATACTTCTCCATTTTTTAGCAGATTAGCCGCACTTCCAACGTAGATAAAACATAAAGCAGTGAGTGCGACTCATAATACCGTCTTGCCTTCTAAAACGAGACATGGAGAGTATGCTAACATTTATTACTTTTTGGGTAATAGTGTGCGGCGGCATTCGTCACATTCGCAACTTGCCCGCAGCTTTTCGTAGGTGTAGATACCTGTCTTGTGCCCATCTTCCCAGATAGGCGTCAAGCCGTAGCGACCGACGGGTTGCAGATTAACCAGCGTAGTCTCTTCGGTACTCAAGCTCTGCTTATTTTGCAGCATTCCAGGCTGGTTGCCTTCACCAGCGCACCATGCACAGGGACATGCCCAGCGCAGTGTCTCCCAATCGTGAATACTTTCGTGACCGTCACTCCATGAGAGAATGAGTTTGCGGTCTCCTTCTTCAAGCAGAAACGAGGTTGGGGTTGGATGATCATACTGGCTCATAATTTGTATATCCTCTATGGTACTTCTTGTACAAGAATAGCGAAGTTGTTGTTGTTCGTCTATAATTGAGAACATATTGGCTAGAGACTTTCATCCCCCTTCTCTAAGTCGTCATATTTGTTTTTCATAGCGTTATCTATAATATAGGTCGCTCAATCTTAGAAACACTCTTTTCATAGGAGCAGGTCGTTACTGTCACTCTTTTTCCCGCGTTCTAAACCGTAGAAAACATCTATATAAAAAATATTTAGGGGAGCAGAAAAGCATGTTAGCATCGCTATTGGTTGGGGGTATTGCTGGTGCCGTCGTTGCCATTGTTATTTCACTTATTGCCTATAGAATATACCGCCATAATCTGATAAACACGCTCATTCAACAGCAGGGATGGGAAAACGCGCAGGAGACACGGCAAAAGGCATGGGAACTTCAGCAAAGAAAGCGGATGAACGCCATAGAAGAAAGGCTGACGACAGAGGTACAACAAGTACAACACGAGTGGGATGCATGGGAACAGAAAGATATCGCTCGCGTACAAACGCTTGAGCAACAGTACGAATTCGCAACCGCACAAACAACTCTGGAGTATACACTTGAACACCTGCCGTTTGTCGAGGATGCATCCTTGCCTTCAACAGAAAATTCATTCAGTAACGATACGACTGATACAGCGCGAACTCCTCAGCTTGCAGGAGAGGATTTATCTGGGCGCAACCTCTCACGCCGCTATCTAAGCCACGCAAATCTACGTGGCACATTGTTGACAAACGCGAACCTTTTCATGGCTGATCTCTCGTATGCATGCCTCGTTGGTGCCGACCTCACGAATGCTGACCTCTCCGGCGCAAATCTTGTTGGTGCTGATTTAAGCAATGCGCTACTGACAAATACAAATATGCTTGTCGCGGATATCAAAAATGCGAATTTCTCAGGCGCAGATATCTCAAAGGCAAGAAATTTGGTAGTACCGCAACAAGTCGAGGCTGATACTCCTAGCAACAAGAGCGTAGTTGAGGCTACTACTCCTAGCGACAAGAGCGTAGCTGAGTTTGATGAAGATGAGGATGTGACGCAAACACGCCTTCCCATCATTTCCAAATCGGTGCTAACTACACCTCCCGTAGCATCGAAGTCGCCTACAGAAGAGGCTACAACCAGCGACTACGATATCATTCGCGCACAGAGTTTAGACGCCATTCCTGAGCCGGAAGCAGCAACCGAGAGCGAGCAAAAGTCCTCCATTCTATCATTCCCTGGCATATTGCCGGAGACACCACTTATTTTTCCAGATGATTCCGAACCAGAGGAGTGGTCGCCATCGCTCTTGGATGAGACGTTGCGCGTGTTGGAAGATGTACATTTTTCGACGGGCAAAGCGGACTCAAGCTCTTCTGAGAATTTTGATACGACTTCCTCTGAGGAAGTATACGATGAGCGACGCGTGAGAGCGAGCTAACTCCATTTGTGCTTTCATAGCGTCGCCCTTTCCACGCAACCGAACGACCCGTTATGGTATGTAAGAGCGAGTTTAAGGCGATAAGAAGAAACACACATGCTGAAAACGGTGCAAGCAAGGCATACATGCTATTGATACGGAAGTGTTTGAGCCATGACAGAGTGTTTACAACCTGTACAACGTATGTGAGTGCAGCAATCAAAAAGACACGGCGCGATTTTTCTCTGTATGCATCAACAAACAACGCAGCAACGGAGGCTGCTAAAGCTGTGCTGCCAGCGGTTTGCACTCCACTATACGGCGATTGCTGCAAATAGGGATAGCTGTTCTTGCCGAAGCCATTAACGATTTGTCGGAGACTTGTATACATTCTTACCGAGACGAGTTCTTCGCCACGACAGGCAAGCGGAATAATACCAGATTGTTTGAGGCTTGTTGCCAGCGCAACATCATCAACAATGCTCCCTGCATTTGCAGCATGTCCGCCAACCTGTTGATATGCATTTCGGTTGACAAGAAAGAATTGCCCATTAGCAAGTGCAGAAGCATTTTTTCTTCCTGTCGCGCGTGCATGACTACCAACAAAATATTGCTGATATGCAAAGGGAAGTAGTAAACGTTCCCAGAATGTCTCGCAACATTGACGTGGAAAGAGAGACAGAGCGAAAACATTTTGCCGACACACAAAATCCATCGTCGAAAGCAACGCAAGTGGAGCGAGTCTCGTATCGGCATCGACAAATAGGAGCCAGGGATATATTGCTTGATTAGCACCTATCCAGCAAGCATGATTTTTACCTGTCCATCCCTGTGGCGGACCATCTGTGCCAATCAGTCGTACCCCCCTTTTGCTGTAGCTTTGCACAAGGGTCGCGGTTCCATCAGTGGAGGCGTCATCGACAACAATAATTTCATATAGAGGATACTCTTGACACAACAACGACTCTAGGAGACGCGGGAGATGAGTCACTTCGTTGCGTGCGGGTACGATGATTGAAATTCCTGGCAATTCTTCGTGTTGCGCCTTCTGAATTTCTAAAACAGGCGATATCTCTTCCAACGAGAAGTAGTTTCTTTTGGCACGTATTCCGCTGAACACCTGCCCTGCACATACTACAAGAGGCCATACAATTGACGCACGTTTATTGTTCACTCTGTTTATACTTTCACTTTCTGTATATTCTTGATGCCACTCCTAGCACGTTACGACGCCCTCCGATGTAAACAATTCCAAGCTTTATCCTAAAAAACACAAACGCAGGTGATATACTTACGACAACAGCAACAAATCTTACAAGGATGTGTTTTATGACAAGCGAACAGCAAACGCCATTAGCGGGCAAAATAGCTCTGGTAACAGGAAGTGGTCAAGGCATTGGACGGGCAACCGCGTTACGGTTAGCGAGGTTAGGGGCGGATGTGGTTGTTAATTACCGCAGTAATAAAGAGGCTGCGAACGAAACAAAAACGAGCATCGAGGCTTTGGGCAGACGCTGTACGCTGATTCAAGCGGATGTAAGCCAGGAGGAAGAGGTTACACGACTTTTCAACGAGGCAACAGAGGCATTAGGTCCCGTGACTCTTCTCGTCAATAACGCTGGCACCACGCGTGATAAGTTGATTCTTCAGATGTCGCTTGCTGACTTTGAACATGTCATGGACAGTAATCTACGTTCCACATTTCTTTGCACAAAGGCCGCGCTACGACCCATGATGAAGGCACGCTGGGGTAGAATCGTCAATATTAGCTCTGTCGCTGGTCTGCTTGGTCCTGCGGGACAGGCGAACTATGCCGCATCAAAGGCTGCCATTGTCGCCTTCACAATCACCACTGCACGCGAAATGGCTAGTCGCAATATCACGGTCAACGCGGTTGCCCCCGGCTACATTCAAACCGAGCTTACCTCTACACTGACGGAACAGCAACAAAAATTTCTCATTGAGGCACCTTTGCTGAAACGTGCAGGAACGACGGAAGAGGTTGCGGGAACAGTCGCATTTCTCTGCTCACCCGACGCGGCCTACATCACTGGACAGGTGATTAGCGTTGATGGTGGCGTCTCACTGCGTGTCTAGCGAATTTTATTTTTGCCAGAAACTCGTGAAACAAAACGCAGACAAATTCTCTCTAAAAGAGAAAGTATGTTCCCTCTTCTATGAGAAAGAAAAGACAAATGAGTTTGATTGAAACGGACGAAACCAACCAGTTTACGTTCGAGCCATTCGCGGCTCATGAATTCTACACACAGGTAAACCGTTTACTTGTGCAACGCACTGTAGCTCACCTGATTGCACGGCAATCGAACGATGGAGCACAGGTAACTATTGTCGATATGGCCTGTGGCACCGGAGCTATATCACGCCTCATCGCCGAAGAAATGGCGAGGCACCATCATCTCGCCAATACGTGCATTGTCGGCGTCGATCCATCCGCGGAAGCACTTCGTCTCGCGGAAAAGTCCATGCGAAGCGATTATCCAGAGGTGGAGACGAAGTTTCTACAAGGCGATGTGAGCGATCTTCCCAAAGTTGTGCAGAATGCAGACGCCGCATTTTTCTGCAACGCCATTCACCTTGTCCCAGATAAACGCGATGCCTTTCAACACGTAGCACAGATACTTGCACCGCACGGCATTTTTGCCTGTAACAGTGCCTTCTATCAAGGAACCTACGTCGAAGGGACGGAACGTTTCTATCGGCTCTGGACGCGCCGTGCTGTAGGTTGGCTCAAGAAAGAGTATCCAGAGGTACATCTCTCACGGGAAGCGAAAGCAATGGCGATGCAGTGGATGACGCCGCAAGAGTACGTTGCTGCTTTGCAAGAAAGTGGCTTCGGCGAGGTTGATGTTTCGAGCAACAATGCGCTGCTGTCACTTGATGCATGGCGTGACCTCGGTAAGTACTGGCTCTTCATAGAGGGCGCATTGCCAGGAGTGCCGCTTGCTTTAGGTGCCAGGGCATTAGAGTATGCAGTCTATCAAGCAGGGCAAGAGCTAGGTTTGACAGAGGTGCCGCGTACCTGGTTACAACTCATCTCGACGAAGCGATAGTTTCAGCCTCGCCTTGTGTGATACACTACCTAAAAGAGCATCTATCTGGTATAGATGCTCTCAAGTGTTATGCTCAGAACAGGAGACTATCGCATGCAATGGGCTGTTGCTACGGCTGCGTTTCTTGCCTCCGCAGTTGAATTTGTCGAGGCATTTACTATTGTCCTGGTTGTGGGAGTCACAATCAACTGGCGTAGCTCGCTTGTTGGTGCTTTAGCTGCCGCTGCTACGCTTGCTCTTATTATCGCTACTCTTGGCGTTGCGCTCGTTCAATACGTGCCGTTGAACGTACTCCGACTCGTCGTCGGCACTATTCTCATTCTCTTTGGCCTCAAGTGGCTCAAAAAGGCAATACTGCGCTATAGCGGCTTAAAAGCTCTTCATGATGAAGAGGCGATTTACGAAGACACGCGTGCGGAGCTACGGGCACGAGGTGAAGTGGCGGAGCCACGCTTCGAGCCATTCGGGATCGCGATGTCGTACAAAGCGGTCCTGCTCGAAGGGCTTGAGGTCGCGTTCATCGTCATTACGTTTGGTACAAGCGCGGTAGCTGATAAAGCACTCGGCATTACCTCCGCCGCGATTGGTGCCGCGATCGCTGGTATCCTTGTTATTCTGCTCGGCGTGATAGTACGCGCCCCATTAAAGCATGTACCCGAAAGCACGCTCAAATTTGTGGTTGGCATCATGCTCACCACCTTCGGCACCTTCTGGAC
>CAXUGH010000281.1:0-7047 GCA_964250365.1 uncultured Ktedonobacteraceae bacterium
GCTATCAGTGCCGTTGTCGAATGCCCCGGCAGATACGGTATCAATTGCACACTTCCGCCGTACTCCTGCACCACTCTTGCCTCTGGTAAGCGACTCAAATCGGGCGTACCGCCTTGCCCATCGTTGGCATAGTCGCCACCCTTGATATAGATTGAGGGCTGTAGTAGGGCCACAAGTGGACTTGCAGTTGGCTCGTCGAAAATCGTCACGTAGTCGATACAGGTAAGGGCAGCCATAATTTCGGCGCGTTCCAACTCTGGCACATAAGGTCGATTGGGTCCCTTGAGCCGACATGTACTGGCATCGCTATTCAAGCCAAGCACAAGAAAATCACCGCGTCTGCGTGCCTCTTGTAGATAGCGTACATGCCCAAGGTGCAACAGGTCGAAGCAACCGTTGGTAAAGACGCCACGTTCACCCACCTGTTGCCTACGGCGAACTTCTGTAGCAAGCTCTTCGCGTGTATAGTATTTCGGTAGTGTTATATTTGTGTTCATTGTATTTATTTTTCTAATATCCGTATCAATTCTTCCGGCGTGTTGCTAGCGGCACCGAGCCGTCGCACCACAAGAGCAGCAGCAGCGTTCGCAAGATACGCCGCCTCAGCTTTCGTCGCGCCAGCCGTAAGCGCGAGCGTGAAGGTTGCGGCGACGGTATCACCTGCTCCATTTGTATCAACGATCTCGCTTGCTACTGGCAACGGATAAATAGGAAAATGAGTAGGTACCTTGCCCTGCTCGAACAGACTCATGCCCTCGCTACCACGCGTGATAAGCACACTCTGCGCGTTGCTACCTTGTAGAAGACGTTGCCCAGCCTCGTCCAATTCTTGCTGCGTCTTGATAGTCATATTCAACGTCGCCTCAGCCTCTGGCTGATTTGGCGTCAGAGCGGTCACGCCTTGAAAGCGGAAGAGCGAGCCGTGTGAATCGACGACAATCACTTTATTCAATGCTCGCGCCACCGGTATACAAGCCTCGATAATATCGGGGCTAATCACGCCATTCTCATAATCCGAAAGCACCACCGCGTCTATTGCCGGAAGTATCTTCTTAATGTAGTCAAGAATATGGCGTTTACAGTGTTCGGGAATATCTGATTTATCTACGCGGTCAATACGTACAATATGCTGTTGTACGATCTGTGGACTACCCGCCATAATGCGTGTTTTGGTCGTGGTTGGACGTGTCGTATCAGTAAATAAGCCTTCGGAATGCATTCCTAACGCATCAATCGCATGGCGCAAGTTTTCCCCTTGCACATCGCTGCCAATAACACCCGCAATAAACACCTCGGCCTCTAGCGACCGGGCATTCACCGCGACATTATTCGCTCCACCAGGGATTGTACGCTCCTCATCTAACTCAAGAATCAGCACAGGAGCCTCGCGTGAAATACGCGTCGGACGACCAATCAAATACTGATCCGCCACCATATCGCCAATCACTAGCACACGCTTGCCCTTGAACCCTTCAATCAACGTTCGTAAACGTTCAACACTCGCTGTACGGGTCTGATTCATCACACCCTGATTTATCACACCCTCGCCTGTCACGCCCTCTCGCGCGTCCTTGTCTCTCAAAGGTTTTTGTATCTCATTCTCTATCATAATGCTTCTTGTCCCTTTCGTCCTTCGAGTACGACCTTGAGCATAAAGCGCGGTATTGCCAGCATACGGCGTAGACGCCAGGGTTCACGATATAAGCGATAGAGCCATTCCAGCCCCATTTTTTGCATCTGTAACGGCGCACGTAGTTGTCGTCCTGATAGAAAATCGTAGGCACCACCAACGCCCATTGCCACCGCGACAGGGAGACGGGCAAGATTGCGTGCAATCCACAATTCCTGCGCTGGCGCACCATAAGCCACGCAGAGGATATCGGCCTGCGCCTCGCGCACACGCTCGATAATCGCATCCTCCTCGACAGGAGCGGGTGAGCCAGCGTAGGTACCAGCGATTTGTAGATCGGGGGCAAGTTGCTGTAGACGTTCGGCAGCCTCTTCCGCCACTCCTTGAGCAGCACCGAGCAGATACAGTCGGTAGCCTCTTGTCGCGCTCAGCTTAGCAAGTTCAACGAGCGTATCGGTACCCGTGATACGTTCGGGTGCTGGCCTGCCTATATAGTGCGTCGCCCATACGATACCGATGCCATCAGCAACAACGAGGGCGGCGTGATTGATGACATTGCGAAAGATGGTATTTTGCTGCGCCATCATCACAAACTCAGTGTTGACTGTCACCACCTGCTGACAGGGGAGTGGCTCAGCACTATTTCTGTGCTGAATTACGAGTGAGTCGATGCGCTCTATAGCCTGTTGCTGCGTCACGCGGTCAACACGCACACCGAGCAAAGACATGAACTCAGGCAATGGGGACATAGTAGATATTTTCAAAGACATAGAGATTATTTACCAACTTATCAGATCAATTTCAACATGCGAGATTATCACGTCGGGACGTGTCTCTTCTATATAACGTTGCACATGCTCAAGTATCTCACGCGCATGCTGTTTGCTATTACTGACACAGCTCACACCAATCTTCGCGCTCTGCCACAGGTCCTGGTCGTCCACCTCGGCAATCGCCACCTCGAACTGGTTACGCGTCCGTGCCATCACCGATTTAATCACCTGCCGCTTATCCTTGAGAGAGTGGCAATCGGGTAGATGTATTGTTAGTTCGCAAGCTCCGATTATCATGGGGAAAGTATAACATACTCTCACTTGAAGAGGTGGATTGATAGCTATTTTGCTGACTTTGATATTTTCTCTTTAGTTGAACTATGTTTACGATTGATTCGTCTATCTCTCAGCTTTTCCCATATGGTACGAAGTTGTCTTGTTTCTTCGAGGCTCAAACCCATACCTTCTCTTAAAAGAACCTTATCAGTCACATCGAGAATAGCATATATATCCCCTCTACGCTCAAAGCAATCAAGCATATCTAAATCGAGCTTATCAGAACCAATAAGAGGAACTGGAAGCTTTTCAGCTTCGTTTGGTTCGAGTTCTAACACTCCACCACCGTAGCTTCTACCTATAACTTCTGCGAACGCGAAAGTAAGGGAGTTCATAAACGCGGCAGCCACTTGTCTAGGAGGTGCATCATTGCGAAATTTTACTCTGTGAATAGTATCAGTACAGGTAGTTACGGCATCGTTGAGTATGATTTTAGGATATGCATGTACTTGACGGAGCATAAAAGCTTGGGGAATCCAAACAGACGGAACAGCATACCAATGATTACGAATTCGACATTTATAGCCTTTATGCATTTCCTTTGCCTCACCTGCGCTTATATACTTTCTTAGTACATCGGGAAGCTCACTAAAAGGTACATTTGGAACGTTAAGAAGAAAGCTAGGAGTTTGATTTCCCGTATTTAATAACCAGTCGGCATTGGAAAATACCAGTCCTTGCAACTGAAATGAGCGTCCAACAAGAGACTGTGCATAAGGTGCAATATTATGTTCTTTCACTTGTTGTTCAGTGAGTACAAAGAACTCATTCAGCCCTGTAACTACACCTACGTCTACATCAAGAACATCTCTTGCAACTGTTAGCCTCTGGTCTCCTTGTAGTGTACGAAGAAGTTCAAGCTCCTCATCTTCAAGAAAATATCTTGTCCACTTTTCTGATGAATGATCCATCTCTTTTAGGGGACTATTCAAAATAGTATTGTGATCAAATGAGGACAGTTCTTCCATTCCATTAAGTTCGAGAGTCCGAATCCCTGTACGCTCATCGCCATTTTTTTCTCCGAGCAGAAGTACAACCTCTTGTTGTATATCCTCAAACACAAGCCTTTTGAACGTGATGAGTGTAAGGCGACTATAGTATTGGCTGAGAAATAGTCTTAACTCTGCCGCATAATTAACCTGGAGCAATTCAGCAGGAATCACCATTGCAATGCGTCCATGCTCATTCAGCAGGAAGGTTGAGGCTACGAGAAATGGAACCCAGGAGTTAGTGAGTCGATTAGGGTGCAATCCTCCTCGTGTCATGAGGTCAAAAGCTATACGGCGATGTTCTTCAGGAAAATTTTGATAGCGAATAAAAGGTGGATTTCCAATCACAACATCAAAAAGGTGTTTATCAGATAGATGCTCTTGACAATAGGAGAAAAAATCATCGTTATATACTACTTGTCTTGTTGAGCCAGTTATAGCGTGTACTCTTGTTGCTGCTTTGAAAGCTTCTTGATGATCAAATTCAACGCCGCGAATAAGTTCTGTGGTCGTGGCTTTATCAGCACCAAGCTCAATTAGAGCATGAATAGCTGCTTCCATAAGAACGCCATCGCCACAACTAGGTTCTAAGATTTTCGCTTGTGGAGATTGTATTGCCCAATGTGCGAGGAAGTCGGCGATAGGCTTTGGGGTATAATATCCCCCTCGAAGCTTTTGTTGTGTCGCTGCTATTTTCATTGGGGAAAATATCCTTAAAAAATTGATTACATTCAGATTAGATATAGTGATTCCTCTTGATCTTAGCATAAGCGGATTGGCTTAGTAAATAGCATAGTTCAAAAGTTCTATTTGATCAGTAGGCTTTTATTCTGTTGCCGCGTGAGGAGGAAGACCTTTATAACGGCTAACATATGTATATTCTATTTGAGTAGAGAACTTTTCGATACGTATCGGCGACATTGGATTCGGCAAAGAGGTATCTATAGTTCCATCATCGGGATTCCAGAACACGAGTGAAATTGCTTCCGCCATGTAAGTGGCATCTTCAACATTATTTCGACGTGCCAGGCGTTCAAGCGTTTCAATAATTGCTTTTCGGACAGGTCCCGAAGCACAAGGCTCTGGAATAACTACCATAAATGCAACTACCGCATGTGGAAAGCGGCTATGAACGGTCGTAGCTTCAGTAGCTAAATCGTTGACCATGTTTTGCCAATTTTTTCCCACGCTCTTTGCATCATTCAATGTCTTGGAGTCGAATGCAATTCGTATGCCATCAGGTCGATAACCAACATCGAAATTCTGAGGACGGACGCCGCCAATAACGCGGACAGGTCCAACTTCAACACAATTGGGCTGTGAGGGGATGAGCGTATTATAATCGGTAATTCTATTTACAGGAATATCACCAAGCATTACAGCTAACGTCTGCCCCACAGCGTTATCAAACAGCTTGCCTAAATCTCCAGAAGAGTAAGGTGGAGTTCTACTGAGGGATTGTCCATTGCTGTACCACACTTTACCAAATTCAACTAATACAGATGTATCAATCACAATGGGAGGCATAGATTGTAAAATAGGCACTAGTGGTTTCGCTCCTTTTTCAACTCTTTGCAATAGTATATCATTATAAAAAGGCAAACCCTAACCTTGTTAAAATTTCGTCTTTGCAGTGGCACTCTCTTCCCATCTCTGGTACAATCTCATGTTGAGAGCTTGAACGAAGGAGAGATAATCATGCCCAGCACAAACAAACCAATGCAGGATGTGAAACAGCCAACGCGCGACGAGGTGCGCGACCTGCCGCGTGTCCATATATCGAGGCACCCTGTGATGGCGCACAAGGTGACATCTTTGCGCGACAAGAATACGCAACCACCAGACTTTTACCGTCTCGTTAAAGAGATTGGAGCTTTATTAGCTTACGAAGCTACCTCAACGTTGGCACTGGAAAAGTGCGAGATTGAAACGCCCTTGATGCCAACTGATGGGCAGTGTCTCGCCGGTGGCATCGGCATCACACCTATTTTACGTGCTGGCCTCGGTCTCGCGGAGGGCTTTCGTGAGGTGATTCCAGACGCGCAAATCTGGCATCTCGGCTTGCGGCGTGATGAGCGCACATTGCAAGCGCAGGAGTATTATAATCGCTTGCCACACACAGTTGACATGCAGGTGTGTTACGCCGTTGATCCGATGCTAGCGACGGGCGGCTCCGCAATTGACGCCATCAATATTCTCAAGCAACGCAAGATACCGCGTATCTCGTATATCGGCATTATTGCCGCACCATATGGCGTCCTCAAGTTGACGCAGGAGCATCCCGACATCGACCTCTATATCGCCGCCCTCGACGAACGCCTGAACGATGTCGGCTATATCGTGCCAGGACTAGGCGACGCCGGAGACCGCCAATTCGGAACATTCTAAGCATAAAGAGAGCAAACATATCATGTTTCCAGACCAATCCGACGACTCACACGCTACACCTTCAGAGGAGACACAAATCTCTTCTCAAGAGGAGATAATCGCAGCTACAACCCCTATTATCGGCGAAGAAGCAGCACTACCAGTTGTGGAGGGACAACCTGCTCTTCCCACGACTCCATCTCCCGTTACAGGCGAGACAGAGCTACCACCAGAGGCACAGGGTGAGACCAATGGTGGACCTCTCGGCTGTTGTCTCGGCACCGTCGTCGGCCTCTTCCTCACCGTCCTGCTCATCCTCGGCCTCTCCCTTCTACTCTCCAACGGTGGCGTACTTAGTTTCGCAACTGTGCCCATCATTGCATTAGGCACTATTGCAGGTGGCTACGGTGGCTGGAAAATTGGCAAGCGCATCTACAAAGAGTACGAGCCGCCTGTTGTCAAACGACAGGTTCGTACAACTACAAAAAAGCGGAAGAAAAAAAGAACGATGCAGCGAACTGTATAACTACACTATCCAGTGTCCCGTGATAAATTGCAGCACGAAAAACGCGAACAGAGGCAAGGCCAGTAAGAGGTAGCTTGAATGAAACCACGCGCGGCGTCCGAGGCATGCCAGCAGAATAAAGCCGGGGAAGAGAACCAGCACAAGCCGTTGCATCGAAGGTAATGCATCATATGGCGAACCATGCGCGGCGGCACTTCCTGGAAAGCAGAGCGCATAGAGGAGCAACAACACGCCGAACAACGCAAACGTCCATTGATTACGAGCCAGACGTTCGGGACCAAAGAAACACAACACAAGCAATACGACGAAGAGAACAAGGGCACTAAAGTCAAGCAGGGTGTGCGCCACTACAAAACTCGTGTGAGGTGAGCGTACAATGTCTTTGAGTGCAACAAAAGGTCCAACGAGTGGAAATGAGAAGCCCGC
>CAXUGH010000282.1:0-7044 GCA_964250365.1 uncultured Ktedonobacteraceae bacterium
GTGTAGGGGAGACCCTTGCGGTCTCCTTGCCCTCCCCTACATTTTCGCGGGGGTTGCGCGGTTTGTCCTGGGCGGAGAAGGCGAAGAAGACGCCTTTGGCTCCTTGTCGCGCGAGGCCGCTGTGGATACCGTCGGGCAGGTTTTCCAGGGTGTCACGGATGCCTGTGTTGAGCAAGTTCTTGAGGCTTTGTAGCAGGAACTCGCTACTTACGAGGTCCATGAAGCGTTCCTGCTCTTCGATGACGCTACCATCTTCGGCCTGAATGCGGCGCAGTGTGTTGAAGTTCTGGGGATGCACGACTTCACCGAGAATGCTGGCGTCGAGCAGACCGTTGCGGTCGATGTCGGCGATCTTTTGGGACAGGCTTTCGACGAGGCCGAGCAGTTTTTCCAGGCCATCTTCGGGAAACATGTTGAGAATGCGGAGTTGCGCGAAATGCGTGCCGATGCGGTCGATACGTCCCGCTCGTTGCACCATACGTGTCGGATTCCAGTGCAGGTCGTAGTTGATGAGAACGCCACAATCTTGCAGGTTCTGCCCTTCAGACAGTACATCCGTCGAAATCATGATGTCGATCTCTTCATCGCTTCCTGCGAGGTCGGGTTTGTGGTTGGCGGAAGGTGCGAACAGGGCAACGAGCCGCGCCCGCTCTTTGGTGTCGGTGCCGCTATCCATGCGCCTAATCGTGGGATTGCCTGCGGTCTCGCGCCATGCTTGCGCCGTGCTATTCTCACTACTTAACTGCCGATAGAGGTATCGCGCCGTGTCTTTATAGGAGGTGAAAATCAGCACCTTTTGCCCTTTGAGATCGCCCGCGAGTTGCTGTTTGAGCGTGGAGAGTTTGGCGTCTCGTTCGGGCGTCATTGGCTCGATGGCATGCCAGATTGAACGCAGCGCGTTGACATCGTTGCGTAGGTCGTTGTGCAGTCGCTTGAGGTCGTAGAGCGAGCTATCGAGCGTGGGCAGCGTGTCGAGGAACTGCCGCGCCTCGCTATGAGCATCCAAAGCGTCGGAGCGTGAACCGGGGGGAGTTGCGTCGTCCTCTTCGTCCTCTTGCGAGAGGAAACGCAGTGCCTTTTGAAAGCTGGTGCTGTCGAGAATTTTGCCGTCGAGGATGTAGCTCTCGAAGGTTTCCAGGAACTCTAGGGCACGGCGCACACTGATACGGAAGGCGTCGATGCTGCTCTCGAAACGTTTAAGGTAGCGACTCTTGAAGATGCCGACGAGTGCCTCTTCGCGCCCCTCCTCGAACTGGTCACGCGACACGCCCTTTTTCTTATAGAGTTCCAGGCGATAGGGAGCAAGTGTCAGGTTGCCAACATTGCTGACGATGCGGTCATAGATGCCACTATAGGTGTCTTCCAGGTTGTAGCGCACTGTGTGCAGGACGCGTTCGGGCCAGTGAATTAGCTTGCCCTGAATGGTGGCGTTGGGATATGCCTCCTTGATGAAGGGACGAGTGCGGCGAATGACGATCTCTTCGAGAATGTTGAAGAGGGCGATACCTGCCTCCGGCGGTCCCTTGACGCGACGGGCGGAGATGAAATAGCGTTGCAGGTCGCCGATACCGGCGGCGGTGAAATAGTTGCGGTCGCCGCCTGTGATGAGATTGAGCTGGTTGTAGAGGTCGAAGACGCTGTTGTTGATGGCCGTGGCGGTGAGCAGAATGAGCTTTTTGCGCTCTCCGCTGATTTTGCCGCGCCGATTGGTGGCGGCAAGCATGCGTTCGAGGTTCTCGTAGCGTTGCGTGTTGCGGTTGCGGAAGTTGTGGCTCTCGTCCACCAGAAACACATCGGCGAATTGCACGTCGCTGATATCGTAGCCCTCGCGCCCCAACACCTCTTGCGTGACAATCGTGGCGGCAATACCTGCACTACGTAACTCGTCATGCCACATCTTCTGCAGAGCGGCGGGACAGACCACAACAGCGTGATAGCGTTTGTGATAGGCGTAGTCCTCCAAGAGCTTTTTACCGATCCACGTCTTGCCGAGGCCGACGCTATCGGCTATCATCACGCCGTCATAGCGCAGGAGCAGACGCCGCGCCTTCTTGACAGCATCGTCCTGGAACTCGCTGAGTTCGACGATGGAGCGACCGACGTTGAGGTCTTCTTCGTCGAGGTCGTCGCGGAAATAGTCGTAGATGGCTTTGAGGTAGACCTGATAGGGCGTGTAGGCTTTGCGCCCGAATTTGGAGGCGTCGAGCAGGTCGATCAAGTCATCCTTGAAGTCGCGGGCAAGTTCCCACTGCTGCTCGTACCAGGAGGTAAGGGCGTCGATGGCAAGCACACCGGGGAGGTTGGCGGCAAGGGTGCGGTCGGCATCGGGAATGTGCCCCAATTGGGTACGTTCGGGCTTGTCGAGGATGCCGTTGACGCGCTCCGGTGCCACCTCGTCGGCGGCAAGATTGGCGCGATGCACAAGGTTGAGTTCCTTGTTGGAGAGCAGACCGGCGCGTGTGAAATTGGAGGAGCCGACGATGGCGGCAACGGGCTGGAAACGGTCAAAGCCACCACCGCTATAGAACAGGTAGGTCTTGGCATGCAAAAACCCTTTGGTATAGAGTCGCACCTGCACCTGTTCCTGGCGCAGAAACGCGGTCAGGTCTTCGACGAGGCGCAGCGTCTGCTCACTATAGTTGGCATTGGCGAGATCACGAATCAGCCCTTTGACGGGTCGCGCCCCGACCTCGCGCAATCCCAGGTCGCTGCCCACCTCTGGCTCATCGCCCAACAAGAGGCGAAAGCTGCCCATCGCGCCGAGGTGTTCGTGCAGCAATTGCCAGCCGCCGACATTGAAATACGCGGTGGCGATATCGAGCGAATGACCTGCATGCTGCGCCAACAAGATATTCAGCACCTCGCTCATCGTGTGCTGCTGATTGTCGATAACAAAGGGAATGTTCATCGTTTCCCCCTACATTTCCCGTTCTTTTGAGCCAATCCAGGTGCAAGCTTCTTTGTGTAGCTCCGCCGTAACCTCTTGCATCTCTAGGACAATCAACAGAGCCTGTTGCGGCTGTCGATTAGAAATGGCGCGTTGATAGCGGGCGAAGCAGGCCAGCATTTTCGCCTGCATATCGAGCCATTGCGCCCACGTAAAGGCGGCAAACGGCGCATCGTAGCCCATCTCCTCATCTCTGCCCAGCATCGTGCGTAGCTCCGTCACCGACATGATCTCTTCATTCATTGTACCCAATCCTTCGATAGCTGTATAGCATGACTGTTTCTGCCGATGTAAAAAAATTATAACACACAAAACACCTTTTGTAAAAGGTGTTTTCAATAAAAATAGTCAAAAAGGTTTGTTGGACATAATCTAAAAGAATGAGTGATGAAGTTAGCCTTCCCGATCTTCAAGGATATGTTTCTATCAAAGAGGCCGCTAAAATGCTCGGCCTCTCATATACAAGCGTACATGAATATGTTGCAGAGGGACGCATTCCTGCCGTGCGTGTCTCTGATGTGATTTTGATTCCAGTAGATGCTGTAAAAAATTTTAAGCCAAAGATTTCAGGGCGTCCACGCACAAGCATCCCCAAATGGCGCATCTCTCCAAAAGACAATACGTTATTGCGAACCGCTATCACGGTGAATGTGCAGGCGGGACAACAGGCGCGGTTGTTCGAGCAGTTCGAGTCGATGCGGCAGAGCGAACGTTACCTCTTCCCTGGCACGGTGATACGCTATATCGCAGGCAAAGAGCAGGCACCACAGAGCATAGAGATTGTGCTGATCTGGCGTAGCAGTGTGATGCCTGACGAAGACGAACGCGAACGCGAATTAGAGGAATTTCGACGGGCGTTGGCGGATGTGGTGGATTGGGAGACGGCGCGGTATGAGCATGATGTAGTGTTTATGCATACGTAGCCGGTTCGTTATCTTTAATACGACTTATTTTTGCGAAATAAATTTCAGAAAACATATTCATCAGGAAATTGAGCAATGCAATTTCCTGATGAATATGTTTTCTTATGTGCTATCGAATATTTCTTGCAGCTACACTAGCAGCAACGAGACTAGCTTTATGATCTTGTAGGAAGTGAAGGAGTGCAGGTACAACCTCATCAACGCCTTGAAGTCGCTCTCTCTTCTCTCCATCTCGTAATATGACCCGAGTCGCGTAATCTGTACCAACTACATCTCCGTTATTGGCACTGACCAGGAAACCCTGCATTTGTATTTCCTTTTCCAATGCTCCATCCCAGTAGAGAAACACTGGCCCACTTGTAGTAACAGCGGTTATATCCTTGTAATAGTAACGACCAGCATCCTCAAAGCGTTCGTGTTGACTGAGTGCATTGATAAAGCCTGAGTAGATGGCTATGGCGTCTTCTGTGAGAAGAATGTACATGGATGTGTTAATGCTGTAATGGCGAAACCCGTTTGGAGTTCGTTTCACAACAATCTCCTTTTCAGGAAATTTTTTTGTGAGTTGGAGCAGAGAAGAGATGCCACCCTGTACTTCTACGACACTTTGACATTGGCTTTCATCCAAATGTAATCTTTGAAAGGCTGTTTTATAGAGTGACTGAGAGCGTTCAAGTACCCAACCCGTATATTGGTCAGGAGTAGGGCGCTGAGTGTAATGGATGTAAAGAGGAATGCCACCAACACATACTAACGGTACGCCTACAAAGAAAAAAGGACTTGCTATTCCAGCACCTACTAGTGCATTCATTGCACCTATTGTAGAGCCTATTAGTACACCCATAACTAAAAAGGCTCCTCCCGCTAAAAGTATCCATAAGAATACTTTTGATGCTGGATAGAAATAACGCCGCATCTGTTTCTCGGTGAAATTGTATTTGTACTGTTGTCTCTGCTGTCCTTGCATATCCTGTGAAAAGGGGGGGTGGGTATTTTGCGAATACGGCGGTTGTGTGTTCTGTGGGTACTGCTGCAATTTCTTTCTCCTTTATAAAAACTGAAGCGAACAATGCCAAAAGGCCAGGATTGTACTTTTTCTTTGCTAGAAAGCTGCGCGAATGCTATAGCAGTAAACGTGGTTGACAGTGATGAAAATATTCCTCATTTTTATCGTCGTCTGCACACCGAGGTAAAGAGGCTCCCTTGCTCTCTAAGAGACGCATGTCTTCGTCTGAGCGACGGAGTACCTTAATATGCTCAAACACATCTCTTTTGATGCAAGCAAGTATTCGATAGTAGGATGCACAAGAGGGATTCAGGCTGATCGCGTCATTCATTTGCGCTTCAATGGAGCGCATTATTGTGGCTCCTTTAGTACGGGGTAACTCTCCTCTTAACAAGGCTAATGCTAAAAAATAGCATGCCTGAGCAGCTTCTCTATGTCTATTTTTTTCCTTGAGATCGTCGATAGCGATACCTAACTCCTCGTTAGCAGTCTGATAATTCCCATCCCACAATGCTTTTGATCCTTTCTCTAAGGATCGTATGCCGTCCTTCTGAGTACCCATATGGATGTGTTGCTCATTGACGTAATCACGACCCACAGGACCGAAAGCACCACCGCTGACGGGAGCATTAAAGGTCATGTTGCTATTGTTGGTTGTGGTATGAGTAACATACCCTTCTCCACTCTTAGAAGCTGCTTGAACTTCTCGTGCTGCCTGCTCCTGCGCGTCCAAGAAAGAGGAATTAGTGTTCGTATTTCCTGTCAACTCTTGGACAATTTTGTAAACCCCATCCGTAACATCAACAAATGCATTGTCCTTATTCTGCCAGTTCAAAACAGGTAGTGCATTTTTGGGTAAGGCTTGTAACTTACTGAAAGGCAAATCTCGCCAATACGTCGGACGAATGATGATAGGAACGACACGCGCCGTTCCTTGCTCATGCCGTGTTAAAGCCTGACGCAGTTCTTTATCAAAACAGTACTCTGACGCCACAAAACTGGGACTGATGAGAAGGAGAATAATGTGTGCTGTTTCCAGGTGTTCACGGATATCCTGCTCCCACACCGTTCCTGGACTGATATCTATATCAGATCGTATTGATATTATGTTGCAATGATATCAAATGCTGTTTGAGCATTCTCAAGTATTCTTCATCTTCGTGGGCATAGCAGCAAAATACGCTGCAAGGTGTCTTCATTACCATACCCCCATTCAAAATTATTGTGTAATAATGTACCTTTTATAAGTATATACTATCATGTATTTTATTACAATATTTCTTACTAAATTGCTAGCTTTCTTGTGTACTTATATATCCATAATCATAAATGTATCAATGGAAACCAGGGCGCCCGCAAGGGGAACGCCCTGGTTTCCATTGATCATTTACGTGAACGCCTATCGGGTCTCCCCTACATTTTCATTCCTAAAATTTAGGGCAGTTGATAGACCTGGGGCGAGAGATTGTTGCAGGTCCAGATTTGCAATTGCGTGCCATCGTTCGTATTACCACCCGGATCGTCCAGGCAGTTGCCCGATTGAGGGTTGAGCAGGGAGCCATTGGCCTGGGGGACCCACTGCTGACCACCGACACCATTGCAGTCCCAGAGTTCAAGCTTGCTACCTGGTGCTGTCCCATCCCCGATGATATCCAGGCACTTGCCCAGTGCCTGCAACGTGCCATTGGACGCAACCGTCCAATTTTGAGCATTGGTGCCATTGCAGTCGTAGAGCTGAACCGGCGTCCCACTGGTGGCGTTGGTATTTTGAACATCCACGCATTTGCCCCCAGGCGCACCGATGGCACCTTTGAGAGGCTGACCGGGAAGCTGATAGACCTGAGGCCAGAGATTGTTGCAGGTCCAAATCTGTAACTGCGTGCTATTTGCGGTATTGCCTCCAGGATCTTCCAGACAGATGCCGGACTGGGGATTGAGCAGGGAGCCGTCGGGTTGGGGCATCCACCGCTGACCACCAACGCCGTT
This sequence comes from uncultured Ktedonobacteraceae bacterium, assembly GCA_964250365.1. Classification (GTDB taxonomy): domain Bacteria; phylum Chloroflexota; class Ktedonobacteria; order Ktedonobacterales; family Ktedonobacteraceae; genus JBBQVS01. The sequence goes on from CAXUGH010000282.1 coordinate 6,863, forward strand.
ACAGTCCCACAACTGGACTTTGGTACCTGGAGCGGTGCCATTGCCGATGATGTCCAGGCATTTCCCGAGCGCCTGCACCGTGCCGTTGGACGCAACCGTCCAGTTCTGGGCATTGGTGCCATTGCAGTCGTAGAGCTGGACCGGTGTCCCGCTGGTGGAGTTGGCGTATTGCACGTCCACAC
>CAXUGH010000283.1:0-5353 GCA_964250365.1 uncultured Ktedonobacteraceae bacterium
GGTCATAACTATATGGAATGATTGATATAACTTGAAATAATGACAAATATATGGTACTGTGAATTGCAGAAGATAGAAACGCTCCTGCTTCAGCAGTATATCGCTTGTGCTACAGCGTTTGCAACTGCTACAAGCGTTCAGAGCCTCTACAACATTTTCATATAACTTGAAGTTATGAATTGTTGGAAGAAGGAAGAAAGGGCTTTTTTCGTACCGATGAAACTACTCCTCAGTTGTATCTCGACGAGACATTCGACTTTCAAGCAGCACTGGAATAAGACACGTCAGGAGATTGCATGTCCTCTTACTGTGTTGGGAAGCTATCAAAAACCAGAGGAGGACCCAGGCGGTCAGCTCGTCTTACTCGAAGAGGAGCCTGAGAAGAGTGCCGAACTCAAGATGGCGGCTGGCATGGTTGCCTCTGGGCGTGGTGTATTTGTTACCACGTTTGCCAGCATACATGAAGTCGATGATGACCTCAACCATATACAACACGACGTTGTTACCTCACCGCTCTTCAACGCTTTACATTCGCTTTCGCGCACACAAAACGGCTATCTCGTGGCAAGTACTGGGCTAGACCTGTTGGTGGAGTGTAACCGCGCGGGAGATATCCTGTGGCAATGGTGGGCCACGGATCACGGATTTGAACATACCCCCAATGGTCAGTTACGTGTGCTTGACAAAGAAGCCGACCACCGTAGCATCAAGTACGGTACTTTGAGCCAGACCACACATGTCAATTCGGCGGTGGAGTTACCTGATGGCAGAATCCTGGCTTCGCTCTTTCATCAAGGTATGGTTATTGTCATCGAGCGCAAAACGGGCAACTGGCAACCTGTACTAGAGGGTCTCGATCATCCACATGCGATTCGTGTGTTGGACGCCGAACATTTCACCGTTGCCGATACCGTGCATGGTCGCGCACTGCTTGTACACCTACATGGCAATGCAGGCCATGTCGAGGAAGAGATAAACGCCGAGACAAGCTGGTTGCAGGACGGTCAATATAGCCGCAAATATGACCGCTGGGTTCTCGTCGATGGCAAAAACTCGCGTGTGCTGCTACGTAGTGGACGTTCGGGAACGAAATCATCCGCAGTGATTGATCTCGATCCTGAATGGCGTTTGTATGAGGCTTTGGTTCTTTAATGTAAGGAAGGATACGTTATACATGTCTGTAGGCTGCACAATCTGGTTCACTGGACTCTCTGGCGCGGGTAAAAGTACGCTGGCACATCTCTTAGAGCAACGCCTCAAGCAGCATGATGTCAAGGTTGAGGTACTCGATGGTGATGTTGTCCGCACACATCTCAGCAAGGGGCTTGGCTTCAGTCGAGAAGACCGCGACACCAACATCAAGCGCATCGCCTTTGTATGTAGCTTGTTGACGCGCAACGGCGTGATTTGTATCTCCGCCGCCATCTCACCTTATCGTGAGGCACGCGAATGGGCGCGGCATGAAATCGGCAACTTTGTCGAGGTCTACGTCAAATGTCCACTTGAAGTATGCCAGGAGCGCGATGTCAAGGGTCTCTACAAACTGGTTGCCGAGGGAAAGATGAAAAACTTTACCGGCGTTGACGACCCCTACGAGGAACCAGAACAGCCCGAACTGGTCATCGAGACCGATAAAGAGACGCCCGAAGAGAGCGCGGAGCGCATTCTCGCCTTCCTGGTAGAGCAAGAATATATTGATTCCGAAATTTTGTTTGCTGGTAAGGGCAATTATTCATAACGCCCTGAAACCGATGTGTATGGTGATGAGGGTGTGATAAATCAGACCCGTACATAGGAGAATATTCGATGAAAACGGTATTATTTCGCATTTTCCGTCTCTTCGTACCTGCAATGCTGCTTGCATTAACGCTTGCTGCCTGTGGCACATCAGATTCGGGAAGCAATGGCGGTACAGTAGATGTGCGGTTGGGCTACTTTCCCAACATAACACATGCTGCCGCGCTGGTTGGAGTGGCGCGAGGAACCTTCAAGAATGCACTGGGGTCTAAGGTGAAGCTGGACCCTAAGATATTCAATGCTGGTCCCGCATTGGTTGAGGCTTTGTTCGCTAACGAAGTCGATATCGGCTATGTTGGTCCCAATCCCGCCATCAATGGATATGTGAAGAGCAAAGGCGAGGCACTACGTATTATCGCGGGAGCTTCGAGTGGTGGTGCGCTCTTTATTGTACGACCAGAGGCGAACATCAAGACAGCCGCCGATCTCGCTGGCAAGAAGTTCGCTACGCCGCAACTTGGCGGCACACAGGATGTCGCCCTGCGCTACTACCTGCAACAGCATCATTTGCAAACGACCGAAAAGGGTGGAAATGTGCAGATTGTGCCGACTGATAACCCGAACATCTTGACGCTCTTCAAATCGGGCAAAGTCGATGGAGCATGGGTGCCTGAACCCTGGGCAACACGGCTTATCGTCGAAGGCAAGGGGCAGATTTTTGTCGATGAACGCTCGCTCTGGCCCAATGGACACTTCGATACAACAAATATCATTGTCAGCAAAAAATTCCTCGACCAACATCCCGACCTCGTCGCAAAGTTTCTGCAAGCGCATGTAGAAACAGTGCAGTACATTCAGAGCAACGCGGCAAGCGCGAAGAGCATCATCAATAGCGAGATAAAGCGGCTCACAGGCAAAGGTTTTCCGGCGAAGGAGATAGATTCAGCCTTTGCCAACGTCGATGTGACGTATGATCCGCTGGCTACAACGATTACTGAGTCCGCTGATAGAGCCTACGCGCTAGGATTTTTAGGCAACAGCAAGCCCGATTTGAGTGGCATCTATAACTTGGGACCGCTAAATCAGGTGCTTTCGTCTAAGGGTCTGGCAACCGTCGCAAGCTCGTAAAGCGTTGTCAACCACCCTTCGTAGGGACTACGTTTACGGCGTCCACCGTGCGATTTATCGCATGAGATTCAGATACAACCACCCTTCGTAGGGACCAGATTTATCGCGTCCGACGCCGATTTATCGGCTATAGGTGAGCGAACAAATTATATGCGATAAATCGCACGACGGACGCGATAAATCTGGTCCCTACGAAATATGGAAGAAGATCAATCAGTTAGTAGCGGAAGGACAGTTTATGTCAGAACAACAAATCGTAGAAATCGCTGATGTTCCGCAAGATGTCGAACTGAACAACGCGCATGCTGCTGGTGTGCCGCTACAGGTATCGGGCGTGAGCAAAACCTTTGTTGGGCGCGGTGGGCAGTTACTTACTGCCCTTCGTCCAATCGACCTGGACGTGGCGGCAGGTGAGTTTGTATGTCTGCTTGGACCGAGTGGTTGTGGTAAATCTACGCTACTCAGCATTATTGCCGGTTTGGAGGCGGCGAGTACAGGGACGATACAGGCGAATGGGCACGAGGTGCATACTCCTGGTATTGATCGCGTCCTGCTCTTTCAAGAGGCAGCCCTTTTTCCGTGGCTCGACGTGCAGCGTAACGTGGAGTTTGGTTTGCGGCAAGCAGGGATTCCGGCGAAAAGGCGTGCGGAATTGGCGCGGCACTACATCGAACTTGTGCATCTGCAAGGCTTCGAGCGCAGCTACGTGCATCAGCTTTCGGGTGGTATGCGTCAGCGCGTCGCCATTGCGCGTGCGCTTGCCGTTGACCCACCTATTCTGCTGATGGATGAGCCATTTGGGGCACTCGATGCCTTGACGCGTGATTTGTTACAGACCGAAGTAGAGAATATATGGCGGCAGACGCGCAAGACGGTGCTGTTCGTTACGCATAATGTACGCGAGGCGGTTGCGCTTGGCGACCGTGTACTCGTCTTTTCGCCGCGACCAGGACGTATCACACATGAGTTTCGCGTCAATCTGCCACGTCCACGCTCGCTCGAAGACCATGATCTGGTCGATCAGGCTACCGAAATTTTGAGCGCGTTAAAAGCGTCCATCGACGAACATGAGCGAGGAGAGATTCATGGCTAGAGCGACATCGCTGCCAACAAACCGCTTTGTCGGCATTACACGTACAACATGGTTTCGTCGTATTCTTTTTTACCTAGCATTCTTTGTATTATGGGACTTGCTTGCACACGGCAGAATTTGGCCTGATTATGTGTTTCCAGCCCCACTTGATGTACTAAACTCTTTAGTGAGTGGCATTGTGCAGGGGCTTTTTATTAACGCGGCATTAGTTAGTTTGAAGCGGCTTGCGATTGGCTACGCTATCTCACTGGTAATCGGCGTGCTACTTGGCATACTCATCGGACGTGTTCGTTTCCTGGAACAGACGCTAGGTTCGCTGGTACTTGGCCTACAGGCATTGCCGAGTGTGTGCTGGCTTCCACTTGCCATTCTCTGGTTAGGATTAAACGAGCAAGCGGTCATCTTTGTTGTTGTAATGGGCGCGGTATTCTCGATCACGTTGGGCGTCGATGCAGGCGTAAAAAACACCTCTCCGCTCTACCTTAAAGCAGCGCGAACGTTAGGGACGCGCAACATCGCCCTGTATACGCAGGTCATTTTTCCAGCGGCACTACCAACAATTTTGAGTGGTTTGAAGCAGGGATGGTCTTTTGCATGGCGTTCTCTCATGGCTGGCGAACTGCTTTTTTTCTCACTCAGTCTTGGCAATCTACTACAAAACGCCCGTGACCTCAACGATGTGGCGCAATTGATGGCGGTGATGGTGGTCATCATTGTTCTGGGTGTGGCGATTGACAGTTTTGTGTTCGCGCCATTTGAGCGACGGTTACGAGAACGTTGGGGATTGTAGCATATTCACGTTGATACAGATGTGCTTGAAGGAATGAAAAAGCTTGCCCCATCTGTTATAGAAGTCAGGTGACAAAGACCTATTTCATCTAAAGCAAGGACATCAAAAGGAGCAACAAGACGATGGCATCAATACTCGATTTGACGCAGGAGCGTCATGCACACATCGACCAGCGTTTACGCAATGATTTTGTTATCTGGCTCAATTCTGTGCGCCCCGACAATCGTCCCCATGCGGTTGTGGTCTGGTTCCTCTGGGACGGTGAGACTATTCTCATCTTCAGTCGCCCCAAGAATCAGAAGGTAGTCAATATTCGACACAACTCCAATGTGCTGCTAGGACTCGACAACACGAACAATGGTAACGATCCAGTTACTATCGAAGGAACAGCGCAATTACTTCCCCAAGGCGATATTTCCGCGACGCTGCAAGCATATGTGCAGAAATATGGCGATTCTATAAAGAATGATCTAGGCTCTACGCCAGAGCAGATGGCGGCTCAGTTCAGTCAAGGTATTCGTATCACACCTACACGCGTTCTATAAACATTTATTGAAATTGGGAAAAACCAGGAGTGCCATAATAGCGACCCGTCGCTATTATGG
>CAXUGH010000283.1:5363-7007 GCA_964250365.1 uncultured Ktedonobacteraceae bacterium
ATATACACAAACCACCCACTCAAAAACACCCCCCCATCATTAATCCCCCCCACTCCTGGTTTTTCCCAATTAATTTCTCTTTGTCTTATGTAAGACTTACACGAATTCTTCTCTATAATATCCGTTTATAGGACTGTCCAATCTTATCGGGTGCGCGGAAAGCACGCTAAGAGCCAGTTGAGCGAATTTTTTTTGTAATAGTCAGTGAAGCAGAAAGAAATAGAGAATAAAGGAGGGTTGTGTATACTGTGTGTAGTTGGAAATGATGATCGTGGAGGTGCCAATTGTCGTGTTGAGCGGTACTCCGGTCAGAAAACACAGGGCGGTTCCGATAGAGAGAATGTCGAGCATGGGGTTCCATTCGTAGCTATCGTTGAGCATATCCCTGTCGCTGATGCGTAGCAGTGCTGCTTCAGACAATCTCGCGGTCATCATTCCTGCAGCAGGAAGATTGAAGACATCCTCGTCTCCCTGTTTCCCCCAAGCGGTGGCGTGGGGCAAGCGACAATGGTGTTGTTTGCTCCACGCCTCTTGCTTTTTGGAACTACATAACCTGAAATTTCATAGCACTGCGTCTCTCATAAAGAAAAATAGAGAGAGGATATCTATGATCGATATTACAAAATTTTTTGCCGACAATGAACGTGTTAAGATATATCGTCCTGGTTTGTGTGCTGAGAATGGCGAGTATGTGTTGTACTGGATGCAACGTTCGCAGCGTGGACAGCATAACGCCGCGCTCAACGCCGCTATCGCGCTTGGCAACGCGCTCAAATTGCCCATGATTGTGTTGTTTGTGGTGACAGCCTATCCAGCAGCCAACCTGCGTCATTATACCTTTATGCTCGAAGGTATCGAAGTTGCTGCGAGCTATTTGCAGCAGCGTGGCACACCTCTACTGCTTCGACATGGCAAGCCAGCCGAAGAGGTTGTCAAACTTACTCAGGAGCTAAGTGTCGCGGCAGTCATCAGCGACGAGGCGGAGCTACGCACACCGCGCTCGTGGCGTGCCGAGGTGCAGCAGAAGCTAGAGGTTCCCTTCGCCTGTGTTGATGCCGATGTCGTGGTACCGAGCAAGTTTTTTCCCAAAGAGGAGTGGGCGGCGCGAACGTTGCGTCCGAAAATTCAAAAGCTCATCCCAACTTACCTGCAACCCGTTGTCGATATTGAGGTAGAACATCCTCTACATAAAGCACCAGTAGATGCAGGTTCCAAACCATTAAGCTATCTGGATAGCCTTTCAATAGACCGTAGTGTTGCACCATCAGCGCAATTTCATGGGGGACAGGACGAGGGCAAGCAGCGCATCCAGACGTTTATTCAGGAGCGGCTTGCTGGCTATGCCGAGCGGCGCAATCTGCCGGAGGTTTCGGAGACCAGCGAACTCTCGGCCTACCTGCATTTCGGGCATATCTCCGTGCAACAATTGGCGTGGGACATTGAGCAGTATGTGCCCGAAGCAACGGGTAGCGCGAGCATCGACGCCACAGGTGGACGTACCGCATACCTCGAAGAATTGATTGTGCGGCGCGAGCTTGCCGTCAACTTCGCGCTACGCAATCCCCACTATGACACGCTAGAAGGCTGTCCCGATTGGTGTAAAAAGACGCTTGAGAAGCATAAGCACGACCCGCGTGAGTGGAC
>CAXUGH010000284.1:0-6989 GCA_964250365.1 uncultured Ktedonobacteraceae bacterium
TTAGAGGAGAATGTGCAATGCAACCAGAAGTGCAGGAACATCACCGTCAGGCGGAGCGTATCGAGTCGCTGATTCAGGAGGTTGCCGCATTTCATGACCCCCATGTACGCGCTACAACCGAGGAACTTGTTCAGGCACTCCTGAACATGTATGGCGAAGGGCTGGCACGTATGCTCGAACTTACGGCGGATTCAGAAGCATCGGGTCTTGCCCTGATCGATACCTTTGCAAACGATGAGTTACTGGGTTCTCTATTTTTGCTACATGGACTCCATCCAGTTGATGTTGAGACGCGAGTTCTCGAAGCATTGGACGAAGTACGCCCTTATCTCAAGTCGCATGGCGGCAATGTCGAGTTGATTGGCATTGAGAATGGTGTCGCTCATCTGCGGCTCGATGGCAGTTGTAATGGTTGCTCTAGTTCGACAATAACTCTCAAAGCAACAATTGAGGAGGCCATTAACAAAGCGGCACCAGACCTTAACGGGCTTGAGGTCGAGGGAGTTGCTGAACTTCCAGCACGACCGGTTACACCAGTGACATTTGTGCCACGCAAACGTAAGGACAACAACCTGAGTAGTGCAAAGATAGGGTAAGTAGCTATGTCGTCGTCCGAACTTCCAAATAACAATGGTGGGAATCGTTCTCCTGCTTCTCTTGATATATTGCGTCAGTTCGCACGTAGGCGCGAGATGCGTCCACAGACAGAACAATGTGAACTCTGTAGTGCTGAGATTCCAGAGAATCATCGCCACTTGCTGGAACTCTCTCACAACACATTGGTCTGTGTATGCCGTCCCTGCTCGATACTCTTTAGCGATCCCACCGCTGGCAGTGGGAAATACCGGCTCGTGCCATCACGCTACCTGCTCTTATCGGACTTCCAGATGACGGATGAGCAGTGGGACGAGCTAACGATTCCGGTGAACATGGTGTATATCTTTCATAGTTCATCGGCAAACCACGCTATGGCTTTCTATCCCAGTCCAGCAGGTGCGATAGAGTCAACGCTCAGCATGGAAGGGTGGCAGGAACTGGTTTCCAGCAATGCTATTTTGAAAGACCTGGAACCAGACGTGGAGGCATTGCTTATCAATCGAGTAGAGAGCTATCGAGAACACTATATTGTCCCGATAGATACCTGCTACGAACTGGTCGGCCTGATTCGCCTCAAATGGAGAGGTCTCAGCGGAGGGGAAGAGGTTTGGAAAGCGATTGCAAGCTTCTTCGCCAACCTACGCAAGCGGGCAATATCTGTAGAGGGAAACACCCAGTTATCTTCTCAACGCATAGCTCCTACTCCCTGGAGAGGAGAAACTCATGCCTGATTTGAGCTTTGAGATTCTCAGTGCCGAGGTTGCGCCCTACAGCGTTCTGCCCATGCTGCTCTTCAAAATGCGTATCGCCAACGAGTACGCGGAAGAACAAATCGAAAACATCAGTCTCAAGACGCAGATTATGCTTTCGGTCACAAAGCGTCGCTACAATGCTGACGAAAAGGCCAAATTGCAAGAGTTGTTTGGTGAGCCGGAACGCTGGGGTAAGACGCTACGCACCTTTCTATGGACGAACGTTACCTCGGGAGTACCACGCTTCTCAGGTAGCACTGTCGTCGAACTGCAAGTGCCGTGTAGCTACGACTTTGAGGTGGTAAGCACGAAGTACTTCGATGCATTGGAGGATGGAGAGATTCCGCTCACATTCCTGTTTAGCGGAACTATCTTCTACAAAGGCGAGGCTGGTAATTTACAGATAGGGCAAATCTCGTGGTCAAAGGAAGCTACCTATCGCCTACCAGTTGCGCTCTGGAAAGGTGTGATAGAGAGCTACTTTCCCAATAGTGCCTGGATTCGCATGCGGAAGGATGTCTTTGACCAGTTGTACGAGTACAAGATGAAGCAGGGTCTGCTCACATGGGAAGAGGTTTTGGCAAAACTGCTAGAGGTATCGTTATGAAGCTAGAGCAAGTAAAAGAAATCGCCAATGCTGTCCTCTACGAAGGCTATTTGCTCTATCCGTATCGCCAGTCGGCGATAAAAAATCGGACGCGCTGGACGTTTGGTGCGGTCTATCCAAGAGAGTACAGCGAGGCGAGCGGCGGTATAGAGCCGTGGACAATGCATACTGAATGTCTTGTGACGGGTCGAGCAGACGAAATAGTTCTCGATATTAGCGTGCGCTTTCTGCACTTGCTTGTACGTACAGTCGCGCAACCTGATCCTGCTGATAACTCTGTAGAACCTTATGTCGATGAGGGATGGTTAGCAAGTCGCTTTGCTAACGAGCCAATGCAAGAAGGTGTCGAGCGTGAGGTAAGCGCGGTAGATGTACCGTTGCAGGATTTGCTCTCTCAGCCACGACGGATTGCCGTCGAATTTCCTGCTACGCGCATGGTGGACTCCTCAACACAGGTAGAGGTTATTCGGAAGCAAGAGGCCATTGCAGGAGCGTTTCTAGTGGCAGCCGAGCCAGTAGACACAGACCTTTTCAAGCTGAGTGTCGAGATTGAAAATACGACTCCTGTAATCGACGCGATGAGCCGACGTGACACCGTATTGCTACAGTCCTTCGTCTCCACGCACACTATTTTACATGTACGTCAAGGTGCCTTTCTCTCTCTTTTGGAGCCGCCGGAGAAGCTCAAAACTGTTGCGAAGAATTGTCAAAACATTCGCACATGGCCTGTGTTGGTGGGGAACGAGGGAGAGCGCGATGTCATGTTATCGTCGCCCATCATTCTGTATGACTATCCGCAGATTGCGCCAGAAAGCCCTGGTCCACTGTTTGATGGCGGCGAGATCGACGAAATACTCTCTCTGCGTATCCTAACATTGACCGACGAAGAGAAGGAGCAGATGCGACAAGACGAGCATACACGCGAGATACTGGAGCGAACGGAAGCCCTTACGCCCGAACAATTCATGAGAATGCACGGTACGTTTCGGGATATGCGTCCCATCAGCGAAGGAGGAAGCGCATGATACGTCGTGGAGGTTGGGATTTTCCAGGCTTTCCAGGAGAAGATTACCTGCCGCCTGAATCCATAACAATCGCAGGGAAAGAGGTGAGGGCAGGAACGCGTGTTCGTATGTGCCCTAAAAAAAGGCGTGCCGATGCCTTTGACGCGCTACTCGATGGCAAGACGGGCACGATTGAGGTCATTCAGCAGGATTTCGAGAATCGCATCTACCTCGTCATTACAGCGGATAACGATCCCGCACTGGAACAGATGCAGTTGCAGAGCCGTATCATGCCGGGTCATCTTTTCTATTTCTTTCCAGAAGAGGTAGAGCCGCTGGAGGATACACCGTGAACGCGCCTGAGCATATTCCAACGTCGGTAGACAACGCGCCTAAACACATTCTTATCGCCTGTATCGGCAACATCTTTCTGGGAGACGATGGCTTCGGAGTCGAAGTGGCGCAACGGTTATTAACCAGACAGTATCCGCAGGGCGTAAAGGTGGTTGATTTCGGTATTCGCGGCATGGAGCTGGCGTACACGCTGCTCGACGACTACGACGAGCTTGTACTGGTTGATACAGTCTCTCGCGGGGGTCAGCCCGGAACGCTCTATCTGATAGAGCCAGATGTATCAAACCTTGACCCTGGGAAGGGAGCAGTAGCTGGCAGAATAGGCATGGATGCACATAGCATGGACCCCGTGAAGGTTCTTGCCTTTGCCAGAACGCTTGGCGCACGCCCCATTCATACGTTGCTCGTCGGCTGCGAAGCTACCGTACCCGATAGCAGCGGCGAATACGAGGAGATGCAGATGGGCTTGAGTTCTCCGGTTCAGGCGGCGGTGGCGGAGGCCGTCAAGATGATTGATACCTTAATTCAGAATTGGTACCCTGCCGAGCAGAGAAGCACGGTAGAGAAAGGAAGAGCATCATGATTACCATTAACTTACGCACAGTATTTTTGGCACTACTGGCAATAGGAGGAGTTATTTTTATTCTCATGTTGCCAGACCTGCAACGCTATCTACGTATACGAAACATGTAGCCCATGCACGAACTCGCAATTGCAGAACAAATTGTGGATGTGGTGATGACACAGGTCGAGGCGCACAACATAGAGCGCGTCTCCTGTGTTCGCATCCAAGTGGGTGACGCGATGAGCGTGGTGGGAGACTCGTTAAGCTTCTCCTTCGAGATGCTCGCCAGTTTCACGCCACAGCTTGAGGGTGCCAAGCTGCGAATCGACACGGTGCCACATCGTGCGCGGTGCCGCTCTTGTTCGCAGGAGTTCACCGTGCGGCAACACATCTTGCAGTGTCCCAACTGCGAAAAATGGGATGCCGATGTAGTTTCGGGCACAGAATTTCGGATTATGGATATGGAAACGGTATAACGAGGTCTTTACATGGCAAAGGTTCCGATTGTACAGAACATTCTCGCCGCCAATGACGGCAAGGCGCAAGAGGTGCGACAGAGCTTAGACGTACATACGATTCGCGCCATCAATATGATGAGTTCGGCGGGGGCAGGTAAAACGACACTACTAGAAAAGACGATTGCACGCTTGCAGGGACGCTTGAACATCGGCGTCATCGAGGGCGATGTCGAGACAACGGCGGATGCCGATAGAATCGCGGCGGCTGGTGCCCCAACAGTGCAAATTATCACGCAGGGCAACTGTCACCTTGAGGCGAACATGGTACAGGCAGCGATGGAAAAGATCGACCTTGCCGCTATCGACCTGCTCTTTATAGAGAACGTCGGCAACCTCGTGTGTCCTGCCAACTGGAATCTCGGTGAGGATATCAAAGCCGTTGTCGTCAGTACCACCGAGGGCGACGACAAGCCCGCCAAGTACCCACACATGTTCGCGGTCTCCGAGATCATGATAATCAACAAGATCGACCTGTTACCCTATGTGGATTACGATATGGACGCAGTGAAACGCTTCGCCCTCGCCGTCAATCCCAAATTGCGTATCTTTGAGTTAAGTAGTCGCAGCGGCGAAGGTCTCGATATCTGGTGTGATTGGCTGCTCACCTTCGCCAACCAAAAGAAACCCGTAAAGGCAACATTATGACATCCAGCACGGTTTCGACAATACAACGCTGGCGTATTCTGATTCAGGGCATTGTGCAGGGCGTAGGCTTCCGACCTTTCGTCTATGGACAGGCGTTGCATTATGGGCTGAGCGGCTTTGTGTTGAACGATAGTCTGGGTGTCACCATCGAGGTCGAAGGTTCGCTTGTCCAGTTGGAGAGCTTTCAGCAGGCTCTAAGCGAGAAGCTACCCCCACTGGCTCGCATCGACACTCTGAATCTTGAAATACTTCCTGCCATTGGTGATAATGATTTTCGCATTGTACATAGCGAAGCTGGTAATGAGCGCAAGGCGTTGATATCGCCTGATACTGCTATCTGTGCGGATTGTCTAGGAGAGCTATTTGACCCAACCGACAGACGTTACCATTATCCCTTTATCAACTGCACCAACTGTGGGCCGCGCTTCACCATCATTCAAGACGTGCCCTATGATCGCGCTATGACGACCATGAGCGTCTTTCCCATGTGTGCAGAGTGTCAGGCTGAATATGACGAGCCGCTCAGTCGCCGTTTCCACGCTCAACCTAACGCCTGTCCCGTTTGTGGACCACAGATGCAACTACTAAACGCAACTGGGCAACCCATAAAGTGCGACAACCCTATCGAAAGTGCAGCACAGCAACTTGCTGATGGAGCCGTTCTTGCAGTAAAGGGAGTTGGCGGCTATCATCTCGCCTGTGATGCATTGAACGCGGAGCCAGTGACACGGCTCCGCGTTTGCAAGCACCGTGAAGCCAAGCCGTTCGCTCTGATGGTGCCGAATCTTGAGACGGCACAACAACTCTGCGTTATCAGTGATGAAGAGGCAACGCTGTTGCAGTCGTATCGTCGCCCCATTGTGCTACTACGCAAACGAAACGATTGTCGTGTCGCGCCAGCAGTCGCGCCAAACTATGACACGCTCGGCATCATGCTCCCCTATGCCCCGCAACACTATTTGTTGTTAGCAGCGTTTGCCGAACTTACCCGTTCGGAGCGTCCTATAGCATTGGTTATGACAAGCGGCAACTTGAGCGATGAGCCGATAGCCTACCGTGATGAGGATGCGTTGCAACGCCTGTCGAGCATCGCCGATGGCATGCTTATCCATAATCGCGTCATTCATATGCGCTGTGACGACTCTGTAACGCGCATTGCAGCCAATGGAGAGCAGTTCTTGCGTCGTTCGCGTGGCTACGCCCCTGAGCCGGTTACGCTGGTCTTCGCTTGCCCACAACCGATACTGGCATGTGGTGGTCATCTCAAAAATACGTATTGTCTTGGCAAGGGTAGACAGGCGTTTGTCAGTCATCACATCGGCGACCTTGAGAATATGGAGACGCTGCAATCGTTTAGCGAAGGCATTCCGCACTTCGAGGGACTTTTCGGCATTACGCCGGAAGTCGTAGCCTATGACCTGCATCCCGAATATCTGGCGACCAAGTACGCCCTCGATAGTCCTATACCACGCAAGATAGGCGTACAACATCATCACGCGCACATTGCTAGCGTTATTGTGGAACATGGCTTACAGGAACCAGTGATTGGAGTGGCTGCCGATGGTACTGGCTATGGCACGGACGGCGCGGTATGGGGCTGCGAAGTTATGCGTGCCGACCTGCAAGGCTTTGAGCGACTGGTACACCTGATGTATGTGCCGCTTCCAGGCGGAGAACAGGCGGTGCGCCAACCCTGGCGCATGGGGGCAACCTACCTCGCTCAGACATATGGCGACGATTTCTTCGCACTCGACATTCCCTTTACGCGCAGCATCGACCGCAAACGCTGGAACACGCTCTCACAGATGATCGAGAAAAAGCTGAACACGCCACTCACATCGAGCCTCGGACGCCTCTTCGATGCCGTTGCTGCCTTGCTCGGTATTCGTAACGAGGTTATTTATGAAGGACAGGCCGCGATTGAAATGGAGCAACTGGCAGATATGC
>CAXUGH010000285.1:0-6976 GCA_964250365.1 uncultured Ktedonobacteraceae bacterium
ACACCCCACCAACACAAACACAAAACCACCCCCCACAGTTTTTTTGTTTTTTTATACGCCCTCGTCCATTCATTTTAAGTACCTTCCTGATGCAAATGGTGAATTTTGAGGGCGATTTGTAGCGAGAGGCGTAGTTCGGCGTCTTCGAGGGAGCGACCGAGAATTTCTTCGATGCGTTCGAGGCGGTAAATCAGTGAGTTGCGATGAAAATGCATAGTTCGCGCGGTCTGGCTGAGGTTGCCGTTATATTGGAAGTAGCACTCAAGCGTCTTGATGTAGGTGCCATCGTGATGCGCGTCGTAGGCAAGAAGCGGTCCGAGCATTTCGTGGTAAAAGTCGGTGAGTTCGCTTTGTCCATCAAGGTAGAAAAGCAGGCGATAGACGCCGAGGCTAGCGAATGAGTGAACTTTTCCTGAGCCGAAGAGTGAGTTGCCGATTTCTACAGCTCGTTGCGCCTCACGAAATGCTTGTGGAATGGCTTGTACATTTTCAGCAATACGACCGATGCCACAAGAAAATTTGGGCGCACCGCTCCAACTTTGTTGTATTCGCGTGGTAAGGCGTTCTAAGCGCGAAACAAGCATCTCCTCTGTTTCGCGTTTATCATGTTGCGCTTCTGCCTCAACAGGTACAATACAGAAAATGCGTTGTGACTCGCTTAGAAGCCAGCTACCCGACCAATTACGCATCATTTCTTCACGTATACGACGCGTCCATTGCGCGAGGACTATACCCTGCTCCTGCTCACTCGCTTCAAAAATGACCACTGCTTGCGGAGTCGTTAAATCATAGCCTAGATGCTGCACGCGAACCACGATCTCTTCAGGTTGCTGATACTGCCCCTGTAGGACGTTCATGAACGCTTCGGCGTAATATCGGCCCTCAACTTCGCTACGTTCGCGTACTCTGGCGACCTCTATAGCGAAGATGGGCGTTGCATGGCTCAGAATGAGACGTTCAGAGTAATCGAAGGTATTTTCGTCGCCGACGAGCGAGAGATAGCCGACAACCTCGTGGCGTATCGAGATTGGTTCGACTACTCGTGTCAAGTTGTGATGGCGAAGAAACTCATCGGTCAAGGGGTCGGAGAAACGAAGTTCTTTCGCTGCTGGTGGAGCGGATTGTATCTGAATATGCTGTGCAGCATCTTGCATAATCACCCACTTGCTGAGGTTGAGTGCGAGATAGTCGCAAATTCCAGGCATACCGCTTCCATGCAGGCTTAACTGCATGAGTTGTTGAGAAATCTCGGTGGCTTTACGCTCAATCTCGTCACGAAAGCTGACAACGAAGGCAATAATCTCGCGCGTAATTTCTTCGATTGGTGCGAGCGCAGGAAGTAAGAGCAGAGGGAGATGCAGACTATTGGCAAGCTTTATCGCCTCTTCGCTCAGTGCGTCGCGCGATTGTGCGGCTACGGCTACGGCGGCTACGCCCTCTTTGTGCAAACTTGTGAGCAGATGAGGAAGCGTCTCGTTGAGGCGGCGTAGTTTTGTGAGCGTGAGTAGAGCCAGTTCTCCCCCTTGTATGCTATCGAACGCGGGGAGACGCGCTCGCATACTGCACGACCATGTTACGCGACGTTCCAGTCCATCCGCGCCCGCTATCAGCGATACGTCGTGTGAAGCAAGCAGGGTGAGAATGCTGCGTACAGAGGCGGACGATATAGGAGGTGAAGTCATGGTTTTCGCTGCTTATCTTCTGTCACTCGCAGCCGTAGGCTGCGAGTGGAGGGAAAAGAGACTGGGGTGTGCCTATGGCAACAGCCCCAGGCCCCAGTCAAGGGGCTAGCCGCCCCTTGCATCCCTGCTTTTTGCCTTACGGCGGCTGCAAGTGAGTAGAGAGACTGAGGTACAGTCCCAAACCTCAGTTAAAGAGTTTGCCGCCTCCTGCATCCCTGCTTTTGTTCCTGACACATCAGAGGAACGGACATTGCTGCGCTCGTCCGAGGGCGTGATACATCAGGCACCTACAGGTATCAAGGGTAGACAGCGAGTGCTGTTAAGCCAGTTGTTTCTGGTAAGCCAGAGAGAATGTTGGCGTTCTGTAGTGCCTGGCCTGATGCTCCTTTGACGAGGTTGTCGAGGCATGAGAGTACGACGAGACGCTGAGTACGGACATCGACGAAGGGATGTATGAAGCAATGGTTGCTGCCGTATGTCCATTTGGTATGTGGAGACTGATCGACTACATGCACGAATGGTTCGTTGGCGTAGTAGTGTTCGTACTGTGCGCGAACGTCTTTCGTCGTGAGTGAGGTATCCTTCAAATCGGCGTAGCATGTTGCGAGAATGCCGCGCGTCATTGGTATGAGATGGGGGACAAAGGTTATGCGTAACTGTTCTACTACAGCTTGATTTTTATGATGAGCAACGCGTTCGAGTTCTTGCGTAATCTCTGGTAGGTGGCGATGCCCATCGAGGCTATACGCATTGATATTCTCATTCACTTCGTCAAAAATGGTAGTGAGAGAGGGAGTACGTCCTGCACCGCTGACGCCTGATTTGGCGTCGATAATGATGCTTGGCTGAATGATATCTGACGCTAGAGCGGGAAGTAGCGCAAGAATAGAGGCAGTCGCATAACATCCTGGATTCGCTACAAGGCTTGCCTGACTAATCTGCTTCCGATAGCGTTCGCATAGACCGTACACCGTTGTTTCCAGTAAAGCAGGTGCGGGATGTGTATGTTTGTACCACTGCTCGTAGGTGTCTTTGTCGTGTAGGCGAAAATCTGCTGAGAGATCGACAACTTTTGTGCCCTGCTCTAAGAGGGTAAGTGTCGCTTCCGCAGCCGCTGCATGTGGTAAGCAGACGAAGGCTAGATCCGTTTTAGCAGATTTCTCGGTGATAATGAGAGTGGGATCAATAGCAGCACTGGCATAGAGTTGTGGAAACACTTCTCCTAGCTGCTTGCCAACCGCGCTGCGTCCGGTGACAGAGGTGACGACAAATTGTGGATGTTGTGCCAGCAAACGCAGTAATTCCAGTGCGGTATAGCTGGTCACGTTCACGATAGAGATAGTAATCATGCCTTGCTCCTTTCGAGAGAAGTATTTCAGTAGGCAAGGACAATAAAAAAGCCCTCGCCCCTACAGTTAGGGACGAGAGCATATGCTCCCGTGGTACCACCCACATTGTCTTCCAATCTTCTATAAAGAAGCCGCATCTCTCACGGCTTCCGCCCTCTACATCCTTGTAATGAGCGTGGAAAGACCACTTATTTTTGGCTCATCTGCTGCATGGGAGCCATCCATCTTCACCTACTTGTCGTAAGACTTTCTTCGGAAAGCCGCTTCCGAGGCGGTTCTGAGGGTGTGTATCCATGCCGATCTCTCATCGTCATCGGCTCGCTGTCGGTCACTTTTCCTCGTACTTTGTTCGTTCAACGCGGGACAGACTCTATTTAATTTTGTTGTCTATAAGGATAACAGGATAGAAAGCGAATGTCAATTTTCATTTTTGTTGTAAGAAACGTTACTATATGGTGAAAATAACCATAATCAAATTGAGGGTGTTCCTCTCATCTTGACATTTCCTTTGCTCATATGGAGTATACTATTTTTTAATCGTATATCATTGTGATTGGTGCATTCGAGGGTGTAATAAATTAGCCCCTATTAGGAACGGACATTGCTGCGCTCGTCCGAGGGCGTAATAAATTAGGCACCTACAGAGGATGCACCTGTGAATTATTGGAGTTTTTTGTATGCCTACCTCTGCTTCCCGTGTGGCGACCTTTGGCACCACCATCTTTACCGAGATCAATACGCTAGCCCAACAGTATAATGCGCTCAATCTGGGACAGGGCAAGCCAGATTTCGATACGCCGCCCGATATCGTTCAGCATCTCGTTGAGGCGACACAGTCGGGCAAGTATAATCAGTACGCCCCTGGTCCCGGCAGTCCTGCGTTACGTAATGCTGTGGTTGAACATGCGGCGCGTTTTTATGATATGGAGATTGATCCGGCTCGCGGCGTTGTTGTCACGGCGGGGGCAACGGAGGGTATTCTCTCGGCACTGATGGGTCTGGTTGATCCAGGCGATGAGGTTATCGTCATTGAGCCATTTTACGACTCCTATGTGCCAGGAATTATTATGGCGAACGCTGTCCCTGTCTACGTACCACTACATCCACCGACATGGACATTTGATGGCGATGAGTTGCGTGCCGCGTTTACGACGAAGACACGCGCCATTATTCTGAATACACCACATAATCCAACGGGACGCGTCTTTACACGAGAAGAGCTGACGCTGATTGCGGAGCTATGTATCGAGCATGACGTAACGGTTATCTCTGACGAGGTGTACGAACATTTGCTGTTTGATGGTGCAAGACACATTCCTATTGCTACGCTTCCTGGCATGTTCGAGCGCACTGTTACCGTGAGTAGCGCGGGTAAACTGTTCAGCGCGACGGGTTGGAAGATTGGTTGGGTCTATGGACCACCTGCACTGATGGAAGGCGTAGGACGGGCGCACCAATTTGTCACCTTTGCGGTGCATTATCCGTCACAAGAGGCAATGGCATATGCGCTTACTCTGCCCGACACCTACTACACCTCGTTCGAGGCGATGTACGAGACGAAACGCCAACTTATGCTCACGGCACTTGCGAGAAGTGGTATGACCTGTGTCGCCCCTGAGGGCACCTACTTCGTCATGGCGGACTTCTCGCCTATCTTTCAAGGGACGCCATACGAGTTTACACGCCACCTTATACAGCAAGCGGGCGTTGCCTGTATTCCGCCCGAATCGTTCTATGGACAGAAACATTCATTTATCGGGAAGAATTATGTACGCTTCGCCTTTTGTAAGAGCGATGCAATGCTGCAAGAGGTAGGCAGAAGACTTACACAATTGTCACATAACAAGCAATTCACGGTATAAAAAGGCATGCTGATGCGTTCTACTAGATAGAATTAGCTGCAATAATAGAAGAGGTTATCGGAAAAGCGATGGTTAGTAATAGAGGTGATCTGACAGGAAAAACGCTTGGTACCTGTGTCCTGGAAAGGCTGGTCGGGCAGGGCGGCATGGGAGCCGTCTATCTCGCGCGCCAGCTACGTCCAGCGCGTAGAGTTGCGGTAAAAGTGTTGCTCCCAAGCAATATGATGGACGATGACGTATACGAGGCATTTTTGGCGCGTTTCCGTCGTGAGGCCGATGTTGTCGCAAAGCTCGAACAGGTCAACATCATGCCGATTTACGAGTATGGCGAACAGGATAACATGGCCTACCTCGTTATGCCCTATCTCTCTGGTGGCAGTTTGCGCGACGTTCTACAGAGACAGGGGTCGCTTTCGCTCGAAGAGACTGCAACATATTTAGATCAAGCGGCTGCGGCACTAGACTATGCTCATGCACAAGGCGTTGTCCATCGTGACCTGAAACCGGCTAACTTCTTGCTGGCCTCCGATGGACGCTTAGTGCTAGCGGACTTTGGTATCGCACGCATCATGGAGGATACCTCTAATAACGTAGGTGCGACTCTCACCAGTGCGGGAACTATCATCGGCACGCCCGAATACATGGCACCGGAAATGGTCAATGGCGAATCGGTTGACTATCGCGCCGATATCTACGAGCTTGGCATTGTGCTTTTCCAGATGCTCAGTGGACAGGTACCGTTTCGCGGCAATACGCCGATTGTCGTCATCACCAAACACATGCAGCAACGCGTTCCTTCGCTGCATCAGCTCAATCCAGAGATACCAGTAGCAGTCGATGCAGTGATTCAAAAAGCGACGGCGAAGCGACGTGAGGATCGCTATCAATCCGTTGGCGAAATGGCGCAGGCTTTCCATGATGCCATTACTCAAACAAATTTGGCATATGCTCCATACACAAATGAGCAGCGCAATAGTCCCAATCCGATCATTCTGCCTGCGCCAGAGCCGACGATGATACAGCAACAGGAGCAATACAATACGCCTCCGCCACAAAACGCTACTGGCTACTACAATCAGAGCAATGCGAACTGGCAGGGTGCCAACGGCTACGGTGGCTACCCGCCACAGAATGGTTATGATGGCTATCAGCAACAAGGGTATAATACGCCACAAGACGCCTATTCAACGCCAGCGCGAAGCAATCGACCACTGCTTATCATACTCAGCGTTGTGGTGGCACTCCTGCTGATTGTCGGTGGCGTCTCTGCTTTCACCTATCTCAACAACAAAAATCAGCAGGGAAGTACAGGTACAACGCCGACACCTGGGGTGACGGCAACAACTGCACCTACCGCGACGGCGACAAAGGCACCAACACCTACCGCGACGGCGACAAAGGCACCAACGCCGACACCCACTGCAACTGCCCAACCAACACCATCACCGACAACACAACCATCAACTGTTCCCGTTGGCAAATTGCTCTATTCAGCGGCAATTCCAGGAGCGGGTACAGGCTGTGACGCGGGCGGTGGTAAGTGGGATAATTCCAACGGTGTACAAGTTACTTGTCAAAACGACAACACCAAGATAAGCAATGCCGCGACAGTTTTGGGTGGAACATTTTTGACTGGCATACCAGGACAAACATTCCCTGCAAACTATGTCGTGCAAGTGAAGCTCCAACAAGCCCAAACGTCTGCGGCTAATTTCGGCATCTACTTCCGCAATCAGCCCGGAACTCAGAATGGGACCTATTCATTCCTCGTACAACCCGATGGTACGTGGAGTGCCAACGTGTACGATAACGCGACGGGCAAGGCAACACAGATTAAGACGGGGGCATTGGGAGATAGCAAAGCTCTTGTGACGCTGGCAGTCGTGGTGAATAATGGTCATTTTACTTTCTATGCCAATGGGAACTCGCTCGGTAGTGTCGATGATGGAACGTATGCAACGGGTACAGTAGGTATCGCGGTTGCTCAAAATGCGACGATTACCGCGAGCAACTTTGAGTTGTACAATACGCAATAAAAAATGAATGGACCACGACAAACAAAAAACCCAAACCCCCTGCGGGG
>CAXUGH010000286.1:0-692 GCA_964250365.1 uncultured Ktedonobacteraceae bacterium
CGCATGACCAGCCTCAATGATCCTGATCGGGGCAATCATACCTACGGCTATGATGCTGATGGACGTGTCATCAGCGATGTCTCTGGTACGCGCACACTGGGCTATAGCTTCGACCTGTTGGGACGCCTCGGCTGCTCGCAAAGTACCGTACCTACTCCTGATCCATTAGGCGCGTGTTCTGCTAGCACCAACCCCTACGTCAAAAACACGTATGATGCCGACCCGACAGGAACCAGTTGGGGCAGTACCAACTACGCCGTTGGTCGCTTGACGCAGACATATGCCCTGACGTACTACCCTGCACCAGATGGGAGTAAGGGCGAGGTCAAGGAGAATTTCCAATACGACTCGCGTGGGCGCAGCATCACCGAGCGACAAAGTGAAACCATCCAGGATGGCACTCTGACGCTGCCCAATCTGCCGCTCAATCAGATGAGCACGAGCTACAACGACGCCAATCAGGTTATGACGACCGCGACCACCGTTGGCGGACAACCCGGCTATACCTTCTCGCAAGCCTATGATAGTACCACTGGCGTCTCGGTTGGCCTGAGCAATAACGCGATGGGCACGGCGAATCTCGCCACGCTCTCGTACAATGCACAGGGCTTGGTGAGCAGCGTCAACTATCTCACGTCATCGGTGATTGGCTCTACACTTGCGACTGACGCCTTCACCTACGAACGAGACTT
>CAXUGH010000286.1:723-6974 GCA_964250365.1 uncultured Ktedonobacteraceae bacterium
GCTGGTAGCACCGCGACATGGCAAAGCGGCAGTGGCTCGACTGGCACTCTCTTCAGTCAAGGTATCGGTTATGATCCTGCTGGCAATGTGCTGACGCAAACTCTGACGCAAGCGGCGGTGCCAGGGCAAACGGGATCGGGTGGGACTGAGACGCAGAACTTCTGTTACGACGAGCAAAATCGTCTGGTCTATGGCAGTAACAGTACCGCGACGCCCCCGGCGGGCAACGGAACCTGTGGTACCGCAGCCTATCAACAACGGTTGGGAGGAACTTATACTAGTAGTTACGTCTACACGCATCTTGGTCAATTGTGGCAAGGTCCGTACAACGGCAAAGGGGCGTACCAGTACCTGTACTGCAACACGAGCCAGCCGCATCAACTGACCTCCGTCTATCCTACCAACACCAATTGTGCGAACACGAGTGGTAAGACGCAAAGTTATGGAGCCAGCTACGACAGTTGGGGCAACATGACCACACGTACTACCACAGGCGCAACAGGCACCTTGACATACGATCCACAAGACCTGTTGGTACGCTGGAACGGCTCGACCAACAATCAGGCTGAGTGGTATATGTACGATGGCAGTGGCAGTCGCGTTCTACGTCGCTCGTTCGACGGGACGAACACAACCATCACCGTGTACGCCTTTGGCATGGAGGAGCATCAGTACCAGTACAGCGGCTCCGGCACGAGTGCCACCAACTCCGGCAACACCTACTACTACACGCTCGGTGGCAAACTGCTAGGGACGCTCAGTGGAACGGGGACACTTTCAACCACCTTCATGCTCAGCGACACATTGGGAAGTGTCGTCGCCAGTCTGAGCAACAAGGTGAGCAGTGCTGCTATACTTGGTAATCAAGCCTATGGACCGTATGGCAATCAACGCTATGTTGCGGGCAGTGTTGGTACAAGCAAGGGCTACACAGGGCAGTATAATGACTCGCTCACAGGGTTGGACTACTACAATGCGCGGTACTATGATCCGGTGGTAGGGCAGTTCCTCTCTGTAGACATTGTGCAAGGCAATATACAAGGGATGGACCCGTATGCCTACGTGGGAGGCAATCCTGAGACGTATACTGATCCGACTGGTTCTCTCTTGGAACTTCCAGGAGAAGAAGGTGGAGTAGGCAATGTGGGAGGCGATGGTGGGAGTGGTGGTTATGGAAGTTCGTCTGATGTCACGGTAACTTCTGGTGACACATCGGACACGTATGATTCTTCGTCAGACTCTGTTACGGAAACCGTTACGAATCCTGACGGGTCTTCGACGACAACAGAGTTGAATCCAGGCGATCCAGGTTATGATAATGCTATTAACTCGGTTGATAGTTCTGGTAGTGGACCCGAAGCGG
Organism: uncultured Ktedonobacteraceae bacterium; assembly: GCA_964250365.1. Classification (GTDB taxonomy): domain Bacteria; phylum Chloroflexota; class Ktedonobacteria; order Ktedonobacterales; family Ktedonobacteraceae; genus JBBQVS01. Next base: position 2,087 of record CAXUGH010000286.1, read on the forward strand.
TTGATTCGTTGACGCCAAGAGGCGAACCTGAAACGAATACACCGACCACGACAACAGAACCGTCAACGACGAATACAGAGCCGAGTGTGACACCAACTGAGCCAACGACGACGAGTACTGAGCCAACGACGCCAACAAATCTAAACAATTTACAGAACCTTGCCCAAAACACACGTGCGAATGGGAATGCTACGGGCAACGATGTATCAGGCGCGGCCACCAATGTCTTGGATGCCAATGGGCAACCAATGACGGTGAATCACGACGTGAGAGGAGGTTCAGGGGCACAACCAGTCGAAGGACAAGTTGATGGTGTCCAAAAAACCTGGACACCTGATAATGGTCCAGACTTTAACGGGACTTGTGCAGGATCAATGATGTGTCAGAGCATAGCGCAGGCAAAAGTCTATGGTACAGGGCAGTTTCCTGATGGTCCTATTGATATAGTCGAACAACAGATAAGAGGTAAGGGGGCTTGTCCACAATGTCAATTCAATGCACAGGCACTTGCAACATTCCTAGAGCAAGAAGTTCGTTTGTATACAGTTGATCGTGGTGGAATTCTTCGATTTCCTCTAACATTCTACCCATAAGACAAGGGTAGTTGATTTCGTGTCGGAAGTGAGGTCTCTTTTTAGTAGTTTATGGATATTTCTCCCCGGAGCATGTAGTCCGCAAGGTATCTTGTGTGGTATATTTCTCCAGGGAGGAATGCCAAGAAGGGACTTAAAGATATTCCTCAAAACCAGGATGACATAGAACCTTTCCATTCCTTACAAGCCAAATTGTACAAGGAGAAATCATGCCACAGGATGAGCACAGTTTTCTGACTCTCATCACCTCAAAACTCGGAAAACGTCCCAGAGGGGTGAGCTTCGACGACCAGGGACACGTCCGCGCATTGGACCTGGGAGAACGCAAGCTGACGACGCTGCCCGAGGAACTCAAGGAACTAACCTCGTTGCGAGAACTCAATCTTGCCAACAATCACTTCCAGCAACTGCCTCCTGTCCTCTTTGCTCTTGAATCGCTTGAAACGCTCACGCTATCTGATAATTTCCTCAGTGAGATTCCAGAGCAGCTTGTGCATCTTCGACAGCTACGAGACCTGAATTTAAGTTATAATCGTTTGCAAACATTTCCCGAGGCACTGAGTGCTTTACCATCCCTTCAACGCCTCAAGCTGACCGGAAATCCAATTGCGGGGCTTCTCGATGCCCTTCCGTCACCACAGGATGAGCAGAGGATTCTTGCCCGCATCGCTCAAAAACTCGGACAGCGTCTCAAAGGGGTGAGTTATGACGAGCAGGGACACGTCCGCACCTTGGACTTGGTGGGACTCAAGCTGACGACGCTGCCCGAGGAACTCAAGGAACTAACCTCGTTGCGAGAACTCAATCTTACCGACAATCACTTCCAGCAGCTTCCTCCTGTCCTCTTTGCTCTTGAGTCGCTCGAAACACTTTGGTTGCCTGCTAATCACCTCAATGAGATTCCAGAGCAGATTGTGCAGCTTCAGCACCTACAGGAACTGGATGTGAGTCGTAATCGCTTACAGGCATTTCCCGAGGTACTGGGTGCTTTACCATCCCTTCAACGTCTCAAACTGGCTACCAATTCGATTGCAGTGCTTCCCGATACTATTGCAGCGTGTTCTCAACTGCGATGGTTGTGGCTGACCGGCAATCCCATTCAAGAACTCTCTACGGCAGTTGGCAGCTTACAGTTGCTTGAGAGACTTGAGATGATGTCTGGAGAGTTGCAAACGCTGCCTGATGAGATCGGGCACTTGCACAATCTGCAAGACTTGAATGTCGCGTATCATCGCTTGCGGCAGTTACCCGAGACGTTGTGGCAGTTGCCACACTTAGTGACTCTTGTAGTAGCGGCCAACCGTTTGCAGCATGTGCCACCTGAGATTGGCAATCTCACTCATCTAGGATCGCTTTGGCTAGGAGACAACCAGCTTACCTCACTACCTAAGGAGATTGGGTTGTTGCGTGAGTTAGAGGTGTTAGAACTTGCTGGTAATAGGCTCAGGCATCTGCCTAAGGAAATGGGGTTGTTAGAACATCTGGGGTATCTTGAACTGCATGACAACGAACTGGAAGATATTCCTCCTGAATTAGGTCTTATTCCTCAGTTGACGGTACTCACCCTAGAAAATAATGATTCGCTGACCGATCCACCACGTTCGGTCGTGGAGCAGGGAAGAGACGCCGTTCTCGCGTATCTGCGTGCGCGACTGTGAATGGAGGAAGGACCATACATTTACCTCTCTATGATGACAGATAAAGATGAGCTGGTTGACCACTATTGGTCATTACGTCCTACGCTCTTCAATGTTCTTGACGTAATGAGGTTACATCAACGTAAGCTAGACGAAGATGCACCTGTACGTCTTGAATTAGAGCTAGTGTTGCGAGCGTTTGAACAGGAAAATGATGACCATGAGCGTCTGCGACTTGTGTTTTTTGGGGTGACTGACCTAAAGTTGAGCGGAACGGGCTTAGTAGTATTCTCATTGCTAGAAATTTTTTCAATACAAGACTTTCAATGGGAACATCTCAAGTACCGTGTAAAGGAAACAGAGAATGGTGAGCTATCTTTCTACTGTGAAAGCTTTACTGCAACATTGGAGGGAGTGTGAGAAGACTTGGTTCGTTTGACTAAACAAGAGTTTCGACTACTTTTTGAAAATGCATTAGAAGTAGCATTGCAAAACGCAGATGTCAAACTAGGTCGTAGAATACCACGCACAATGCAAATATTGCTTCACGGTGCTGGCTACTCAGGTGCTATGTTTGATGTCACGAAGGCAACCGATATATTGTATCTCGGCGAAAACCTCTTCTATACTTGTATTGATGTTGCAGTTCTTGAGGTACGAAAAGAAGTAACGGTACTTTTTGTGCGAGCGAGTGGACATACTCCTACTATTTTTGAGCGAACCTGGAATAATCCGCCTGGAAGTGGACCTTTCAAGCAACTGGTGGCGCAGACTATTAAGGTGAGTGATGGAGAGTAAAAACAATATGAGTCAGGATGTTGGAAGCCTGATCGACGTTCTGAAAGACAGCCGCTGGCGCATTCGTGAAGATGCAGTCGAGGCTTTGATCAAAATTGGTGAACCGGCAGTAATACCACTAATTTGCACTTTAGAAACTCAGTTCAGCAATCGGTATGATGTGGTGCGAGTATTAGGCAAAATTGGCGATTTCAGAGCGGTAGAGCTACTGATTGATGCATTAGACACTCCTAATCATTTTCTTACGCAAGAGGCAGCTATTGGACTTGGTACCATTGGTGACACTCGTGCAATTTACCCACTCATTAACGTTTTTCGACTCGTATGGGATGATACTGAAACTATTACGACTTGGCAAAAGGCGTCTGATGCTCTCGCAGCTTTCGGTGAACCTGCACTTCGTCCTCTTTTGGCGGCTCTTAGTGATGAAAATGATAATGTAAGGCACTGGTCAACAGAAACTCTGGGAAAGATAACAGACCCTCGAACAGTTGAGCCTCTTATTCATGCACTACAAGACAAGGAGTTTTATGTGCGTGCGGCTGCGGCAGAATCTTTAGGACGAAGTGGAGAGAGTCGAGTCGTTGAGCCATTGGTGAGCTTGCTACGAGATGAGAATGCTTATGTTCGGCTTCGTGTCTGTTATGCTCTTGGAGCTATAGGTGACGTGATCGTGTTTGAGCCTCTCATTAGTGTATTAAGTGACCTTGAACCAAATGTGCGTAGCGCTGCTGTGGTAAATTTAGGGAGAGTTTGTGGAATGCTGATTTCTGGTTTGGACTCAGAGCCTATATCAGAGAGACGGCAGGAAGCTATTGAGACCTTGAAAAGAGTACAGGGAGAACGTCTTCTTGAGCTTTTGATTATGGTCTTGAAGGACAATTCGGATAGAGTGAGTGCGGCAGCCGCTCGCGAATTAGGACGTTTAGGGGATGAAAGAGCATTACCAGCCTTGCTGGAGATACAAAATACCGACGCTGGCTCTAGTGGAGTAAACAAGACTAAAGATGCAGTAACCTAGGCAATTCAGCGTATTCAAGAGCACCATAAGTAACATTTCGCTTTTAGAATACTAATGTGTTAATCCTAGCCTTGTGGCAAGCTCAACATCATGAATCGGATACACGACTTCTTTTGGCATGACCAATTGTGTATATGGGGATGTGGAGGCATGTTCTCGTTGCTGTTTGACAAATGCTGAGATGTCTTCGATATCCACAATCCAGTCTTTGGCGTAGTGTGCGAGTGTTTCGCCTCTGAGTCCGAGTTGGAGGGCACGTCGCTCGACTTTTGCGCCAGAGGGATCGTGGTCGGGGTCCCACTGTAGGCGTACTTCTGATGAGGCAAGTGCTTGCTTCCATGCTGTTTCACTAGCATAGAGTTCTGGTACGAATGTGGAGTGAACGGCCTGTGCTAGAATGGACTCGAACGCTGAACGGCGTAGGGACACGGCAAGCACAACCTGTTGATCGTTCTTGGTTCCCCAACCGCATCGGTACATCATCCATAGAAAATTGGGCTTGATCCAGCTCATTCGCTCAAACTTGAATGAGCCACCGAAGCTGTTATGCGAGGCCGCATAGTGCCCAATTTCGGTGTTGTACGCTTGATAGACGACAAAAGAGGAGTCGTCATAGTGCCCAAGAATATGCTTTCCTGATTGAGGCCAGTTCGTGACTTGCTTTGAATAGAGTTCGGTGATGAGTTTCATGAAGCCCTCGTACAAAAAGAGTTGTTGTCACTATAACACAAAATCCGTTATCATAGGAAAAATCAGCTTGTGAGAAATTTGTGCTAAGCCATACATAGGTTACATAAAAATCTCATAAAGAAAGTGTTAGCTAGCTTACAATGTGCCCA
>CAXUGH010000287.1:0-6965 GCA_964250365.1 uncultured Ktedonobacteraceae bacterium
TTCCAACACAGGTTTTTTGAAGGATGAGGCTTGTGGATTATTCTCTTCAACATCCCAGCGAACAGGAAGTGATAAATCTTTAACAATACGAGTCGCAACAAGTTCTGAGTGATCAGATTGTCGAAGTGTACGAATAACTTTGTACTTAGCGAAGGCGCGTAAATCGTTAGTTGGTATCATCAAACTTCCTTACAAAACTAATCAATAATAAGAGGAATCTATTTGACTCTCTAGCATAGAACGTAGCTCAATGTATCTTGAAACATACAACAAACAAAAGTACTAAAAGGACAAGAAGTATAGCATATGAGACAGGTAAAAATGCCGTAAAGTCCCTCGTAGAGCTAATTCATTCTTCCCTATACAAGAGCATAATTACATCTCTAAACTTCCACAGATTCTAACATTCCTCTAACACTTCGCATACGTCGTTCTAACACATTGTATGGCATACTTGAATACAGAAAGCCAGGGGAACTACCGAAGGCGAGAGGATATGTACGCACACAGTAACCATTTAACTCCATCTCATGACAAAGATATGCAGCAGTCGGCACAGCCGATGCGTTGTGCGAACTGCGACATAGACATCCTCTGGTCCGCGACGATTGTACAGGGCAAGACCTATTGCTGTACAGGGTGCGCGGCTGGTGGTCCCTGCAATTGCGACTACTCGTTATATCGCTCGGTCCATATCTCAGGCACTATCTACTATGGGACTGAGCATGACAACGAGTCCTAATAATGAACGTTGTTTGTTCAAAGACAGAGGAAAAAGGAGTACACATCGTGGCAAAGATTCGTCCTGTTGGCGACCGCGTGGTCGTGAAACCAGCAGCAAGAGAAGAAGTCACTAAGAGCGGCATCGTTCTTCCTGATACGGCGAAGGAGAAGCCCCAGGAAGGCACCGTTATCGCGGTTGGAAGCGGACGCTTGTTGGACAATGGAGACCGCTCCCCGGTTGACGTACACGAGGGAGACCGCGTGCTATTCGCCAAGTATGGCGGCACTGAGTTCAAACTGGACAACGAAGACTATCTTGTACTCAAAGAGAACGACATTCTCGCAATCATCGGCTAACACTTAGTCGAGTAATTGCGTATATATAAGGAGTATTCAGAGACATGGCAAAGCAACTAGAATTTGATGAAGAGGCTCGTCGTTCCCTGAAACGGGGTATCGATATCCTCGCAGGCGCGGTAAAATCCACTCTCGGACCAAAGGGTCGCAACGTTGCACTTGACAAGAAATTCGGCGCACCCAGCGTCACGCATGACGGTGTGACCGTCGCCAAAGAAATTCAGCTTGAAGACCCATTTGAGAACATGGGCGCACAGTTGCTCAAAGAGGCCGCAACCAAGACTAATGATGTCGCTGGTGACGGCACAACTACAGCAACAGTACTGGCACAGGCCGTCGTCAACGAAGGCTTGCGAAACCTCGCCGCCGGTGCCAATCCTATGCAGTTAAAGCAAGGCATTGATCGCGGTACAGAAGCGGTCGTGGAATACCTGCGTAAGGTTGCTATTCCAGTCGATGGTCAGAAAGAGATCGCGCAGATCGCCACCGTTTCCGCGGCAGACGAGCAGATTGGACATCTGATCGCTGAGGTCATGGATAGGGTCGGCAAAGATGGCGTAATCACCGTCGAAGAGTCGCGCGGCATCAACTTCGAGACCGAGTATGTCGAAGGTATGCAGATCGACAAGGGCTACATCTCTCCCTACTTCGCAACCAACACCGAGAAGATGGAAGCTACGCTTGATAACCCCTACATCCTCATCACCGACAAGAAGATTAGCGCGATTGAAGACATCCTGCCCGTTGTTGAGCGCATGATTCAGCAGGGCAAGCGCGAAATCGTGATTATCGCGGAAGATGTTGATGGCACCGCCCTGGCAACACTGGTTGTCAACAAGATTCGCGGTATCCTCAATGTGTTGGCAGTCAAGGCTCCTGGTTTTGGCGACCGCCGCAAAGAGATGCTGCAAGATATCGCCATTCTCACAGGTGGCACGGTCATCAGCGAAGAGACGGGGCGCCGCCTCGATAGCGCAACGCTCGAAGATCTCGGCTCGGCACGTTCGGTGATTGCACGTAAAGACGACACCACTATCGTTGAGGGTCATGGTGAGAGCGCAGACATTCAGGGTCGCATTCGCCAGATCAAGGCTCAGATTGAGGAGACCACCAGCGATTATGACCGTGAGAAGCTGCAAGAGCGTCTCGCCAAGCTGTCCGGCGGTGTTGCACTGATCAAGGTTGGTGCAGGTACCGAGGTTGAGTTGAAGTATCGCAAGACGCGCGTTGAAGATGCACTGTCCGCCACCCGCGCCGGTGTCGAAGAGGGTATCGTTCCTGGCGGCGGCGTTGCACTCGTCAACGCAGTTGAGGCTCTCGACAACCTGAACTTGACGGGCGATGCCGCAACCGGTGCGAATATTCTGCGCCGCGCTCTCGAAGAGCCACTACGCCAGCTTGCCGTCAATGGCGGACGCGACGGTTCAGTTGTTGTCGCAGGTGTACGCCGCGCTCAAGAGGAGCAGGGCAACAACAAGAACATCGGCTACAACGTCCTCACCGACACATATGTCGATATGGTGCAGATTGGTATCGTTGATCCCGCGAAGGTGACGCGCTCCGCATTGCAGAACGCAACCAGTATCGCCGCGATGATCCTCACCACCGAGGCTCTCATCACCGATCTGCCAGAGAAGGCTTCAGCAGCCGCACCTCAGATGCCTGAGTACTAGGCCGTTTTGTAAGAGCAAATACAAGAGAGGCTTGAAAAGCTGTGCTTTTCAAGCCTCTCTTGTATTTGTTTTTAGGCTCAAAAGAAACATATCTACCAGACGACGAAACGTTTCATCGCGCTCCAACGGCATCTCGAAGCCGCGTGCATTCTCCAAAGTAGCAAAACCATGTACAATGCTACGAAACACGCGTATAGCGTGCAAGGCATCATCGTCGTGCAAGTTATACGCCGCCAGGACTTTGAGAATGATGTCGATAAGCTCCTGCGCCACCACCTGTAGTTCTGTGTCATCTGGAGCAGGCGCACTTATCGTTGCTGAATATAAACCTGGATGCTCATTGACAAAGACACGATAGGCATAAGCTAGAGCGGTAACTGCGTCATCGCCCGACTTACCCATCACTGCCTTACCCATACGCACCACTAATTCGCGTTGACCGAGCAGGGCAAGTTCACGTCGTAGACCCACGATACCGGATATATGATTGTAAAGTGAGGGTGGACGTATCTTTAAGTGTTCGGCAAGGTCCGCCAGTGTAACCTGCTCTAGCCCCATCGCGTCAGCAAGCGCAACGGCGGCTCGCACCACCGTTGCGCGATCTAAAGGAATGCTATTTGCTCTGCGTGGCATATTGTGCTTCCTGTTTGGCAAAAGTACGTTCAGCTACGACAATAGCTCGCTCCATCGCTGGCAATGGGTTCGTCAATACAATACCATGTCCAACTGCAAGTTTTGACGGTTTGAGCGCGTACAAGGCACGCGCACTCTCTAACGCTGTCGGCTTATGCCACGTAGCAAGAGCAGGAAATGGAAAGAGTGGACGCACAACGCCTGACACGGCGATACCATCGCGCGTCTGATAAGCGTCGCCAGCAATCAAAGTGTTATCACGCGTGTCAAGGAACGAAATGGAATCGGGCGTATGTCCTGGAGAAGCAATCACCTCAAGTGAGCCAATACGATCCCCTGCTACAACAGTACGATTGGGCTTTGTCGTAGATTTTACCCATTGACCGCGCAGCTTGTCTACAGGCTCATCCGTTCGCAAGCTCAAATCGCCAGCAAGCAAAGGCACACTACGCTCCGCCATAATCACCTCGGCATCAGGCAGTGCGGCATGCAGAGCATCCAGCGAACCAGCATGATCGCCATGTGCATGCGTCAGCACGATTCGCACAATCGGCGCATTTAGCGATTGCGCGGATGCAAGTATAACTTTCTCACTACCAGCGATACCCGTGTCAATCAGGGTGTAGCCATCGTTCTCGCGTACAAGGTAGCAATTGATGGGAAACAGCATGGGAAAACGTGTAAGTTGTGCAAAGTTGTCGCTATAGGTCGTCGTTTTCATGGTAGTAGCTCCATCCTTTTTTTATCGGTTCGTCAGGCAAGGTATTTGTTGCCTCGTCACACTTAACTATTATGATTAGTTTATATACTAATATCATTAGTTTGTCAAGGGGGTAAAATTAAGATGTGCTGAAGTTTGTCGAAGATAAGCAATCTAGTAGCGGATGGAGCATATTTCATGAGAGCAACAAAACTCGTTTGATCGAGGGGATATCTGGTTCGGGGAAATCAACAATGGCACATTATCTCTCGCGCCAGTTCGATAGACATGGTATCGAGCATACATGGTGGTACGAGGAAGACAAATGGCATCCGCTCTATCCTTTTCATGATGCTGTGTCTATGCAGCAGTTACTTGATACATTAGCTACAAATAAACGTGAACTTGTCATTGATGCCGCTATCGAGTTGTGGCAACAGTTTGCTAACTCTATACAATCTTCCGATACTGTCGTTATTCTGGATGGTTGCCTGTTTGGATATCTAACATGGACACTTTTCCCATTTGATGTTCCACTAGCAGAAATACAAATGTATCTTACACGAGTTGAGCAAATTCTTCGCCCTCTCAGTCCATACCTCATCTATCTCTATCAACAGGACATCGCCAACGCATGCAGAAAAAAATGCCAGAGACGAGGTATAGAAGAGGAGAGCATTATCCGTCAGGCAACCGAGTCGCTCTATGGAAAGCGTAGAAATTTACAAGGTTTCGACGGCCTAGTACAATACTGGACTGATTACCGTCATTTTATCGATGCGGTTTTTTCCAAGATAGAGTTTGCCAAATTATCTATCGAAAACTCTGCTGGTGAATGGCTGAATTATGAGCAACGTGTCATGGATTTTCTTGGCTTATTCCCACTTCCAGAGTTACCTCTTTCAACAGAAGACATGAAACTCTTTACTGGAACATATAGTTTCATGTATGAAAACGTTAAGAGGCTTTGCAGTGTGCGGCTTGAGCAAGAACATCTCTTGTTAGATGGAGTACCCCATATCTGGCCTGAAAATCGGCTCATTTCGCTTTCTCATCAAATGTTTGCTGTTGACTCTTTTCCCTTTAGGGTACAATTTAGAGAAGACGATAAGGGTTTTCGCACCATGACTATGATAGGGCCAAAGCAACTCTTCCACGAAGTTGATAACGTTTTTACAATGATCGATTCATAAAGTTTAAGTCATATGCTGATTGTTTTGACATAGCATAATTCGTCGCGCTACTGACATACCGTTGTCACTACTATATACTAGACTCTTAGCATAAGAGAAAACGAATAAGGCGGTTATTCACACTGATTCTTCTCGTCATTGAATAGTAGACAAGAAAGGAATCCTTATGGCAAAGCTTCTTGGTCCCGATTTTATCAGTTTGCAGGTGCGTGACTTCTCCACATCGCGTGCATTCTACACTGAGATATTAGGCTTTACTGTCGATGCGCGCTTCGACACTTCTGATTTCGTTCTCTTCGATACTAACTCAATTCCTTTTGCCCTTAGCCAAGCGAAAGTCAATTTGGATGAAATCCCACAACCAGGATTTGGCGTAGCACTCTGGCTCGACTGTGATAACGTCAACGAACTACATACCAAACTGGAAACGGTTGGAGCCACCATCATCACGCCGCCCTATGATGGTCCCTTTGGGCGAACTTTCGTCTTCGCTGATCCTGACGGGTATCGGATTACGGTCAATGAAAATCCTTGGGATCGCTTTCCTTTGGGCGGTAAAAAGCAGGCATAGAAGAATGAGAGGCATAGAACAAGGACAGGGTTTGAGATTTGAGCAATAGATTTCAAACCCTGTCTAATTGAATCATTTATTGCATTGCTTTTATAAACAAAGTAATGTATAATAAGAGTACTTCATAAATCTTCTTATGAGTTACTTACCTCAAGCGATGTCCCTCGTATGAACTTGCGTTCAGAACATCTCTCCATTATTGGACTCTACAATCTATGATGGTCTCGCTCTCTTCGCTCGTATACTCCTTGACAAATAAGGAATAGAAGGTGAATTGTATGGCCTATCAAGAACATTTTGCACGTCTTGCAGAAAGTAAAACACTTTGGAATACGTGGCGGCGCGACTATTCTGAGCTACAAGCGTTCGAGCCAGACCTTCATGGTGCCGATCTTCACGAAGATGACCTTCACGGAGTCGATCTTCATGGTGCCGATCTAACGGAGGCAAACTTGCAAGATGCAAATTTGCAAAGGGCTGACCTCCACGATGCAGACCTGCGTCACGCGGATCTCAGAGGCGCAAATCTGAGCAATGCCAATCTCATGAAGGCGAACGTTCACGGGGCTGATCTGCGAAGGACTTTCTTCCAGAACGCGAACTTGAAGGGGGCTGACCTCAGCAACTCAGACCTGCGAGGAGCGGACTTCAACGGAGCCATTTTGGGTAAAACCATCTTCAGACAGGCGAATCTCGCCGGGGTAGACCTCAGTGAGACTGACCTTACCACCGTTGACCTGCAAGGAGCAAACCTCAATGGCACTATCCTGAGCAAAGAGACCCTTGAGCATGCGAACGCAGTGGAAGCAGCTCCGGCAGAAGTGAATTATAACAAGCCTGTGGAAGTGCAAAAAAGAAAATCCAAACGTACTCTTACCCAAGACGTTCCTGCGGCTTAGTATATTGACACTATGGATGCAAGAAATCTGTATCAGTAAAAAGATACAGAATTTCTTGCAAACACCAACATAGGCACACAGGACGAGAAACAAGGATGCAAAGTCGAAAAGACGACTAAGGAAGAATAGTGATGTACATTGAGGAGCTTTCGCTTCACACGCGCTATATTGTGGACACGAGAGCAAGTAATCGAGTTCCGACCATATCCCTATACT
>CAXUGH010000288.1:0-6944 GCA_964250365.1 uncultured Ktedonobacteraceae bacterium
CACAACAACTGGAACCACAATCCAGGGCTCTGCCATTGAGCTACAACCACCATATGTACGTGATAGCGTGAAGTATAGCAGACCGTTTGTGAAGTTGTCAATAGCGAATTTGCTCTTATGTTATTGATGAGGCTGTAGGCCGTGAGGTACGAGCAACAATCATCAACCAGATAGCACGTACCACCCAGAACCAACCAAGTAGCACAATGATAGCTCCAATGATTAAAGCGAGCGAAGGACTTGACACACTTCCCTTCGTAGCTGCGTCATAGTCAGGCGTAGTGAATTTGCTACTTGATGTACCAAAGGGATCGTATAGCACGATTGCCACGACTTTTTTAGGTGTGCCATCCTGATAATATATGTCTACTTGCTGTCGTTTGTAGACTCTATCGCTCCATGCTGGCGTAAAATTGTTTTTGTTGAAAATAAATATGTCGTCGCTCGAATCGATTGAGAGATTGCTTGCTTTGTAGACGCCATTTGCCGTACTCACATCAATTTCCGTAATATGACCCGAAACTTTCTGAAACTGTGCGGTTGTGTTTAAGTTTACAATGATAATTCCGACGCCAATAGCGGCAATGAAAAGCCCTTGCAAAATACGGACAATAGGACTGGATTGTCTGAAATCAGAACGAATACGCTCCCGTGACCGTACTGGAATTCGCACACGCATACAGTATGTTCCTCAATTCTTTGTTATAAATGGTTATCTCTATGTAAGAACGTACCATCGCATATGTAGCAACACGATACGGAATAGTCATGCTTATGGATTGTCTTCCCACCACCCCTCATGCTACAATACTCGTGAACAAGATGAATACATAACAAAGAGGTGTACCGGGAAGGCTGGTCGGTAGATGGGGATTTTATGGTCGGTTTTAGTAAGATAGTGAATGATTATCGCAGGAAGCTGCTCAACGCCTTCTGGTTCATTCCCGCTCTGGTCTCGCTTATGGGTCCGTTGCTGGCGTTGCTCTTTTTGAGGATTGACGCCAGTCTGTCGCTTGCACAGGAACGCAGCATGTTTCACGGCGGTACAGCGGAGGCAAATACTATCCTCTCCACTATCGCAGGTTCGCTGATTACCGTTGCTGGCCTCGCCTTCTCGATTACGATTGTCGTGTTGCAACTGGTATCGAGCCAATACACGCCTCGTGCGCTACGCGGATTTTTGCAGGACCGCACTACGCAGGTAATTGCGGGCGGTTTCTTCGCTATTTTCGCCTATGCGATGATTGTGTTAGAGTCGATGAGCGAAACTTCCGCAACTTCGGCGGGCTTTCTTCCTGCGCTCAGCATTCTCGTGGCGATTGGGCTTGGTTTCCTGGGTCTGGCGTTTCTGCTCATCTTTGTGCATCATACCGGTCGTATCATTCAGGTGTCAGACATTGCTGCCCGTCTTGCGGCACAGACGCTACAGACTATTGAACGTCCATATCCTCAATGGGAAGGGCAGGAACAGGCGGTAAAAACAGTAGCAGACGCGACTCAGACGTGGCAGCTTGGGGAGGAACCTGCCCATATCCGCGCGACACGTCCAGGGTATGTGCAACGCATAGAGCTAGCGAGCCTCATGAATTACTTGCTGTGTCCTGGCTTTCACCTGCGTTTGCTCGTTTGCCCCGGCGATTTCGTCACAGAGGAGACCGTCATTGCTGAGGTGTATCCGATGCGTATGGCTGATGAGGGTTGTGTAGATGCTATTCATGCTCATATCGCTATTGAACGCGAACGCGATATCGAGCAGGATGCACGTTTCGGAGTACGTCAACTCGCAGATATCGCATTACGTGCCCTTTCTCCTGCAATCAATGATCCAACGACAGGTGTGCTATGCATCAAGTATTTACAGGCTGTTTTTGAACGCCTCGTGCAGCATTTTCCACGTCCCACTTCCTATCGCTTCGCAAATGGAACGAGTAGCCTGGACATTCGCCAGCCAGCATTTGAGGAATACATTGAGGTGTTTCCTGAAATCGGGCATTATGCAGGTGGGAATGTACGGGTTCTCGAAACACTGCAAAATGCCCTTATGAGTACACAAGAGATGGCGACATTACAGGAGCAGCAAGACCTGCTTGTTGAAATCAGTGCTGCTCTTGCTGCTCTCGGTTCCTCAAAGGCAAGTGTATAAGCAGACAGGCACCCTGACCCCACTTCTTGTATCCCCCTCACCATTTCTATGGGACATATGACACTGGTATATGGACTCAACAGTAGAGTACAGTGAGCAGAGAGTTACTAATGCTTGTGGCACTGGCTACAGGATGGTTGGGAACATGGATGTATGGACGTGTTGCCGCCACTGCGTGTGTGGTGTGGGTGACGCCAGTGTGTTTGTGGTTGTTGCTTCGGTTTCTCTATGGTATGCTATATGAACAAGGATACTACTAGAAATATTTTGCATAAGTATGGAAAACAAACAACAAGAACAAGAAGCTGTTGAAGAGTCACTGGAAGAGCAATTATCGGAGAATACATTAAGCGGTCCAGCCTTGAACTCATTTCCTCTCGATCTCGAAGAGGAAAAGGGGAGGCGCAACTCATATGGAGCATTGCGCTTTGGGAATTTTCGTCTCCTGCTAGGAGGCGTTTTTCTTGCGATGTTCGGGCAGCAAATGCTCACGGTTGCTATCGGCTGGGAGTTGTACAATCGCACCGGCTCTGCGCTCGTGCTGGGTGGAATAGGATTAGCGCAGGTAATTCCGCTTGTTATCCTCTTCTTACCTGCTGGTTATGCCGCCGACAATGTGAGCCGCAAATACATTCTGATTGTTACTCAGGTACTCTCGCTGCTGGCTTCGCTGGGTCTTGCGCTTCTCTCTTTTCAGCATGGGCCTCTGGTCTGGATTTACGGGTGTCTGCTTCTGCTGGGAGCGGCCCAGTCCTTTAGCTTTCCCGCCAGTTCCGCAATTGTTTCGCAGGTGATACCAGAGGAGACGTTTGAAAATGCTATGACGTGGCGTAGTAGTGCTACGCAGTTATCAGCAGTGCTGGGACCAACAACGGGCGGCTTCTTGATAGGGCTACTCGGCGCAGGCTCTGTCTATATTGGAAGTGCCGCCTGTTTTCTCACCATTATTCTACTACTGGTCTTCACACAGGTTGGACCACAGAAAAAGTCTTCCGCCTCGAATAGAAAATTGAGTTCGTTAGTTGAGGGAATACGTTTTCTGGGACGTACACAAGTTATGCTAGCGGCAATCACGCTCGACCTCTTCGCGGTTCTGCTGGGCGGTGCGGTCACACTGCTGCCTATTTTTGCGAAAGATATTCTGCATGTAGGACCGTTCGGGCTGGGAAGCTTACAAGCGGCCTCATCAATTGGAGCGGTGGGTATGGCATTGCTGCTAGCCTATCGACCTGCATTCAAGCGAGCAGGTCCCGTCTTGTTGCTGGCGGTAAGCGGATTTGGTGTGGCGACTCTTATTTTTGGCCTTTCACACGAATTCTGGCTCTCATTTTTGATGCTACTCGTTCTCGGTGCCCTCGATAACATCAGCGTGGTCATTCGCTCGACGCTCGTTCTTGTGCGTACTCCCGACGAGATGCGCGGACGTGTCGGGGCTGTCAACTCGCTTTTCATTGGTACATCCAATCAACTTGGCGGCTTTGAATCGGGCGTAACGGCACAATGGCTTGGTCCCGTAGGTTCAGTTGTTCTTGGTGGCATTGGCACGGTTCTGATTGTGGTACTGGTGGCGATACTGTGGCCTGAGATACGACGACTTGGGACGTTACGAGAGTGACTCCACCGTCAACAAGATGGGAAATAGTCCAAAATCCACATCAGTTGCTGCAATAGAAGGTGCGAAGGCACTTTTTGAAGTACTACATTGCGTAGTGCGGACGCAGTAGGATTTTCCAGTTGCACCGCTTTTCCAAGAAATCCGGCTAGACGTGCGATAGCGTTTGCACGTCTGATTCGTCTCTTCTCATAGAGACGCAATGCAGCCATGATATCATTTTCGATGGAAAGACACGTTGTCAGTTCCACAGCGTCTTCGATGGCAATGCATGCACCTTGTCCTAGATTGGGTGTCATCGTGTGGGCAGCGTCTCCTAGCAGAGTAACGCGACCTCGACTCCAATGCGGTAAGTATTGGCCTTCATACACATCGTTGCGGAGAATAGTGGCCTCTTCTGTTGCCGCGATAATCTCTGGAATAGGCTCGTGCCAATCTCGAAACAGGGTATAGACTTGGCTCTTTCTTCCACATGGCGCATCTTGCTCTCCCTCTGGCGCATACCGTTGGGCAAACCAGTAAGCGCGGTTCTCGCTCATAGGCGTAATGCCGAACTGACAACCTTTTCCCCACGCCCATGTCTCAATATCTGTTCGCGTTGTATGAGCGATGCCGCGCCAGCAGGTATAGCCGCAATAGCGTGGTTTCGTCGCTCCAAACAACTGTGTCCGAATGCGAGAGTGTACGCCATCAGCTCCAATCAGCAGGTCTCCTCGTGCCTCTTTGCCATCCGCGAAGTGCGCTGATACTCCTCTCGCATCCTGAGTACATCCTATACACGTTGCACCCAGATACACATGTTCGGGACCAGCTACAGCAAGAAGTGCAGACAGAAGATTTGCACGATGAACAACCATGTTGATCGTTCCTAACTTTTCCAGCAGCTCTTTCGCGCTTACATCAGCCAGTACATTGCCACGCCAGTCGGTAACACTTCCCGCAGTCACAGGCTGACCCAATGCCTCCACGATATCGGCTACACCTAACTTCTGCAGTGCGCGAAGTGCGTTCGTCCAAATTGGTAAGCCTGAACCGACCTCCTGCATCTCTTTGGCACGCTCAAAAACGGCTACTTCGATACCTACTTGCTGCAATGCAATTGCAGTTGTGATACCACCTATTCCTCCACCAATAATAATAGCTCGCTTACTTTTATGAGGTTGCATGCTGTCGCGCTCCTACGTTCCCCTCCTATCATTGACTTTGTTAGAAGGTTCACGAGCAACAGCCTATTTTCGTCTCATTGTGTAACTCTTGAAAAGGGCCATGACAGGGCTTTTCTCTCCCCGTCATGCTTCCTCACTCGATTGCACCGCCGCACAAACTGCAGAAGCGGCGATTCGTCTGTTCACGACCACAATGAGGGCAACGCACCAGTTCTGTATCGAGAGAGACGGTTGTACTTTTTGAAGGATTTTGTGTAGCATCGCTTGCTGTGCGAGGGTAGTGTCCAGCGAGCAGGTCTTTGTACTCTTTGCTCTCGGACCAGTTCATAATCTCTTTGGCGCGTACAATGGTGAGTGGATGATTGACCGCCGTTACCAATAGCCCCTTATACACTCTATCCAGCATGTTGGCGTCCACTTCTTCGTAGAGATTGGCCTGTTTGAGAAATTCGTTCGCATCCATCTGGTTGCGCTGAAATAATGTACCACCCGCGAATTTCATCATCAGTGAGAGCATTACCTGTGGGTTCTGCACGACGACAAGAGAGGAGCGATCAGCGGTGAACTCGGACTTGCGATCCCATTCCAGGAGCGCGGCTTCTAGCGAACGCCCGACAAGACGCCCGATACCAAGTGTGAGGTCGCTAATAATAGTGAGAAGAAAGCTCATGGCGCGTGCCATCGTTTTATAGAGAACATGACCAGATTTGATATGCCCCAGTTCATGCGCGATAACGGCTAGCACTTCGTCCTCGTTCATCAAGTCTAGCAGACCGGTCGTGATGACTATATAAGGGTTATCGTGTCCGCTTGTGTAGGCATTGGGTACGGGAAATTGCGCGACGTAGAGTTCTGGTTCGCGCACATCGAGAATTGCACATGCTTCCTGAAGTTGTGCATAGAGTTGTGGACATTGTAGGGGTGAGACGCGTATGGTTTGGGCAACATTCTGAATGTAGGCGACGCGCTCTGGAAAGAACTCAATGAATTTGCGGATGACGATATCGAGTCCTGGCACTTTTTGTAGCGCGGCAAGGGCGACACGATCATAGGGATGTTGCAGCACAGTAGGATTCAGGCCCGGAAAGCGTCTCCGTGCCTTTGGTTGTGCGGTAGACATACAAGAATCCTTTATAGTCCGAGAGGGAAACTTGCGTTATTTTCTCTCGAACAGGTATTGGTAGGGACCAAGCAATGAGATTAGATTTCAAAATCGACGACGACGCGCGGCAGTTTAAGTGAGGCCGCCGATTGTGCCCACAGCCGTATTGCCTGTCCCACAATTTCATTATCATGCGGTTGACGTAGCTTCTCATAGAGTACAAGCCGTTTTGTCACGACCTGTACATGCCATGTGCCATTTGTACGTTTGAGACTCCTCGGAGTTGCAGTACGTAGCAACGTTGCAAGACGAGGCGAATGACGGTTGATGATGCGGAGGATAGCGGACCAGTGGTCATACATCACGGACGTAAATTGATCTGCGAATTCATCGTAGCGAGCGTGTGGCTTCTTGGACTCCATTGAGGGCCTCCTCGTGAAATCAAGGTACTGGCATACCCTCAGTATAACACATTTTAGCGCAAGCTATCGCATCCTGTAAAGGTGAACTTTCCATTGCACTAATGTAAGAGCAAAGGTACTTGTTGCCCACCACATGGCAAATCAGCGACGGGACGCGTATAGCAGCTATGCACCCGCAGGACAAGCCACGCAGAGTGGACAAAGTGGGCGGACTTAGGTGGAAACGGTCGTAAAGGTGAGTAGTTCATCAATCACCTCGATATCGAACTACGAACCGTCACTTGGTATCCCGACGGTATACACATCGTTTCGGGCGGTCGGGATCGTCTTGTCCGAGCCTGGAAAGTATAACTGGTCGCGTCAGATATGTTCCTCTGATTTTGGAAGGGGAGCAAATCGGCGTGCAAATGTTATATGAGCAAGCCTTTGAACGCCTTGACGAAAGAGAACCCAGAGACCTTGAGGCGCGAGCCGTATCATGCCCACGAGTAGAACACCG
>CAXUGH010000289.1:0-5776 GCA_964250365.1 uncultured Ktedonobacteraceae bacterium
CGCAGTCGATCATGGGTTCTTCATCATCTTTGACCTGGCGATGGGTGGTGCCTTCCCTAACGCGTTCGGTGGTGGACCAACCGGCGCAACACAGGCTAGCGCATCGATGCTTGTCGATAACGTGCAAGTCTCTACCTCCGGTGGCTCTGGTGGTGGAGTACAACCACCCGCACCTACAAATCCACCTGCGCCGACAAATCCACCACCTCCACCACCTCCAACAGCTACTGCACCAACAGGCAACGGCTTTAATCAGAGCGCAAATAGTGTTAGTCCAAATTCGGCACAACTCAACTTCCAGCCCAACGGCTGGTCAGCGGGCTACGTCATTGTTCACTATACGGTTGCGGGGGGTACGCAGCAAAACGTCAATATGAGCTATAACAGTGGTGCCTCTAGCTGGCAGTATACAATTGGTGGTTTGAGTTCTGGCAATGTCATCAGCTACTCATTTACCTATCAACAAAATGGACTTCAGTATGATACTGGAGGCTATTCCTGGACACAGCCATAACGCAATTTCCGACGTTCATCCCAGCGATAGTAACTTCAGGAGAGAAGCAAATATTCGATGATGCCTCTCTCCTGAGACTCTCTACGCACTTATGTAATACATCAGTACAAAGGAGGAAGTTTTTATGAAGCAATCACGAAGACGCTCTATTTTTCTCATCGTAAGTCTTCTCATGCTCATCAGCAGCATAACAGCAGGGGCAATCATCATTGGGAAGGTGTCTCAGGTGCATGCAGCATCACCGCTCCCCAGCTCGTACTTTGCCCCTTATCAGGATATCAGTATTGGTCCAAGCCTACAATCCGTTACTCAAAGTAGTGGACAGAAATATTATACTCTGGCATTTATCACCGGAAATAGCTGCAATGCTGCCTGGGCGGGAACAATTCCCCTCAATCAGACAGGCACCTATTTGCCTCATCTGGATAGCGACATTCAGTATATTCGCTCACAGGGAGGAGACGTGATTATCTCCTTTGGTGGACAGGCGGGTCAAGAATTGGCGCAGACATGTAGCAGTGCTAGCAGTTTGCAAGCCCAATATCAAGCCGTCGTCAATCAATATCAAGCGACGCATCTCGACTTTGATATAGAAGGTGGCGCACAGGGAGATGCAACTTCGTATGACCGTCGTGACGCTGCGCTAGCGGCTCTGCAAGCTGCAAATCCAGGTCTCACCATCTCTTTTACGCTTCCATCTGCAACCACTGGTTTACTCAGCGATAGTCTCGGTCTGCTGAACAATGCCGTATCACACGGCGTCAATATAAGCGTTGTGAACTTGATGACGATGGATTACGGTTCGCCGGACAGTCACATGGGACAGGAATCAATCAATGCAGCGAACGGTCTCCATTCCGAGCTACAAAGCCTTTTCCCTGCCAAATCCTCCAGTCAGTTGTGGTCAATGGTTGGAATTACACCGATGGTTGGTCAGAACGATTCAGGTGGAGAGGTCTTTAGCCTGAGCGATGCCCAGCAAGTTTTGTCCTTTGCACAGCAGAATCAGGTTGGCGAACTTGCATTCTGGGAAATTTCTCGTGATAATGGTAACTGTGCAGGCTCAACGACGGCCTCGCCTAACTGCAGTGGCATTTCCCAGGACAGCTATGCATTTACGAACGCATTTAAATCTTTTACCAGTGGCAGCAGTAGTGGTGGTGGCACTCCGCCGACCCCGACTCCTGTTCCTACCAACACGCCTACACCCAACCCCGGTGTGACGCCTACACCTACAGCTAGCACTGGCGGCTGTAGTGGTACCGCAGCATGGAGTGCAACCACCACGTATACGGGAGGGAATACAGTGACCTATAATGGCTCACTATGGAAGGCGAAGTGGTGGACCTACAATGACGTACCCGGCGGCGCAGGCGGTGTGTGGGCATTGGTCTCAAGCTGTTAAGAACTGCTCGGCAATGTTTCCTTAGCGAGCAATGAATGCTGAAAATTTTGAGGGGTGAGAGTTTGCAAAACTCTCACCCCTCAAAATTTTCAGCATTTGTGATGAGAGAGCAAGTGCGATATACTGACAGAGTATGGAAGAAACCGCCGACTCTACACACAACCTAGCGGCATTAGAAGACCTGCTCCAGGTGCATTTTCAGGATCATGCGTTATTGCAGCGTGCGGTGACGCATCACACTTGGTGCCCCGAAAGTACCATTCGTGACTCTTACGACACGCTGGAATTTCTGGGCGATGCCATTATCAGCGCACACGTTGTCGAGTACGTCTATCGTACTCGACCCACTGCCACCGAAGGCGAAATGACGGCATTGAAGTCCGAGGCCGTCAGTCGTCGCACCTTTGCACGTATCGGGCAGAGTCTCGGTCTGTTTCCATTCATTCGCGTGGATATCACCAACCTTCGTACCTTCAATGAGCGTTCGCGTGACTCGCTATGTGCTGATGTGTTGGAGTCGCTGGTGGGTGCCATTCAGATTGACCAGGGCTACGAGGCGGCACGGAATTTTATCGCTCGCGTCATCCTGCCTGTGGTGGAAGAGATCAGTCATCAAGCACTTGACACCAATCCAAAGGGACGCCTCCAGAAGATTGTGCTGAATCGCTCCGGCAGCCTACCACGCTATCGCGTCCTGGAGCAGAGTGGGCGCAACAATGACCGCGAATTTGTGGTTGGCGTCTTCGAGCGTGACGCTCTGCTGGGTATGGGTAGAGCTTCGAGCATCAAAGAGGCAGGCCGCTTAGCTGCACATAACGCCCTAGATATTCTGGCAAGCAAAGAAGAATTGTAACGTGGAATGGGGGTAAACTGTGCCGCGTAAAGAGATGTTGAATTGGTATGAGGCAGGCTTACCGGAGCAAGAACGCAAGCTGCGCGGTCATTTCTCTACGCCCCCTTTGCTAGTACGCAAAATTCTCGACGCCTGTGGCTGCATTGCTGACGCTGACCTTTCGCACCTCAAAGTACTCGATCCTGCATGTGGTAGCGGAAATTTTCTAGTCGAGGTTGCCTCGCGTATGCTTGCCAGTGGGCAACAGAGGAGTATGGAGCCGAGAAGAATACTTGCCTCGTTACAGCGCAATCTGTGGGGATTTGATCCCGATCCTGTTGCTTGCTTTCTCGCAGAAATGCAGGTACGAAGCCGTATCGCGCACGAGTTGCTTTCCAAATATCATCCTCCGCCACGTTTTCACATTCATCAAGCCGATGGGCTTGCACTTCCTTGGGAACAGACACGACAAGAAACTGTTGACCTTTTTATCGCAAATCCGCCCTATCTCGCCGCCAAAAATATAGACCTTAGTGCCTATCGTTCAGCAGAGGGATTGGGGCAGGTGGATAGCTATCTTCTCTTTCTGCAGCTAGCCTTGCAGGTTGTGCGACCCGATGGGTGGATTGGACTGGTGTTGCCAGATGCGGTGCTAGCTCGTGCCAATGCTACAAAAGAACGTCAACGCTTATTAGAAGAGATGACGGTGCATTCTCTCTGGCATCTCTCGCGCGTCTTTCCCGCATACGTGGGCGCGGTGGTGCTTATCGCGCAGAAACGTCCTCCTCAACCTCTACACACAATCTCATGGGCACGAGAAAAGTGGGGACCGCACGAGAAACACACTCTTCCTGCGTTTACAACTGCATCCGTTTCTCAATCGCTCCTGCGTACACAAACAGGAGCTGGGTTACGATATCTACTCGGCAATGAACAGAACACACTTATTCTGCGCTTGCATGCATTACTAACACGCTCTCCTGAGACACACACTTTTGCTCCCCTGGAAAGCCTTGTCACTATTCGACGTGGCGAGGAAATCGGCAAAAAAAGCAGTTTGCTTGCAGATACAAAACCTGTTGAGCAAGGCTGGCACCCGTTACTACGTGGTGGCGTCGATATACATGCCTACGCAACTCCACAGGGACAACGCTGGATATCCGAAGCCGCTATTGAAAAACCGCTCACACGCTACTCCACACCCAAACTGCTGGTTGTAAAAAGCACCGGAACCTTGCAAGCCGCGTTCGATGTACATGGGCATGTAGCATTGCAAACGCTGTATTTGTTGCATGTTCGCAATGAGGAAGACAACGAAATTGACACCCTCTACTTCCTTCTCGCTCTCCTCAATTCCCATCTATTGCAGCACTATGTCTACGTTCTGCATACTGCATACAAGTTAGTGCAACCACAGATAGAGCAGCGTGTACTGGCACAATTACCTATACCGAGAGTTTCGCCAGAATTACGCCAGGAAATCATTGAGCGTGCGAAACAAATTATGTTTGCTTGCAGCGACGTATCGCCCGTTGTAGAATTGAAGCAACAGATAACCCTGCTACTGAAAGAACAAGAGCGTGCAATCTGTGCGCTCTATGAAAATGCGATAAAAGCCGACAAAGGAGTTGACTGACTATGCCTAATGATGCCCGACCAATACGCGTGCTGGTTGCGAAACCAGGACTAGATGGACATGATCGCGGCGCGAAGGTGATCGCGCGTGCCCTGCGTGATGCAGGTATGGAGGTGATCTATACCGGCATTCGCCAGACGCCGGAGATGATTGTGGAAGCCGCCATTCAAGAAGACGTGGACGCTATCCTGATGAGTATTCTCTCAGGCGCACACATGGCGATTTTTCCAAAGGTGATGGAACTGTTGAAACAGAACGAGGTCAACGATGTGCTGGTGGCGGCTGGCGGCATTCTGCCTGATGAGGATATCCCTGCGATTAAGGCAATGGGCATTAAGGGCTGTTTTGGCCCCGGCACATCAACCGATGAGATTATTCAGTTTGTGCGCGACAACGTGCAGACCGACCGCTTGACCGTCGAGGTATAGAGCGTGCAAAATATTGTTGAACGTCTTCTGCAAGGAGACCGTCGCGCCCTTGCTCGTATGGTAACACTGATTGAAAGCGAAACTCCTGTAGCGCATACCTACCTCGCGGAACTACATCGCGCCTCTGGTCGGGCACACATTGTTGGCGTCACAGGCTCTCCGGGTGCTGGCAAAAGTACGCTCGTGACGCGGCTGGTGCGAGAATTGCGACGCCGTGAGAAAAAGGTCGGCGTGGTGGCTATCGACCCGACCAGTCCCTTTACTGGTGGTGCTATTCTTGGTGATCGTATTCGCATGATGGAACTCTCCGGCGATCCCAATGTGTTTATTCGCAGCATGGCGAGTCGCGGCAACCTCGGTGGCCTTGCCTCTGCCACGCGTGATGTCGTGCGAGCGATGGATGCCGCTGGCTACGATCCCATCATCATCGAAACCGTCGGCACGGGACAGGCCGAGGTCGAAGTGATGCGAGCGGCGCAGACCGTGCTAGTTGTGAGTGCCCCCGGCATGGGCGATGATATCCAGGCCATCAAAGCAGGCATTCTTGAGATCGCGGACATCTTCGTCGTGAGCAAGGCCGACAAACCCGGAGCCGACCAAACCGTTGCGGAACTGGCGATGATGCTCAGCCTCGACCCACACCGCCGCAAAGCCGGTTGGCGCATCCCCATTCTCAAAACCTCTTCGCTCAAAAACGAAGGTATGAGCGAGGTCGTCGATGCGATGGAGCAGCACCGCGTCTATCTCAATGAAAGCGGAGTACAGCAGCAGCGTACACAACGCCAAGTGCGTAGCGAACTACAAGCCCTGATATTGCATACCGTCGTCGATACGCTCAAAGCGAAAATCAGCGAAGAGGAGTGGAACACTCTTATCGAGGATATTGCGAATCGAAATCGGGACCCTTACAGCGTCGCCGACGAGCTAGAGGCACGCATAGGATTGGCACAATAACAGAATT
>CAXUGH010000289.1:5786-6875 GCA_964250365.1 uncultured Ktedonobacteraceae bacterium
CCACATATTATTTTTCAAAAAAAATCATTTTGGCCCCCTCCTCCGCCCCCCCAATTCTGTTATTGTGCTTTTTTGTTGGCAAGGTGCAACGGCCTGTTAATCAGCGCAATTCCTAGCGCAACCGCTACCAGACCAATACCATCACGTAGCCCAAAGGGTTCACCCAATAATAATGCCGCCAGCGCGAGACCCATAATCGGTGTCAGAAAATAGTAGGAACTGACCACTGTCGCCTCGCCCTGTTTCAAGAGCCAGAACCAGATGAGCGACGCGCCAATGCTAATGACTAGCACAAGGTACAGAAACGACTCTACCAACGGCATATCAATGCGTACTTGTTCAGGATGCTCGAATAGCAGTGCTGGCACAAGCAAGACGAGACCAGCCGCGCCCAATTGTACTGCGTTGACGACAAAGGCATGTTCGCGTGGCGGATAACGCTTGTAGAAGAGCGTGGCACCGACGAGACACGCCGTTCCAATAAATGAAACTAGCATGCCGCCAGGAGTATCTAGCTGACCATTGCTGCTGAGACGCGCTCCCATCACAAAGAGAACACCGCCAAAGCCCAGTATCAGCCCCAGCACCTTCTGCCACGTCAAGCGTTCGCGCAACACAAATGGAGCTACCAGCGTCAAGAGCAATGGATTTATTGCCGCGATAATCGACGCCATACCAGCCGAGAGGTAGCGCAATGCCTCATAGTTGCAGCCCAGATACAAACCTGAATTGAGCAAACCGAACACCGCCAAGCGTCCCCATGCTCCACGTTCCTTAGGCCAAGAAACCTTGAATAGCAGCGCGAACAGTGCCATCACCAGTGCAGCCACAAGAAAGCGCACAGACAGCAATGTCAACGGCGGACTATGCGTTACGCCGACCTTCGTCGCAATAAAGGCCGAACTCCACAGCAGAATGTAGAAAAGCGCAACTCCTATGACGAGAGGAGAGCGTTTGCTTGTCGAAGTGGTATTATGCTTCGTCCGTTCCAATTGTTCAATTTCGTTCGCCTGTATCCCCTCATCTGCCGTTTCCATAGATTGTATCTCCATATGATGGTTTTCGTAGGGACCAGATGTATCGCGTCCG
>CAXUGH010000290.1:0-6813 GCA_964250365.1 uncultured Ktedonobacteraceae bacterium
ATTGGGTTTATCGTGCTTATAGCGGTTATCGCTGCTGCATTGCAGCACCGCTAAAGCGAGACCTCCCCAATAAGAAATGATGCAAGCATGTGACGAACGTCACATGCTTGCATCATTTCTTATTGAGCAGATTACACCTTCCACCGTCCCCGCACCTCTTGCGAAACAAGCCCATCGAAGAGAAATAGCCACAGCCCTTGCACAATTATCCCAAGTCCCATGCCGCGACGGTCAGCACGCTTCTTGAACCGTTGCATCAGCCATATGCCACTTGCGACGTAGAGAACATCCAAGCCTGTATTGAAAAGCAGAATGCGATAGAAGCTGCGTGCCTCTCTCGTCTCATCGTGAAAGCTAAGTTCGCCAAGAGCATGCTGCTCTTGCTTCTTACCCGCACGCCCCAAACCAAATGCGGCAAGCATTGCATCTATTGCCCCCCATAAAAGAGCCTGTAGACCAAATTGTCGCCAGAATGGATTTGGATAAATTGGCATCACTACCCCTATAAGCATGCTAAGCAGTCCCCAACCCAGGAGCAGAGATAGACGGCGATGTTGATAGCGATAAAAGTTTTCGCGCATAATATATTACCTTTCCTCGGTTAGACCCCTACATTTGCCATCTTCCTCCATCAACGCTATACTTTACCTATGACGAACACGCTTAGCTTACAAGAACGTATCTCTGACGCGATAGAGTTGATGCAACAGGCGAGACGCATTGTGGCATTGACGGGTGCAGGCATTAGCACAGAATCGGGCATTCCCGACTTTCGCAGCCCTGGCTCTCCGTGGGAAAACAATCCTCCAACCAGCTATCGCGATTTTCTTGAGAAGCCGGAGGCGCGACAACGCTACTGGCAATCGCGCCGTAATCTCTCCACGCTAGTGACAGCCGCGCAACCCAACGCCGCTCACAAAGCGTTAGCCGAACTAGAGGGACGCGGCGTCCTAAGCGGCATTCTTACACAGAACTTCGACGGACTGCATCAGGACGCGGGCAACAATCCAGAGCATATCGTAGAACTGCACGGCACCTCACGTTTCGCCGCCTGTACACTGTGCGGAAAACGCTCCTCGATGAGCGATTTGCAACGGCGCATAGATGCAGATGAGATTGATCCATGTTGCGATGCATGCGGTGGCTTGCTCAAAGCGGCAACTATTCTCTTTGGGCAACGTGTACCCGATGCAGAACTAGCACGAGCAAAAGAGATGACTACCGCATCCGACCTTTTCCTTGTCGTCGGCTCCTCGCTCAAAGTCATACCCGCCGCGACGCTGCCACGCCTCGCACTCAATCGTAACATACCACTCATCATTATCAACCTGCAACCCACAACGCTCGATCCAGCCGCAGATGTGGTGATTCATGAGAAAGCTGGGGAGATATTACCTGTTATCGTTGCGTCACTGTAATTTGCACTTGCATTACTTTCTTTGTTCAAATGCAAGACGAATTCCCAGGCCAATGAAAACGCTTCCCGTAAGCCAACGTACAATGCTAGCAGCCCTTGCACTACGTTTCAGCCATGCACCTAGAAAACTTGCTAGCAAAGCGATACTACTATCAACCAGCAAGCCGACTATATTGAACAAGGCACCCAACACGAGCAACTGAAAAGAGACTGCTCCTTTGGATGGGTCGGTAAATTGAGGAATAAAAGCAATATAGAAAAACGCAACTTTAGGATTGAGTAGTGTCGTGAGCGTTCCCTGTAAAAACACTTGTCTCAGTTTCGGCTTCTCTTGCACAGGATCAGCTATCATGGACGAGCGGCTGACGATAGTGCGTACCCCCAGATAGATGAGGTACACTACACCGATGTACTTAATGATGTCGTACACAATTGGAACTGCATAAAACAAGCTAGAAAGTCCAAGCGCAAGGGCGGATGTCTGAATCAATCCGCCAAGAGCGATTCCTATAGACGAAAGAACGCCAGCCGAGCGTCCCTGTCCCGTGCTACGTGCGATGACATAGAGCATATCCGGCCCCGGCACGATATCGAGCAGAAGAGCGGCACCAACAAGTAGGAAAATATTGGTAAGAGATGGCATAAAATTTTTCTCCTTGAATGGTATAAACAGGGAGACCGCAAGGGTCTCCCCTACATTTCCCATAGTTCTAATGTGTAGGGGAGACCCTTGTGGTCTCCCTGCCATTGACCACTCCATTATTTACTTGAATTTCTTTTCACCAGCGGATATTGCTACACTCAACCTATTCTCGATGGGAGCCAATGGACATGTCCATGCGTCGTTGTAGGCGCAGGAGGGGTTGTAGGCATAGTTGAAGTCTAGCACAATTTGCATGTGTCCATTTTCGTCGCTTGACGATAGGAAGTTGCTGCCCTTAATGGTATCGAAGAGGTAACGACCAGCCCCGTAACTTTCTTTTGGACTGGTAGCGTCACGAAATGGCAGGAAGAGACCGCCGCCGTAGATGTCGAGCCAGTAGAGGGAAAGTGTCGCCTCCTGTTGCTCGACGGGAAAATGCAGATGCCCTACCGTTGTCATTTTCATGGATTCGCTGGCGTTCATGACCACTTCTTGCTGTTTGTGTTCGACATCAAAATCGACGGTGACGGCGAAGCGCATAGCAGGATTGAAGGGGAAATACGGAATGCCTTTGAAGCTCCGTTTTTGCTCTTCGTCGAGTGCCGATTGGGGATGCCTTGCGAATATACCGTCGCGCTCCTGTCGAAAACGGTGCAATATGGCGGCATCGTCCGCGCCATTGGCTAACAATGCAGCATTGCGCCTCTGGTACATGTCGGTCACACGAACGCGAAAATCGTAGAGATCAAGATAGGATTGCATAGATATGTCCTGCCAGTACCTGTCAAAAAGAGAAAAATAGTGTCGGTTTTTCTCTTTTTGACAGGTATTAAAGTTATTGCTGCAATTGAGGATGTATGGTTATTGCGACGTTGTTGCGAAGGGCGTTGGAGACGGGACAACTCTGCTCCGCTGTTTGTGTTGCCTTCTCAAAGGCGGCGGCATCGATACCAGGAACTTTGCCGTTGACGGTGAGGTCTACACTCGTAATTTTGGCTCCCGCCGCGCTCAACTCTACCGTACAGACCGCGCTTACATCGAGTCTGTCGGCTGGAGTGCCACTGCTTGCAAGCGTGTTCGTGAGACTCATCGCGTAGCATTCTGCGTGGGCTGCTGCAATCAATTCTTCAGGGCTTGTTTTGCCGTTAGGAGTCTCAGTGCGCGAAGCCCATGTCACCGAAAAGTTGTTGAGAGCACCACTGCTTGTATTTACAATTGTTCCATGTCCTTGAACAAGGCTGCCTTCCCATGTCACCTGGGCACGGCGTTCTGCTTTTGGCATAGTATTTTCCTCTTGAAATGAGAGTAATCGTCTACGAAGAGACTTGTACACAGTATGCACGATTGCATACCGTGTCATAGTATCACAAAGATATGTTATAGTGCATATAACGAATACTTTTTGTTGAGCGAGGATTTTTTATGCCATTGAGACACGCTGATTCACCCGATTTTGTTATTCGCCCACTGGAGACGCCAGCCGAGCGCGATGCCTATTATACACTGGCACTACAGACGTTTCATCCTCATATAGATGCGGTTGAGGCTCTGCCTCGCAGACGTAGATTTACCGAGAACAATCCAATGTTTCAAGCGCGTAGTCTGCGTGGTGCCTTTCTTGGCACCACGCTTCTCGGTGGCTGTCATGTTGATGAGCGCGTCATGCGTATCGGCTCTGCACGCCTACTTACGGGGTGCATCGGTAGCGTTGTCACGATGACAGAGCATCGCAATCAGGGTGTGGCGGCAGCACTTTTGCGCGATGTGGTCACGTATGCACAGGAACAGCATCACGCTTTATTGTTACTGGATGGCATTGGACAATTTTATCATCGCTTTGGTTTCATTGACGTGTTCGATACTTCATGGCACACGATTGAAAATAGTGTTATTCAGGCACAGACGGCTAGTCCCTACAGTGTCCGTGAGGCAACCTTTGAGGATATTTCTGCGTTACTTGCGCTGTATCAAAGACATTTCGCAGCGTATCCCGCCTCTTTTGAGCGCGACAAAACATTTCAAGAGCGGCTCTTTCACGACCGAGGTTGGACGAAGCCGTATCTTGCTGTGGATAAGAAGAATGCCGTGCGAGGGCATATGCTGCTCAATCTGCGACCAGAGAAACCTGTGGCTTATGAGGTCACAGCGGATGATTGGCATGCAGCACTTGCATTGTTACAACAGCATGTTGCATTGATTCAAGACCGACCAGGAGAAGAGAATAAGAGCATCTCATGGCCTCTGCCAACAAACTCGCAGACATACTACCTGCTCTCGGACCATTTTCAGGTGAAAAGTCAGGTAACGAGTACACCCGATGCCGATTGGATGGCGCGGACAGGACATCTTCCTACACTGCTTGATGCACTGCTACCGCTGTGGAACGAGCGTTGGCAGCAGCACAACCCAGGTCGGTCAGGTGTGCTTGCGGTCACGATAGAGAATGAGACGTTTCTGCTCGGTGCCGATGCGGTGGGTATTCACCTGCTCGACCCTATGACGAGCAGTGCGTATGCGGCACGACATGTCAAGATGAGCCAACAAGTGTTCACACAATTGCTGTTCGGCTATCGCTCTGTCGCATGGGCAATGCAGCAGCAAGGACAGGAAATACCAGAAACATTACAACCGGCTCTCAATATTCTGTTTCCCTTCAATCCAGCATGGATTGCTGGTAGCGATGCGTTCTAGGCGCATTGAATATTGCAGGAGGCGACATGGGCATTTTTGCCCGTCTTGGACAGGGAATACGTAGGCTTGTAGGGCGCGACAACGGCATACGCATTTCCTATGGTCCGAATGCATTTCACTATGGCGAACTCTACCTTCCAAAAAAAAAGGAAACAGAGACGCCTACGCCTGTCGTTATCCTTATTCACGGAGGATTCTGGCGTTCAGCGTATTCGCTCTCTCTCATGCGAAAACTAGCGCGAGACCTTGCACACAATGGAATTGCCGCCTGGAACATCGAGTATCGGCGCATTGGCAATGCCGAAGGCGGCTGGCCTAATACAATGCTCGATGTTGCACTCGCCGCCGATTACGTGCGAACTCTCGCGCCACAATATAGCCTAGATATGCAAAAAGTTGTGACGGTTGGGCATTCAGCGGGCGGACATCTCGCCGTGTGGCTAGCAGCGCGTCCACGCATTACAGAAGGGGAATTATACACAACAGACCCATTGCCCCTCGTGGGAGCTGTCAGCCTCGCTGGATGCGTAGACCTGGATTACGTCGCTCAACTCAACCTTAGCAATGGTGCAGCAATTGAATTGCTGGGAGGAGAGCCGCAGGATGTGCCTGAGCGATATGCAGTAGCTTCGCCAGCAGCATTATTGCCACTTGGTACGCCACAAGTTCTCATTCACGGTACGCGCGATGATCGTGTCCCTTTTAATGTAAGCCAAGTCTACGCACACACTGCCAACGAAGCAGGCGATGATATCACCTTGATCGAGCTACCAGGAGCAGACCACTTCGTAGTAATTGATCCCACCTCAGAGTCATGGGCAATAACGCTCAAAGAGATACAGCATTTGTTTGATGGGGAAGAGGTATAATAGGGGTGTCACTATACGAGAAAGGCAGGGATACACGCTCATGACATTTCCCATCACGTTTGGCTTGCCACAGGTTATTCTGCTACTGGTCGCGCTAGTTGGTATCTTCTTGCTCTTTACAGCATTTACGAGACATCAATATACAGAGAGATATGAGGATGAAAAGGCTTCTCTCTATGCAAGGCGCAGACATAAAGGTGTGCGCTGGGGACGTGGCATTAGCGGCCTTATTCTCATCGTGCTTGCTCTCTCATTGCTATGGGCGGTTGTGACGGTGCAGACCTATCTTGGTTTGACGGGCGAGACTAAGGTTGCACATATCCACGCAACAAAAATATCGAACACGCAACACCAGATGAGCGTTGAATTGACGCTTTTCGATAACAATGGTCACGCAACATCAGATAACACCTATCTTATTCAGGGTGACGAGTGGATGGTGCAGGGTAACATTCTCAAGTTCCCTGCATGGCTCAACATTCTCGGTCTGCATTCGGGCTACAAGCTCACGCGCCTGGAGGGACGCTACGACGACATTAACCTGGAGAATAAGGGACCACATACAGCAGTTGCCCTCAACGGCGGCGACGACAACTTCTACTCAACGGCACACGCGCAACAATCGTGGATGACACCAATCGTCGATGCCTATGGGAACGCAGCAATTCAGACAACGGGTTCATATGATGTGTTCGTGACACAGGATGCGTTGATTACTAAGCCAACCTCATGACATATACTTAACAGCAGCAGGAATTTTGTCAAAGGGAGGCCAGAAGGTGAGAAACGTGCGCTCGACTCCCAGTTGCTCCCACGTCGCTAGCTTCGCGGCGATGTCTTCTTCGGGCAAGTCCCAGGAGGCGTATACAGATAGACTTACAGAACGATGAGACGCTCCAATTGCCTGCTTCGCAAAGCGGATTACGTCATCGTCGGAATAAACGTTAATCTCGTCAGCATACTCGACGGAGCTTGAAATCAAACGTTTTGAAGAGCCTGCTCCGACCACGATGCGAATGGGTTGAGGCGGTACAGGCGTTGAGGCGGCATTCTTCAAGGAGAGATGATTCCCCTCGAACGTGACCTGCTCACCTTGCCAGATACGACGTAGCACAGTAATGGTCTCTGTGAGTCCTGCAATTCGTGTCGAGGCATCAGGAATCGTAATGCCCCATGCCCTCATCTCCTCGAAA
>CAXUGH010000291.1:0-6806 GCA_964250365.1 uncultured Ktedonobacteraceae bacterium
AGCTTTCAACGCGCCTGGGGGCGATTTAAACGATTTTCTTTTGATGATTCCAACAGGTACTTTCTTATTGACACAAAAGCAAGCGGTGATTCGTGTTATATGAGAATACCAATAACCAGGACACCTAACATGATACAAATATCTGAAAACACAACTATGTTACAGTATCAAATCAAGCATCTTCTAGCAAGGGGTGGCATGTCTGCAATTTACCTTGCACATGATACAATCACCAACCGCGATGTCGCTATAAAGCTCGTGCATGCCGATGAAGCGGACTACTACGAGCGTTTTCGCCGCGAAGCCAGAGCCGTCGCCCAACTTCAGCACGATCATATTTTGCCTGCGTTCGACTATGGCGAATATTCTTCCTGGTTCTATATGGTTATGCCCTATATCGAACATGGAACATTGCGCGAACGGCTTGTACAGGGTCCGTTTGCGCCACAAGAAGCTGGCAGAATACTCACACAACTGGCGGACGCGGTACAACATGCACACGAGCAGGGCATAGTTCACCGCGATATCAAACCATCGAATGTGCTTCTGCGCGATGGTGAACATGCCTATCTCGCTGATTTTGGCCTTGTACGCCGTGTAGAAGAGCGTACAGGTCTTACACAGACGGGCTTCATCATTGGTACGCCCGAATACATGGCACCTGAGATGACCGAGCAACCAGCGACACCGAGTAGCGATATCTACGCCCTCGGCATCGTCCTCTATCAAATGCTCACGGGACGCGTACCCTTTATTGGCACTACTCCTGTCGCCATCTGTCTCAAGCACGTCAAGGAGCAACTGCTACCGCCCTCGGCGCATAATCCCGCGCTCTCTCCTGCGATTGATGGCGTGGTGTTGCGTGCCTTAGCTAAGAACCCAGAGCAGCGTTTTCAGCATGCCAACGATCTCGCCAATGCGTTTCAGGTTGCCCTTCAGAGTGCAACGCACGTTTATAATACGCCAACTCGAAAAATACAGGCGAACAATACGAAAAAACGTGTAGGATTACTGGCTGCTGCCGCCCTACTGCTCTTTCTGCTACCTGGATTGCTTGGGCTTATCTCTTTCTCTGGTCACATGCCAGGGGTTGCTTTGCTCGGTGCTAGCCTCTTAAATCGAGGTCAGACGCTCACCAAGCCGCCGTTTGTTTCTCCTACCGCAACAAAAATATCGTCTCCTACGTCATATACAACAGGAGCTACTCATACAGCAGTCAACACTCATAAAAGCACTGGTAGGGGAGCGACAAGAAACACTGGAGGCAGTACAAATAATGGTGGGAATGGTAGTAGTGGAAAAAAAGGACACGGTAATGGAAAAAGTAATGGTGGGAAAAAAGGGCATGGTAACGGAAAAGGACATGGGCACGGAGGGGGTGGTGGTGGAGATGATTGACATAAGTACTTATTTGTCCTATATTGCATCTAGCAAACTGTCCCCATACGTGTTACATATGAATATCTTTTTACACATCGACTATAAGGAATATAAACGCACATGCCCGGTTTAGAGGGAACATCTTTAGGGCGCTATCAACTTCTTGGGCGGTTGGGACGCGGAGGTATGTCAGAAGTATATCTTGCTTATGACGAGCGCAAGGACCGCAATGTCGCGCTCAAGGTAGTGAGCAGCAGCCAATCCGATTATCTGGAACGCTTTCAACGCGAAGCTGAGGCGATAATCAGTCTTCATCATGACCATATTCTGCCCGCTTATGACTATGGCGATCAAGAACCCTGGCATTATCTGGTCATGCCCAATATCGAGCATGGCACACTCCGCGACCGCTTAGACAGGGGCGCACTTTCATTAGAAGACGCGGGCGAGATGCTGAATCAAATTGCAAGTGCCCTACAAACTGCTCATGACAATGGTATTATTCACCGCGATATCAAGCCCTCAAATGTCCTCATGCGCGACGATCACTATGCCTACCTCGCTGATTTCGGGCTAGCGAAAGCAATGGAGGGCGGTAGCGAACTCACACAGACGGGTGCCCTGCTTGGCACACCTGAATATATGTCGCCCGACCTTGCCGATGGTCCTGCCACTACGAGCAGCGATATCTATGCGCTTGGTGTGGTACTCTACCAAATGATTACGGGACGTGTGCCTTTCACGGGCGAAACTCCTGTTGCCGTGTATATGAAGCATGTACGCGAGCAGCCATTGCCGCCCTCGTTCTACAATCCAGCCATTCCGCATTCGGTCGATCAGGTTGTATTGCGTGCGTTGGAAAAAGACCCACGCCGCCGCTATCAGTCTCCACAGGAGTTAGCGGAAGCCTTCGAGCAAGCACGTCTACAGCCGTCGGTACACCAGACGCAAGAGATGGCGCCATACAAAACATTACAGGAAGAGGCACAGCATGGAGGTACAGGTGATACACCCATACCGGCGACGCGACGTGGAAGACAGGCACGACAGGCGCGGCAGATGCGCCAGAATCGTACACCTTCATCGCAGGGACGTAAGCTGATTCTACCAGGAAATCCAGCCGCCGCTCCGACCTCTGTGTTTCCACGGCGCAGACGTATCACGGCGCCCATCGTCGATAATGCTACGGTAGAGGCACAACAGCTACCTGTAACAGCAAGAGCCGCAAGTACTGATCCGCTCACACCGCCTCTACCAGTGCGTCGCAGAACAGAGAGCATTCACACGACAAGACCGACGCGTAACAGAAGCAGTCGTCTCACCTTCATTATTGTGACGATTGGCCTGTTGTTTTTCGTCATCTTGCCGCTTAGCCTGATCTACTCTGTCTACCGCGCGAATTCGCAAAAGGCTGCACTAACACCTGTGCCAACGACGGTAGTTACACCAACAGCACCGCCAACACAGCAGCCTACCGCAACAACCGCTCAGCAAAGCACTCCTAATGGTGGAACAACGCCACAGGCACAGGCAACGACGAATGCGATTATCACAGCCGCCACAAGTGGTACGCCGCTGCTCATCGACAGCCTCTCTAGCAACGCCAACACGAATGGCAGTTGGCAAGAGGATAGCCATTGTGTCTTTACAGGAAATACCTATCACATTCGAGTAACACAGGCAAACTTCTTACAGCAGTGTGCGATCAAGACGCCATTTGTGCCTAGCACAACAACGCAGGTCGATGTCACGCTGTTGAAAGGGCACGATGCCAACCTGCTGTTACGCATCAATGGAGATCAGTTCTACGATTTTGGCGTCACCAGTCTGCGCGAATTCTTCTTCCGTCGCCATGACACAAGCGGCAGCACCTATAGCTACCTGCTAGGTCCAGTTTCCAGCACCGCCGTTGCCCCCGTCGGTCAAAAAAATACACTGCTGGTTATCTCCAATGGCAGTAGTTTTCAACTTTTCATCAATAACATCGCCGTTGGCAAAGTGACCGACAACAACTATAGCAATGGTCAGACCGCCCTTGCTTGTGGCACCGTTGATACAACTACAGGCGAGGCAAGCTTTGCCAATTTCAGAGTCTATGCGGCTCAATAAATAACAAATAACAGAAGAATAGCCGCAGCCTGTACAGGTTGCGGCTATTCTTCTGTTATTTGTTATCTTAATCCGACCTGCTGAAACCCGGCTACAGGAGGTGCAGGTTGTTTCTCACTCTGAACCTCTTTTGGTGGTGTCAGCGTATTGTTCTTGCGTATCTTTCCCGTTACAAGAAAGAAGACTACGAGCATGATAATCGACTCGACGACATAGACGAGCAAGAACGATGGAAAGGCAAACGAGCCACTACCAATTGTGCCATTGGAGAGATAGGGACCAATCGGTGCGGGCAAGAGTTGCAGACCGAATGAGCCGTTCCAGATGGCGTGTTGTAGAACTGCGTAGAGCATACAGCCGAAACCAAGCAGGAAGCGATTATTGCTCGCCTTTGGATGCGTCAGGTAGTACCAGCCGAGCGAGACCATCGCTGCCCCAAGCCCATGCAACAAACCCGCCGTACTGCGTTGCAGGGCAACATTGAGCCAGTCCTGATAGCCCGAACTGATATAGCCCGATGTCTCGATCAGGTCGAAGCCAATACCGCAACTGAGACCCAGCACAAACGCCTCCGCCGCGCTCTCGACGCGTCCAATCAAGGCGATCACGGCAAGCGGCTTTACCGCCTCCTCAACCAGTGGCGCAATCACAGAGACAAGCACGAATAAAAAGCCTAGCGTGCTTGGATCAGTAGGTAAGGGCTGATTGGGATTGTCCAGCGAAAAGCCCGAACTCGTTTTGAGCAGACCTGCGGCAACAATGGTGAGAATGCTCTCGAAGACGGTTGCTAGCAAAATCGAGAGCGTTGCACCGCTTACAATTGCGAATGTGAAACGCCGCCAGCGTGTAGGCCAACGCGCATTGCGTGGAAAATGCAGACGCCGCACACCCAGCGAGAGAAAGGTAAGCGCGGGTAGAATACCTGCCAGCGCAATCAGGAAGACGGTGAACGGTAGATTGGCGGTCTGCAATCCATTCGCACGCAGAATAATTGCGATTACGATTACGACTATGTAAGCCGCAGCGAAAATCCACCACCAAGGCAGCTTGAATACCGCCGATGGCTTCCGTAGTAGCGAACGAATACTATGATACAAGCCAAAACCACCACCAACACAACCCGCAATCGCCAACGCCAGGAACAACACAACGCCACTAAAGAATGAACTCTCTTGCCCCGCGAAACGGCTTGAGGGCACAACCGAGAGTAACAGAAGAATGGCAGCACTTGCCAGCCCGCCAAGCGATACCAGCGAAGAACAAATCACCGCGAGAATAGCTATAACATGGAGATACGTGTTTTGACGTGGACGCGTCGGATAGGCATAGCCATAATAGGGATACGGCGCATAACCCTGATAACCATAATAGCCAGCATGACCCTGCTGTTGTGGCGAGTAATAGCCGTTTGGCGCATAACCATATTGCGGTTGCTGATATTGCTGCGGCTGGTAATAGCCATTTTGTTGCCCGTAATGTGGCTGTTGTTGACCAGCATAAGGATAGGTAGAAGGATACTGTCCCTGCTGGGGATATGCTGGCTGTTGCTGTTGTGGGTATGATGGATAACTTTGTTGTCCCTGTAGCCAATAAGGATATTGTGGCGGTTGCGGATATGACGATGACGCGGCTGTACTATTCGCAGAGCCTAGCGGAGATGTAACATGTTCACGATAGCTCGGCTCTTCATGCCGCACTTGATTATCATTCGGCGGTTGTGCTGATGAGTGTTGTCTATCGGGGTCTGATAATGGACCCATATATTCGGAACCCACGATTATTTTAGCCTTTTCTTGATATTGATAGGAGTGGTCTTATGTTGAGTATACGTGCAAGAATACATATAGGTTTCCTGATGAACACGTAGGGGCCATAATTCATTACGCCCTTGCCCTAATACACCTATGCCCACAACCATTATGTACGTTCCTCAATCCTTGTCAATGTGGTCAACGGTCACGAGGGCGTAATGAATTATGGCCTCTACAGGACTTATCTTGTGATAATGTCGTGCTCGACTGCACCCCTTCCCAGCAACTCCTCTAGCCTCGCGTGTAGTTCGGGGGTGTAGTGTATCGTGTTGTTCTCTGGTACGAGGCGTGCCTTCCATTCGCCGTTGACGACGAATACGTCGAAGTGGTCGCGTCCAGGTCGCTCCGAGATGTAGCGGTACATGTCCTGTACACGCAGGATATCGTTCGAGACGGACACCTCGTCAGTTCCGCTGAGTTGTACCGTGAGCCAGACGTGATACTCTTTGCGGTCCATCTCTTCCTCGACTGCTTTGAGACGTTCGACACGATTGCAAATAATATTTGGCTCGTCGCGCCTTATCTGCACATCGCCGTAGACAATCACCACCGAGTCCTCAGCCCACATCTCCGCTGTTTGCTCGTAGACCTTGGGGAAGACGGTTACGTCGATGGAGCCGAACATGTCCTCAAGTTTCACCACGCACATATTATCGCCTTTTTTGGTGGTAAGGCGTTTTGCCTCGGTAATCATGCCACCCAGCACGACTTTTTGCCTGTCGTGTTCTTCGGTAATCATGCCTGTATTGTGCTTCACCGTGTCCTGCATCATCTCGGTAAGATACGCTAGTGGATGCTTCGAGACGTAGACACCGATGAGTTCCTTTTCCCAGTTCAATAATTGTTTGCGCGGAATCTCTTTCGCCCTGGGATTGAGCGCGAACTCAATGCCGTTGACGACCTCTTCCGCGTCACCGAAGAGGCTCATCATGCCTTGCGCCTTCGCCATACGTTCGGACTTACCAAAGTTCATCGCACGCTCAACGGCGTCGATCAGCATGTGGCGCACGCCCTCGCCATCTTCCAACGAATCGAACGCGCCAGCTTTGATAAGCGTCTCAATCGCACCTTTGCCGACAAATTTCGGGTCAACGCGTGTGCAGAAGTCGGCAAGTGTACGGAACGGGCCGCTCTCCTCGCGTACACGACAAATCTCCTCGATTGGTCCATCGCCAATACCCTTGATTGCCAGCAAACCGAAGCGTACACCGCCATATTGTACTGTGAAACCGCGATCACTCATGTTGACATCGGGTCCCAGCACCTCGACACCCATGCGTTTACACTCGGCGATAGCGTTGGCGATCTTCTTGGCGTCCGAAGCCTCGGTGGTCATGGTTGCCGCCATGAACTCCGCCGTGTAGTTTGCCTTGAGGTAGGCCGTATAGAAGGCGACAACGGCGTAGCTTGCGGCGTGTGCCTTATTGAAACCATAGCCACCGAACGGCATTACCAGCGTAAAGAGGTCTTCGGCGTCCTTCTGCTTCATACCGTTGGCGACACAGC
>CAXUGH010000292.1:0-4697 GCA_964250365.1 uncultured Ktedonobacteraceae bacterium
CCTGAGAAGCGTAAAAAATATGATGAGATGAGTACCTACTATCAGCAGTACGGTCAATGGCCCGGTGCTACTGGTCAAGATGCAGGAAGTGGCTTTGGTAACTTTGGCGGTGGAAACTATCAGTATTACTCGATGAATGAAGAGGATTTGGCAGACCTCTTTGGCGGACAGTCGCCCTTCTCAGATTTCTTTGGCACCTACTTTGGTGGAGGAAATGCAGGAACGACGGCACGTAGTAGGGCGCGAGGACGGGATGTCGAGTCGATAGTAGAGGTGACGCTGGCTGAGGCATATCAGGGCGTAACACGTACCTTTGAGCTTGCGGAGCCTGATGGCGATACGAGTCGCATAGAGGTCAAGATTCCGGCTGGTGTGGATGAGGGATCGCGTATCCGCGTCGCAGGTCGAGGTATGCAGGGCACATCAGAGCGTGGCGATCTCTATCTCTATGTTCGCATTGTACCGGATGCCCGTTTCACACGAGAAGGCATCACGCTACGCACTAAGGTAGACGTGCCGCTGACTATAGCAATGCTTGGTGGCGAGGCTCCTGTTGAAACACCTGATGGACGACGCCTTGCACTACGCATTCCGGCGGAGACCGCGAATGGGTGTACATTCCGTCTACGCAACAAAGGTATGCCAATGGTTGGGCAACCCGATTTCCGCGGTGATCTCTATGCCGAGGTAAACATCTTGTTACCTACACATCTTGACGATAAGCAGCAACAACTCTTCGAGGCGTTTGCGCGTTCTATTGAATATGATGGTAAGGCAACGGCGGCAGAAACGGGAGGCAAAAATGATAATAACGAAGAGTAGACAGGTATCAAGAGAAAGGAAACGTACATGGATGCACTAGAATGTGCAAAGGTTGCCCTCAAAGCGTGGGAGTCAAACGATGTCAAGAGTATAGAGTCTTTGTTGTCCGACAATTTTGTTGGTCAGGGACTCTTTCCACAGCCTATTGGTAAGACACAGTACATTAACTTTATGGAGTCAATGTTGAAGGCCATACCTGATTGGTCATTTAACGCCCGCATCCTAGACAAGCATCCACTAGGAGAACAGACAGACAGTGTGCATATTCTCACACAGATAACAGGTACGCATACTGGCGATCTGGTCATACCTACGCTTCCTGTTATCCCAGCAACAGGAACAAAACTTGCGCTTCCAGTTAGGCAGATGGAATACGTTGTCACGGGTGAACTAATTCCAACAATCACAACTCGTTTCGTCCCTAATGAAGTTGAGGAGATACTTGAACAGTTGGGCATGACGCTACCTCGATAACACGGCTCAACCGATATAGTTATTGGCTAATGCGTTCATGAACGCATTAGCCAATATTTTTAGCCATCCAAAGTGCTGGACTCGATCTCTATAGAGTTGTGGCTCACCACGAGTACATGACCTCTTTCATCTGCAGAACAATTGCCTTTTCAAGTGATCCTAGTAATGGCGAGAATAAAGACAGTAGTGGTATTCTACCGTTGTTCCCTCGTGTTCGCGCAAGATTCGGGTCGCTAACTCTTCGGGGAACTCAATACGTACCACAGCTTCGAGATCGGCTCTGTTCTGAAAACGCCACTCGCTTGCAATACGATGAAGCGTAAAACCTTGGCTCGACCAGAAATGCTCAATCTCATCAGAAGTTGTTTCACCTAACCATCCAGAGAGGCGTACCCACGAGGCGAATGTTCCTGTACGCAAGTCATTGTCAACGATAAAGGCTGCTCCACCCGGACGAATCACACGCGAAATCTCACGCAAGCCAGGTTCACAATGAGGTGCAAAAAAGTAGGCGAAACGTGCATGGATGATGTCAATGCTGGAATCTGGTAACAGGATACGCTCAGCAGAACCGATCATTACTGATGTATGTGTAAGCCCTAATGCAGCTACACGAGCCATCGCACGTAATCGAGAATCGTCGTGTGGCTCAACAGCGATCACATGTGCAGCTAAGTCATGAAAGCGAGCAATGTGAAAACCGGTACCGGCCCCCAGATCGAGAACTACTTTGCTATTCCAGGAAGCTATTGTTGTCATCGCTTTTTCAATCAGGCCATCAGGATCGGCGGCACAATTCTCAATCTCGTAAATGTCTGGTGTTTGCTGAATATTGGGAGACACATGTACTCCCGGTAATGCAAAGGGGATTGCGTTACTCATTGTTCATCTCCTAGAAGTTCTAAAATGGTTCATATCCAAAAGATAGAGAAAACCCTGCGCCGACGCCGACGCAGGGTTTTTGAACACGTATGATGATAGCTACACATACAGTATAGCAAGACCGTTTCGTGCCTCTATCCGTCTATTCTATCGGCAAAAACATCATGTATCTAACAAGGGGATTCCCTTGCCAAATGCAGTCTCTTTTGTCGGATGTTCTTACTCGAAGAATAAACACATCATAGAAATATGTACCTCTTTATCTCTTCTACTTGCACACAGTATTATACCAGAACTTATTGAATGCGTCACCATTTATTTTCGTGACAACGCGCGTCGCTACACCATTCTTATCGGGAATCTCATATAGGTAACTATCTCTCACTTCGAGTTTGAGCGGAATTGTTTCGATCTCGACTCCCTCGTTCCAGCCTAGAGCAATGGCACAGGTGAGCGGGTCGTGCTGAAAATTAATGATATCGTTGGGCAAATTTGGGCAGGTGGCACCATAAACATGTTCGTTCTGATAAGTTCTGGCAAAGAGTTCTGCTTGTCGCACGACCAGTTCGCCGAGACGACCAGCGCGAGCAAGTCCTGGCAGATAGGCGCGTCTCAGGGCGGTTTGAGCGGTGACCGTTATTGGAACAAGCGTTGGACTGCTATGTTCCAGTACATAGCGTGCCGAATTCACATCGACCTGGATATTGTAGTCATGCTCTTTATCCCATTGTGGATAACCAGCAGGAATATCAAAGATATAACCGCCCATCAAAAACAGGTTAGCCTGTCTCAGAATGCCAGGATACGCCTTTTCCAGCAACATCAAATTGGTGTATGGTCCTATCGCAGCGATTACTGCACCTTGCTCGATGCTCTGCTTGAGCAAGAGTAAAGCATTATCTAGGATTCCTGGGCGAAGTGCTGGCGGCTCAGGCCAATTCTCTTCGTCGGGAGGATACCCCAGTTCGTAGCGATAATAGCCGCCAGAGACATCGGCTCCAGCGGCGTATGGAATATCGTTGCGCCCTACGAGGTCGAGGACATATTGCACATAACCTGCACGTCGCCCCTGTTCATCGGACACTGTGGTTATACCTGTGATTTCAAGGTCAGGCCACTTGAGCAACATTGCAAGCGCACACAGATCGTCCATATCGCCGCCAATGTCGGTATCAACGTGAATTTTTGTCAACGGCGTATCTCCAATACAGAAAGGGCGTCCGTTGCCTTCATCGTTCTCTGAATGTGGCTTCGGGGACGCCCATTAGATGGTTTTCGTAGGGACCCGATGTATCGCGTATGATTCGTTTGCAGTGTTAGCTCATATCCGATAAATCGGCTTCGGACGCGATACATCGGGTCCCTACGAAAGTGAAGCCAAATTAGCCATCCAGAGTGCTGGTGTCGCCGACGGGTTCGCCGAGTTCACGGGCGCGAATGACGCGACGCATGATTTTACCTGAGCGAGTCTTGGGTAGGCTGGGTGCGAACTCAAGCTCGTCGGGAACGGCGAGGGCACCAACGGTGGAACGAACGTGCTGCTTGAGTTCCTTCGCCATTTCGTCGGAAGGCTCGAAGCCGTTCTTGAGAATGACAAAGACTTTGACGTGTTCGCCCTTTACCTCGTCGGGCTTGCCAATAGCGGCGGCCTCAGCAACAGCGGGATGACTCACAAGGCTCGACTCGATCTCCATAGAGCCGAGGCGATGACCGCTGACCTTGATAACGTCGTCCACACGACCCTGAATGCGGAAGTAGCCATCCTTGTCCATTGTGGCAGCGTCACCCGCGAAGTAGACATCTGGAATGGTGTTCCAATAAGTTTCGTAACGTGCGGAGTCGCCGTAGATCGTTCGCATTTGGCTAGGCCATGGATGACGAATAATCAAGAAGCCACCGCGATCACTACCAACGGCGACACCATTTTTATCGACGACCGCAGCCTCGATAGCCGGAAGCGGACGACTGGCACTACCAGGTTTGAGGGGAATGGCGACGGTCGGGCTAATCAGAATCGAGCCGGTCTCGGTCTGCCACCATGTGTCCATGATGGGGAGTTGGCTGTGCCCGATATTTTTGTAGTACCATATCCACGCTTCGGGGTTGATTGGCTCGCCAACGGTGCCGAGAATACGCAGGCTAGAGAGATCGTGTTTGGCAGGCCATTGCTCACCGAAACGCATCAGGCCACGAATGGCGGTCGGCGAGGTGTAGATGGTCGTCACCTTATATTTCTCGACGATGCTCCAGAA
Source organism: uncultured Ktedonobacteraceae bacterium (assembly GCA_964250365.1). GTDB lineage: Bacteria > Chloroflexota > Ktedonobacteria > Ktedonobacterales > Ktedonobacteraceae > JBBQVS01. Next base: position 4,431 of record CAXUGH010000292.1, read on the forward strand.
GCGGTCTGGTTCTGGATAGGTGGGCGTGCCCTCGAATAGCACGTTGGTTGTGCCGTTCATCAAGGGACCGTAGATGATGTAGCTATGCCCCGTTACCCAGCCCACGTCGGCGGTACACCAGTAGATGTCGTCGGGTTTGGCATCGAAGACGAATTTGGTGGTGGCGTAAGCTCCAACTGCGTAGCCGCCCTGAACGTGAACGATTCCCTTTGGTTTGCCCGTGCTACCGCTGGTGTAGAGGATGTAGAGCATATCCTCGCTATCCAT
>CAXUGH010000292.1:4797-6795 GCA_964250365.1 uncultured Ktedonobacteraceae bacterium
TAGATAGCGACGCGATCACCTTTTTTCACGCCGAGGTTTTGTAGTCCTTTGGCGAAGCGGTTGGTCATGACGAACAGGTCTTTGTAAGTGAGGGTGCGGCTTGAGCCATCGTCGCCTTCCCAGTGAAAGGCGATCTTGTCGCGCGTCGGCGTCTCCATGTGCCTGTCGAGACAGTTGTAGACGATATTAAACTTACCACCAATAAACCACTTGAAGAATGGCTTTGTGGTCCACTCAAAGGTTGTTTGCCAGGGTTCAAACCAGTGCAGTTCTTTGGCCTGATCTTCCCAGTATTCAAAGCGGTTCGCCAGCGACCATTGAAAGAACTGGTCGTAGTTGTCAAAGCCTTTCGACTTCATGTAAGCGGTGATATTGGCGTTGTTGACAACATTGTCAGAGGGCGGGAAAACACGCTCTTCGATTAAAATACTGTCCGTGTGTTCAAAGCTGAGGTTACTCATACTACTTGTTCTGCCTTCCTTTGGAGAGTGAGACAAATCGTTGTGTATACGGATATGGAAATTGTAACACATGACAGAAAGGGACACCTCTGCAACATCATTTCCAATGTTGGAAATGATGTTGCAGAGGTGTCCCTACTCTTTAAATTTTCAAGCGGCGGTCGCGCATCGGGAATACTGGCAAGGTAAACGCAGCATAACTCGAACTTAATACACCTGCGAGCGCGTTGTACCATGCAACAAGAGCAGTGAGAATACCGAGATAGCCGCCGAGTACGCCTGTTCCACCACCAAATTCACCGATGGTGAGGAACAAGAACGTCAAGAAAAGAAGACCAAAGAGGGCAATAAGTCCGCCATTTACTCTCAGCGTACCGAGAAACATGATGAGCGTGAAGATGGTCCAGCCTAGTAGGAAGTAACCGAAGGCGGTATGACTAGTAATCCAACCAAATTGCACACTAGCACCTACAGCTATCCAGAAGCCACCGTAAGAGGAAAACGCGGTTGCGCCAAAGGTATTGCCCGTTCTAAATTCCCACATACCTGCGAGCAGTTGGGCGAGACCACCGTAGAAGAGGGCAAGACCTAGTACGATTTTGGTGTCTGTCGCTGGGAGAAGGCCAGCATTCACGGCACTGAGGACGAAGGTTGTGAGGGCAAAAGCACTGAGACCGAGAGGACCGGGATTTGCGACGCCAGCGGTTGTTGCAGCTTGAGCAACAGGACCTTCTGTTCTTTCTTCTGCGAATTGAGCCATTGTATGTATCCCACCTTTCATGAAAACAGCAATACGTGTACTTTTTCTATGTACCGGTATCAGACGGAGAAACGCCTGAAAGCTATGCGGAATGTAGGCAACTATGCCTAGCTAACCATGAATGAGGATGGGGTCGTCTGCGCTAGAGCGTAGATGACCGGAAAGGATGAATAGATTGTCCTCCTTTCTTTGTAGGAGTATCTGTTTTACTACGCAAAACTTTTTCACGGATGAGCGAGATTTGCGAGTGGACAGCTTGACGGGATTGTTGCAGTTTGCGAGCGATTTCGGAGGGACGTTCATTGGAGACGAGATAACGACAAATGATGGCTTGCTTTTCTGTCAGACCAATCTGTGGATGGTCGAGGGCGGTACGTGCGAGGTCTTCGAGTTCGCCAAATTTGTCACGTCGATACTGCTGAAGAGCGTCGGGAGAGAAGAGCCATCTATCAACCACGCGGACACCGGGGATGCGTCCCGCCTCAACAAGATGCATGAAGTGCCAGTAACTGAGGTCTAACTGTTTCGCGGCTTCATGCGTGGTAAGCATGCGGTTGAGGTACTGTAGGTCGGTATGTAGCTCATTACTCCGAATCGCCATGTTAGACGCCTTTCTACGAGGTTTCTCTCTCCATCGTATCCTAAAAAGTGTCAGGCAAACTATCTTATGTTATCCATTTTGAGTATATCATAGTAAAAGTGAGGACGCAATGTTCGAGCAGCGACGGGGGAGCGCCGCGGAGCGCGGGGGTGGAAGGGGGAGCGCGCTAAATAGTT
>CAXUGH010000293.1:0-6786 GCA_964250365.1 uncultured Ktedonobacteraceae bacterium
TCATTTTTCCACCACCCACCGCCCACCGCTGGTGGTCTGTGGTGTTTGAAAAATGCATACTGTATTACCCAATATACTCTAAAATTTCCTTTGGCAAGGTCTTATTCATAGCCTTGAGATAGATTGTCACCTTGCCAAAGAAGATAAATAGAGCCTGAATATATACGTCGAGTTGCAGTTCGACGGAGAGTGTGGAGCCGCTTGGACGCGTCACATTGCGCTGTAAGTCCTCGTCTGAGAAGGCGGAGATAGTGGTTTTTAGCTCCTCGTCCAGCGTTTGATACCATGCTTGAAGTTGTGTAATGCTGCTCTCTAAGCCTGCCTCGTCGTTATGGTACGAGAAGGCTTGCGTAAAGGTTTTCAGCGATTGAATGTACGAGTACTCTATATCACCCATCTCCCGACACAGCACTCCGAGCGTCGTATTCTGTCCACTTGGGTTAAACGATAGATCGGCATCGCTTATAGTATTTACTATCAGAAAGCGCATGCCGTGCGAAGCTTCGATCCAGGGCCATTTTTCTTGCATGTAACGGTTCATGATATTGCTCCTTTGTCTTTTTACAAATATCATACAATACTTCCAGGTACCTTTTTCCGTATTTATAATAGTACATATTTTCTAAAAAGTATTGTAAAAACGCGACAACTTTCTTGAAAGGTGAATGATAATGAGCGCAAATGCAGAGGAGTCCAGAGCTATTTTGCGTCCGAGAGTGGGTGCAGAGAAGTTTCAGCTTTCCCGTCATGCGCCTACACAGGACCTGCATTTCTTCGTTGAACGCTATTGGATTGTGCGCTGGGATTTACGTGGTCAAGAGCCATATACGCAGGAGACGCTACCCTATCCATGCGTTCACGCGGTGCTTGAGCAAAATGCCAGCCGTGTTTATGGCGTCGAGACGGGCCGCTTCTCACGCTTACTCAAAGACACAGGGCTGGTCTTTGGTATCAAGTTTAGGCCCGGTGCCTTTCATGCCTTCACAAAAACACCGATTTCGCAATTAACCAATTGTACCATCGACTTCTTCGAGGCATTCGACGTTTCCTGCTATACATTAGAAGAGACGCTTTTAACTCAGGTAGACGATGCAAAGATGGTGGTCGTCGCAGAACAATTCTTGCGAGATTGTCATCCGCAGCAAGATGAAAATATAACACTTATCAATCAGATCATTGACACGACTAGCACCCAACAGGCTATCACAAGAGTTGACCATATCGTAGAGCAATTTGCTGTCAACAAAAGGACGCTGCAACGCCTCTTTCAGCAGTATGTTGGTGTTTCGCCAAAGTGGTTCATTCAACGCTATCGTCTACATGAAGTTGCTGAGCAGCTACACAGACGCTTACCGATAGATTGGGCGCAACTCGCGCTAGACCTCGGTTACTTCGATCAGGCACACCTCATCAAAGACTTTAAGATGCTCGTAGGAAAAACGCCAACAGAATATGTAAAACAACTTGGCTGAAACTATTTGTCACGTCCATGCATCCTCTGAGCGTGTCTAAAGGAGAATGACAAAAATACAAAACGTCCAGGGGAGATACAGAACATGACAACCAATGATACTGCTAAACTCCGTATAGGCTTCGTCGGACTCGGCCTGATGGGAAGCTTGCTTGTAGAACGTCTGATGGAACATGGCTATACACTTGCTGTCTATGATCGCACAAAAGAGAAGACACAGGACGTAGCACAGAAAGGTGCCACCGTCGTCGAGGCACCGCGTGACCTCGGCTCACATGCAGATGTAATTATCTCGATGGTAACGGACAATTCTGCGCTAGATGAGGTGATGTACGGTGACAATGGTGTTCTCGCAGGAACACAACAAGGGCACACTACGCTAATCGACATGAGTACCGTTTCGCCCGAAACATCACGCCACCTCTATCGGCAAGCGAAAGAACAGGGGATCGAGATGATCGATGCCGCGGTGTCGGGCAGCACCCCACAGGCGAAAGAGGGAGCACTGATGCTCTTTGTCGGTGGTGACGAGGCAACATATCAACGCTGCAAACCTATTCTCGAAGCAGTCAGTAAGCAGAGCTTTTATATGGGTGAGAGCGGCAAGGGCACAACTATGAAGATGGTTGTCAATGCGCTGCTCGGTCTTGGTCTACAGGCATTTGCCGAGGCACTTGCGTTAGGTGAGAAGGCAGGTCTGGAAAAGAAACAGTTGCTCGAAGTGTTGGGTCAGACAACGGTTATCTCGCCCGCGCAAAAGACGAAGTTTGTCAACGCCGAAAAAGCGGAGTATCCTGTGAACTTCGCTCTCTCCAACATGCGCAAAGACTTCAGCCTCATCATGCGCCTCGCCGCCGAACTCGCCGTCTCGATGCCCGCGACGGCTGCAGCAGAGCAGATGTATGCTGCTGCTCTCGCACAAGGACATTATGAAGATGTTTCGGTAATAATACAGTTTATGCAAGAGTTGTCTGGTATAAAATAATTGGTGCGTGTAGAGGTCTAATTCATTACATCCTGGTTGCCCTTCACATGCCGCTCGAGGGTATAATGAATTAGACCTCTACACCGTCGCGCCTCTTCTTCTCTTTGCCCAAGGCAATCCACGCAGGATTTCACGGTACATGGTCGCGTCAAAACCATACCATCGTGCTACAACATCATCAACTTGTCGCTGCGATGCAACAAATGTATCCCACTTGCCCTGAATATGTTGACCAACCGCATCGTACTGTCGGAGCCATGCTGCAGCTACAACAGGATCGGGAAGTTGCCAGTCTTGCACTTGTGACCATGTTTCGTTTTCGCGGTTCAGTTCCGTCAAAAACAGGTCGAGTACACGCATATATGCTGTGTCATCAATAGTATACTCAAGTAAGCCACGCGCTTTCAAAGAGGCGATTTTGCTACTGGCAAGTCCCTTGTTTCTTACAATGCCTTGCTCAACCAATCCTCCAAGACTGATTTTCATGAATTGTGTTGTCGTTGCTACTACCCCTGATGGTGGCACATATATCATGCCTGCCTCGCTATCGGGAAGTTTTGCATCATATTTGAGAACAAATTCGTGCTCTAGTATGGCTCGCTCTTGTAGTAACGTAGTGGCAAGCGCAGCAAGTTCAGTCTTGGGGAAGGTCGTGGCATCGGGGATAAGGATACGTGCCAGTTCTCCCTGTGCCACATTGTTATTTGTGCTAAACAGATTGAGCAAATATGCAACAACACGGCTATTCAAGAGAGCTAATAGAGCTTTTGCCATTGTTACATCACCCTGTGGGAGCAGACGAAAACGCCATTGCTCATCAGGAAAAATGACAGGATGCTCTCTATCTCGCTCAAACCATGTCGCAATCAGTGTTTCACGCGTATTGAGCCGCGCAATCTTGCGGAGCGTGATACCCTGCTCTGGCGTCGTCAATTGCTGAATGCGTAGCAGCGTCTCATTCACCGCTCTATTGCGACTATCACTTATACCCGTTGTCTTTGGTCGCGCCCAATCCGAGGGAGTACGTGCAAGTGGCGCGTATCTAAACACATCCTCACCCTTTTGTATCGCAATATCACCCTGCACAGGACGATGGTTGCGACCAAGACGAAATGGCGTAACATAATCTGAGCGCACATCTCCTTGCCTCAGTTCAAAAGTACTCTGCCATAACTGTTCCAGCGAACTCTTAGCAATAGACTTGACGTAATTCCAGACGATGTAGCTCTGTGTGTTGTTCGAGACGAGCCACGCGGCTTGCCAATCCTGAGAGGGAGGCGTGCTATCAAAGACATGGGAGGCCGTTTGGACAATCTCACTTTGCCGCGCCTCCTCAACCGTGTAGCCACCACTCACGGGGACATTCCAATCAAACAGCTCTGGATTCGTCTCCACGTCTCTATCCACGCGTAGCATCGTTACCGCCTGATCGACGCCTGGAAAGAGTACATTGCCGCTAAAAAAACGTACTGCACGGGTTGGTCGAAACGGTGCGTTTGTAAGCAGCCTACGAATAGAGGCGGAAGAGGCATCACCAATCACAGTCAATGGCACAATATAGACCATTCGTCCCCCTGCTCCAAGATAATATATACCCAAACGCAGGAATAATAGATAGGTATTTGTCGCACCTGAAAGTGCCTGTGCATAGAAGGGGTAGATGCTGTACTCTTTTTGCAGCGCAACCTGAGAAGAGTTGATGTATGGCGGATTTGAAACAATAAAGAAAAAGCCCTGCCCATATTCTCCGTACCGCGCCTTGATAGAAAATGCCTCATCTACAATGCGATCACTCAGACGCGGAGACCATAGCGTGTCGAGCGTCCCTGTAATGTCGCTGTTGCTCAGGACTTCGCGCGGTAAATCGAGCGAATTTGTGTTGAAAATCTGGAAACGCTCAATCGTAGAACTGTCCTCTCCTTGTTGTAAGACAAAGAGATCATCCAGCCCTTGTATAAGCAAGTTCATCTCTGCAAGATAGCACGCAAAGGGATTGAGTTCTGTGCCAAAGAAAAGTTTTGTCAACGCCTCCAGATAGTTTTGCGCCAACTCTTTGCGCCATTCGACATGAGCATTTAAGGCAGCCTCGTCATCAGGCACACCTTTTCGCGTGCAAAGTGCGGTGACTAATGCACGACGGTAGCGTCGCGCCGCGTGAACTAAAAAGCTTCCACTACCACAAGCGGGGTCCAGAATGCGTCGTCCGAGAACTGAACGTCCTTCATACTCTAGTAAGTCCAGCATGTACTCCACCACATCATCACGAGTAAGAAAATGACCTTTGCGGTTACGCGCATTGCGGTCTATGTATTCTTCGTAGGTAAAACCGATGATATCGTTTTTCACATGCTGAAAGTTGTATTGACAGAGAAATTCAAGCGTCTCCACAAGCAAAAAGTCGTCGGGCGTAAACCAGTCGAATACCGCTTGCTGAAAGAAATGAAGATAGTAATGCCCGGCTTTCTGTGTCAGAAGATTATAATAGTTCCGGCCCAAAATACCGGCACCGTTAAGTTCCTGGAAATGCTTTTTTACATAATATATCCAATCAGTAAACCCTCCGTCACTTGCTAGACGCGGATGGATAATACCTTTATCCTCTAACACGCGTACCAGGAGCATACGAATAAAAAAGACATAGGCAACCTGTTCCGCAAAAGTTTCGTTATTCTCGTCTTTCTTATCGCTCTGGCGTTCTCTCCACACGCGGTATGCATCAGCAATCTGGGAAGTTGCCGACGCTTGAAAGTGCAAGGTAAGAAACGCGCTGTTCGTATGAATAGCTTGCTCACGCCATTGTTCAAAGAGGCTCGTCATAGCTGCCGATAGCTTTGTTGTTCCCCCTGCTTGTGCCATTTCCTCTTTCACAGAGTTTATGTCCTCGGCACTTATCTCACCCAAACGCGAGGTTAAGCGTTGGATAGCGTCTTGCACGCGCCTACGCCCACTCTCGGTATACCCTAATTTGTGTACTAATTGAGCGGCGTTGTCGCTCCACTCCTGATACAGCGTTTTTTCCTCCTCTTCCCACTCGCTACGGTCATCTCGCGCTTTCCGAATTTGCGAGAGAGCCGCCAGCCTGAGATGGTCGAGCGAGCGACGACTTCCATCGATAAAATCTTGCATTGCTTGACGATTTATCAGCGGAGTAGCATGTTGCTTAAAATCTTCTTCGTCGATGGAGATGTTTTCCACGAGTCGTAGAAACTGCGTAAAACGATCTTTAGAGAAGAGCAACCAAAAGAGCGCAAGATTCGTAGCCTGTGTCTGCCACGTAGGAGCCTGAGTATCTAATAATGTCTCTATAGATATGTCCGCAAGGATGTCGTATTTGAGTGTATCGTTAGAGGAGAAACGAACAGCGAATATGCGGCGCATGTTACACCACACAGCATAACCAGCAGTGCCGATAGTGTAACGTCGCATCTGCAAAAGATGCTCCTCAGCAAGGTCAAGCGTACTATTTTTATCCTCCCAGATAAACGCTGTTCCAACTGAAGCGGTCACACTATAATCTGGACGATTCGCCTTTCTGCCAGCTTGCGGACGATTATAATTCCAATCTGATGAGCTAAAGCCGAGCCAGTCAAGCACGTAACGAGCAAATTGCTGATCAACGGCATCGGATTCGTCATTGCTCCGTTCACTTGCTGGCAAGGTCAGATACTCTTGATAGCCATAGCTACGTCCACTAAGCTGAAGAGAAAAGTGTTCAATAACAGCATGTTGAAACGTAGAAACATCCTGAGTTGGATTGGAATCTTGATTTGCAGCATCACCACTAGCACCTGATATCGCCATCTTACACAGTCTTTCTACAATGATTACTATTCGTTGTTTCAGGAGTATAGCATACCTCTTCGTGCTTGACGAGAGACTCAAAGCACATTTTTATACGCGTCAAAAGATGGGTACACCCGTATCCTTATATCTCCTATCACGATCTCCTGCATCACAACCTCTTCATTTGTCATTGCCAGAGGCGTCTCGTTGGCAAGTCTGTTGAACAACGACTGAATCGGGTTCGCTTCACTAGCTTCAAAAGCTTTTCCTTCGAGAATGTGTAGCACCTGTGCCCATGTTCCCCATGCGGCACGCCTATCATGTTCGGGACCTTCAAAGAAATGCGCGAAGTAGCGTCCGAGTACAAACACGTAGACCTTCTGCGCTTTCAAATGTTTTACTTGTTTCGCATCGAGACGATTCAGTAAGGCATTGACTCCGTTGCGTTTTACCCACTCGATAGCGGCGACGACCTGTTTACTAGCAGCATAAAAGTTGTCGCGTTGGCGGAGTCGCTCTTGCCGTGAGTATGCAAAGAGGTCTTGCG
>CAXUGH010000294.1:0-6723 GCA_964250365.1 uncultured Ktedonobacteraceae bacterium
GTGCAGGACTTGTACGTGCGATTCGACGAGCTATACAGAAGTCAGGACTGCAACCAGAGCAAATCGACTACTACAACGCGCATGGGACCTCAACGCCCTACAATGATCGTAGTGAGACACAGGCCATCAAAACCGTGTTCGGCGATTATGCGCGAAAGCTGCAAATCAGCGGCTCCAAGTCGATGCTCGGTCACACATTGGGAGCGGCGGGTGCGGTTGGCGCGGTTGTCTCCATTCAATCCATTCTCACAGGAGTCATTCCACCCACCATCAACCTGCATCATCCCGACCCAGAGTGCGACCTTGACTATGTGCCGAACGAAGCAAGACATGCCAAAGTCGATGTCGCCGCCTGCACTTCGATGGGATTTGGGGGACACAACACCTGTTTGATCTTCAAACGTTATACCGAATAATATTAAAACATCCCTATTCGTAGGGACCAGATTTATCGCGTCCGGTGCCGATTTATCGGCTATAGGCTTGCGTAGCGAACGAATCATAGGCGATGATAAATCTGGTCCCCACGAAAGAAAAGATTTGATTGATTTTTTTATGTTATAAACAAGGTAAAATTTCGTATGGATGTAGAAAAGACATCGTGGCTAGCGCGAGTCGAGGAGTTGATCTCCGTACTCGAAGGCAGCACGATTAGTGAACTGGAATTGACAGAGAGTGGGACGGAGCTAGTCATTCGGCGTAACCCTGGCATGGTGATGGTGTCTTCCACACCAATTGCGCCTATGGTCAACGTAATGCAAAATGGGCTAGGAAGCGCGTTGGCGCAACCTCCTGTTGCAAGCACTTCTCCCACTAAGGTAGACAAGAGCGTTGGTATTGCCGCTCCCTTGACGGGCGTCTATTATGAAGCAGCTTCACCGACTACGCCACCATTCGCCGTAATGGGGGATATTGTGCGCGTCGGACAGGTGGTCGCGCTCATCGAAGCCATGAAGGTCTTCAATGAGATTCAGGCCGATGTGTCGGGGCGCGTCGTTGCCATGACCGCTACTAGTGGCGACGTTGTGCAAAAAGGCGATGTGCTGCTACGAGTTGAACCTTTGTAGCAATAATGCTTTTATACTGCTACGGAAATTGCCTTCTGTACAGATCGGCATAATGACCGTTACGTGCCAGCAACTCTTCATGAGTGCCGCTTTCGATGACGCGCCCATTGTCGAGGACCAGCACGCGGGTCGCGTCGCGTATAGTCGAGAGGCGGTGGGCGATGATAAATGCAGTTCGTCCCTTTAAGAGACGTTTGAGGGCTTCTTGAATAAGCTGCTCCGTTTGTGTGTCAATGCTTGATGTAGCCTCATCAAGCACAAGGATGGGCGTGTCGGCGAGAATAGTGCGGGCAAAGGCGAGTAACTGCCGCTGACCTTGACTAAGACCGCTGCCGCGCTCACCCAGTTTTGTTTGGTAGCCCTCTGGTAATGAGGCTATGAATTCGTGAACGCTGACGGTTTTCGCCGCCGCCTCAACTTCCGCATCAGTGGCATCGAGGCGACCATAGCGTATATTGTCGGCAACAGTTCCTGAAAAGAGAAAGGTGTCTTGCTGCACAATACCCACCTGTGTACGCAAGCTCGCAAGCGTTACGTTATGGATATCGTGCCCATCAATCAACACTCTTCCTGTTGTTGGATCGTAGAAGCGCGGCAGCAGGTTGACGAGCGTCGATTTGCCTGCACCCGTTTCGCCAACAAGCGCGATAGTCTCTCCCGCTTGCACGTCAATATTGATGTCGTGCAGCACAAACTCCGGCTGCTCTGCATTCGCATTGTAGGCAAAGTTGACTTGCTCATAGATGACGTGTCCCACCACTTTTGGCAATGGCTGTGCCCCCGGCGTATCCTGTTGCTCAACCGGTTCATCGACAAGCTCGAAGATACGTTCCGCACCTGCTAATGCACCCTGCGCCTGTGTATAGATGCTACTGATAATCTGGATAGGGCGAAAAAACTGCTGTACATAAATAAAGAAGGCTACGACCACACCCACAGGAATCGCGCGGTTGATGGCGAGCCAACCACCGAAGCCCGCGACAATCGCGGTAGCAAGCGTGCTGACAACATCAATTGTCGGTGTGAAGGCCGAGGTAATGGCAACGGCATGAATATTGACATCGCGGTTCACGGCATTGTGTTCCGCGAAGTGTTCGATATTGGCATCGGTTCGATTAAACGCCTGTGCCACGCGCACACCAACTAGCTCCTCCTCCAATTCGGACGAGACAACACCAATGACCGAACGCGTATCACGGAACGCCTTACGCGAGCGTTGTGCAAAGATAATCGTGATCCAGATCATGAGCGGAATGGTGATAAAGCTTACCAGCGCAAGCGGCACATTCAGTACAACCATCGCCACCAGAATACCTACGAGCGAGAAGACGCTACCGATAACCTGCGTGACACCTTGACTGAGCAACTGGTTGATAACTTGAATATCATTCACCAGCCGCGACATCAGGTCGCCTGCCTTGTTCTGATCGAAAAATGCCAGTGAGAGCTTCTGCACCTTGTCGAAAATCTGTACACGTAAACTGGATAGAAAGCGTTGTCCGACGCGCCCAATAAGTGAAGTCTGCCCAAACTGGGACGCGAAACCGATGATATAGACACCGAGCAAGAGCAACATAATCTGTACCAGCCCCACACCATTTTTGCCCGCGATATACACGTCAATCGCGCGTCCAATCAAGGCTGGTCCAACCGCCTGTGTGATTGCCGAAAGCACCACCAGCACAAACGCACCTACCAACTGTGTACGAAACGGCGTGAAATAGGTTAAGAGGCGCAGTAGCACGGTACCCGTGTTGACGCGCTCTTTGTCTGTCGCGTTGTCCTGCGGAGGACCATAAAAATGGGTTCTATCTCCAGTCCCGATTTGTTGGCTCATTAGTTTCTACCCTTTAATACTTAACAAATGTATAAAAGCATTTTTTTCTGTAGATGTCTAATTTATTACACCCTGTTGGCGATGCACAATGCTGGCGAATGTTGAACAATTTGCTCAATCCCCTTGAACGCGTTCGTTGCCAATAGGGTGCAATGAATTATGCTCCCACAGCGGCTAATTGCTCATTATTCATCAATTGTGATTCGAGCAGTTCGTTGTACAGGCCGCTGGTCTTCTCTAGCTCTTCGTTTGTGCCTTGTGCCACGAGTTTGCCGCCGTCGATCAACAGAATCAGGTCGGCGTTGCGAACTGTACTGATGCGTTGCGCGATGATGAATGATGTTCGTCCTTTTAGCAGGTGTTGCAAAGCCTGTTGAATCTGGTATTCGGTCTCGGCATCCACCGCCGAGGTACTATCGTCGAGGATGAGCAGCGCGGGATCGAGCAGGAGCGCACGCGCAATAGCGATACGTTGTTTCTGTCCACCGCTGAGTCCCACGCCGCGCTCACCGACGAGCGTATCGTAGCCAGTGGGAAAGCCAATGATAAAGTTGTGCGCCTGCGCCGCTTTTGCCGCTGCCTCAACCTCTGCCTGTGTCGCGCTGGGGCGACCATAGGCGATATTGTCACGAATAGTGCCGCTGAACAGATTTGTCTCCTGCAGGACAATACCGATTTGTGAGCGCAAACTTGCAAGCTTGACTGAGCGTACATCGTGTTCGTCAACCAACACGCTCCCATCGCTCACGTCGTAGAAGCGCGGAATTAGATTAATAATGCTCGATTTACCAGAACCCGTGCGTCCCAGGATCGCAACTGTCTGTCCTGGTTGGACTGAAAACGAGATATCGTCTAGTGTCAACGTCTCGCTACCAGCGTAGCGGAACTTCACATGGTCAAAGCGCACATTACCCTTTAAGGGTGGCAGTATTATAGCGTCGGGTGCGTCTTTGACCTCGATGGGCGCATCAACAACCTCAAAGACGCGATGAGCCGATGCGCCCGCCTGCGTAATTGAGGTGAGAGTGCTACCGAGAATGAAGACAGGCATTAAGAGAAAGCTGAGATAGCTATTGAAGGCTACCAATGTGCCAATACTCATACTGCCACCAATGACCTGTGTACCCCCAAACCAGATGACGGCAAGAGTACCGAGATTCGAGATAAAAAAGATAAGTGGAAAGGCGAACGAGGAGCTACGCACAATGCCGATGTTTTCCTGTAGCAAATCATCATTGGCGGCAAGATAGCGTTTCTGCTCGTATGGCTCGCGCACAAAAGCTTTGACGACGCGCACACCCGCCAAGTTTTCCTGCAAAATAGTGTTGAGGTTGCCCAGCTTTTGTTGCACAATGCGAAAGCGCGGCCCCACACGTTTTAGGAAGACAAAGAAGACAGCGAAAATAAGAGGAATCATAAGCAGTGCTAGTAAAGCCAGACGCCAGTTAGAAATCAATAGAATCGTGGCACTGCCTATCAGCATCACGATGGCGTTCAACAGTTGTAAAATCCCTGCACCCGTAAAAGCTCGCACAGTATCAACATCGCTTGTGACACGCGTCATGAGTTGACCCGTCTGCGCTTTATCGTGATAGCTAAAGCTGAGGCGTTCGAGCTGCGAGAAGATCGCGTTACGCATGTCGTAGGCCGCGCTCTGACTGGCTTTCTCGCTCCAATAGCCCTGTCCGAAGGTTGCGAGGTCACGTACAACGGCAACCGCAAGCAGTCCAAGCGATGTGTAGATAATCACGCTCAAATTTTTCGTGCTGATGCCCTGGTCGATAACGATACGTAGAATCTGTGGGCTAAGAAGGTTGGCTGCGGTTACAAGAAGCAGGCATAGAAACGCTCCTGTCGTTGTCAACCAATACTTGCGTAAATACCCCAATGCTCGCCAGAGATCGCCCATAGTGGCTCCCTTCGCTCGCTGCCCGATGTTGTCGGGTGTTTTCTGTCATGCAGACATTCTACACGAAGCAGAGAACAAAATACCAGAGGTTACATAATATTCAGGACAAACAAAAAAGCGAAGACATTGCCTTCGCTTTTTTGTTTGTCCTGAATGTAAGACTACATCATGCCGCCCATGCCGCCCATTCCACCCATGCCAGCAGGCATCGCGGGAGTCGCGCCAGCCTCTTCTGGTGCATCGGTGATGAGCGTGTCGGTGGTGAGAACCATGCCAGCGATGCTGGATGCGTTCTGCAACGCGGAACGTGTCACCTTCGCAGGATCAACGATACCAGCGTCGAACATATCGACATACTCGCCTGTCAAAGCGTTGAAGCCAACGCCACTCTTGCTGTTGCGAACCTGAGCAACTGTGACGCCACCATCGCGCCCCGCATTGAGGGCAATCTGGCGCAGTGGCTCCTCAAGAGCGCGGCGCAGAATGTTGACGCCTGTGGTCTCTTCGCCAGCGGCAACGTGTACATTGTCGAGAGCCGGAATTGCCGCAACCAGCACAGAGCCGCCGCCAGGGACGATACCCTCTTCGATGGCTGCGCGTGTGGCTGAGAGTGCATCCTCAACGCGGTGTTTCTTCTCTTTCATCTCGACTTCAGTGGCAGCACCAACCTTGATCACACCGACGCCACCCGCGAGCTTTGCCAGACGCTCCTGGAGCTTCTCACGGTCGTAGTCGCTGGTGGTCTCGTTGATCTGTGCGCGAATCTGACGCACGCGAGCCTGAATATCATCCTCGGTGCCAGAACCCTCGACAATGGTGGTGTTATCCTTGTTCGCGCTCACCGTGCGAGCTTGACCGAGGTCTTCCAGCGTCGTGTTCTCAAGCTTGAGACCCTTCTTCTCGGTGATAACGGTGGCACCTGTGAGGATGGCGATATCTTCGAGCATGGCCTCGCGGCGATCACCAAAGCCAGGAGCCTTGATTGCGAGAACGTTGAAGGCACCACGCAGCTTGTTGACCACGAGCGTTGCGAGTGCCTCACCATCGACATCTTCCGCGATGATGACGAAGTTCTTGTTGCCAGCCTGTAGCACACGCTCCAGAATTGGCAGGATGTCGGCAACTGCGCTGATCTTCTTGTCGGTGACAAGAATGAAGGGGCTGCTGAGGTCGGCCTCGGTGTTCTCCTGGTTGGTTGCCATGTAGGGTGAGATGAAGCCGCGATCAAACTGCATACCCTCGGTATACTCTTTCTCCATCTCGATGCTGCGGCCCTCTTCGACCGTAATCACGCCATCCTTGCCAACCTTCTCCATCACCTCGGCGATCAGGTCGCCAATCTGGGAGTCGGCGGCAGAGATCGAGGCGACCTGAGCAATCTGCTCGCGCGTCTCGACGGGCTTGCTCATCGACTGAATCTGCGCGAGAACCGCCTCGACGCCAGCCTCAAGACCACGACGCAGAATCATTGGATTCGCGCCAGCGGCGAGATTCTTCAAGCCCTCGGTAACAATGGCTTGCGCCAGTACCGTTGCGGTTGTGGTGCCATCACCAGCGACGTCGTTCGTCTTGGTGGCAACCTCTTTCAAAAGTTGCGCCCCCATGTTCTCAAATGGATCGGGCAGGTCCACGTCACGCGCAATGGTGACACCATCATTGGTGATGGTTGGGGCACCAAACTTTTTGTCCAGTACAACGTTGCGGCCCTTAGGTCCAAGCGTGACCTTCACGGTATCCGCAAGCGCATCAATACCCTTTTTCAGAGACTGTCGCGCCTCATCATTGAATTGCAATCGTTTTGCCACGATGTATTCTCCTATTAAAACAAATTTTTGTGTACGGGGAGACCGCGAGGGTCTCCCCTACATATTATGTTTCCCTACGTGTAGGGGAGACCCTCGCGGTCTCCC
>CAXUGH010000295.1:0-6714 GCA_964250365.1 uncultured Ktedonobacteraceae bacterium
GTTTTATTTTGCGAGCGTTCCGATCCCATAGTATAGTTCATCGTCGATTAAATATTGTTGTAGCCATTGCATTGCTTGCTTTTGTTGTTGCAAGCATCGTATCAATCTATCGTGCTTATCAATATCAATATCCGAGCAGTTTATATACAACGACAGCGGATGTACTGAACATTCAAGTGATAGTTTCCGTGCTTCTTGGTATATTCTACCTTGCTTTTGAAATCATCCAGACATATAGATACACAAAAGGGAAGAGGAATGAGCTTATTTAAAAATACTTGTTGTAAGCGTCTGTGCCATAAGCTCAGTAGGGTTATGGCTTATTAGTAATCCTCCTTGGGTTACGAATGCAGGACTTGGCAACTTAGAAAGCAAGAATCTTCCACAAAAAATTAATTTGAAGAGACTTTCGGGCCTCGATACTCATACTGGAAAGGCGAACTACAGTATTGCAGAACGATTTCTATAATGTTATGATTCGGGTATAAAGATTGACAAGGCTAAACAGATTCAAACTTTGTTCTGTATAGTAGTTGTCTACAAGGAAGTGAAGGAGCAAATAATGTTTCCACTCCGTCGTAAGCAATTAGACATTTGGTACACACTCCTCCTGGTGGGAATTGGAGCTACACTAACTGGATTGGTCGCAACCATTCTTGTTTTCAGATTCTATGCATTCCAACTTACTCTACAAAATGGGCAAGAGACATTGCTGCATGATATCAATGTATTTTATATTGCCGCTCCACTAGCTTCTGCGCTACTTATTCCTTGTCTTTGGTGGCGTTTGATCATTAAACCAAGCCGTCTTAATGTAAGCCGAGGAATAGGCATAGGTTTGCTTGGTAGTATCATTGCTCATCCTCTTGCTTGGTACCTAGCTTTGCTTTTTGCATTTCTCCTAAAGGCGAAAACAATTGGGAGTATTACAGTCGGTAATCCCTTAGAAAATCTTGTGGGATGCTTGTTCCTTTCCCTGTTCAGTTTGATTGAGGTAGGATGGATTACGATACTAGTTGGAGGTTTAGCAGGTGGATGTATTGCATTTCTTCAATCCAAATGCCATTGTTCGGAACGCTGGCAACAAGCACTTTCCAAGACTGCTTGAGATTGGAACTGCTCGCTTACCAACCTTCCACGATATGAACTTGATAATCTACTGCACATGAGAAAAGTAAGGCTTATGTTTGATCCCACGAAAATGATGACTACAACAGCCTTATTTCCCCCACTCCCCCAACAACTCCCGCTCCTGCTCTCGACTCAGCCCAACCTTCAATTCCGCATCCTTGCCTCTCCACGCGAGCGTGTCGCGCACAGTCTCTGCTACTGGTCGGAACATCAAGCCTTCTCCAATTGCTTTGCTACAGTTGATGGCTCCGAAACCAGCGTCCTCTTGTGGCGCGTAATTGGGCAAATCGACCTGATGTGCCTCCATGAAGGCGTCGCTGACCCATACAAATTGTGTGTCGCTGTGCGTTTCGGCTTTGCATGTGTCGAGGAATTGTCCCATTGGAAGCGCGTAGTCAGGGCCGGTGGCGTTGTAGGTGCCTGTTTTTTGTTGCTCGACCATTCGCACGATCCAGACGGCGAGGTCGCGTGCGTCGATGAACTGAGTTTGCTGCTCAGGTGTGCCAGGGGCGAGCATGATGCTGCCTTGCGCGACTCGATAGGGCCAGTAGGTGAAACGGTCTGTGGGGTCGCCAGGGCCGACGATCAAGCCTGGACGAATTACTAATGTGCGGTTCGGCATAGCACGTTGCGCCGCCTGTTCGCTGAGAGCCTTCAATGCGCCGTAGGTTCCATTCGCCACCTCCTCTACCGTTTCGTCGGGAAGAGTGGCGACAGGTGCGCTTTCGTCCATATCCATTTTGCTGAAGTCGGCGTAGACAGAGATGCTGGAAATAAAGGTGTAGTGTTCTACGGCATTAGACAGGGTTCGCGCTGATGCTCCCACGACTCGTGGCACGTAGCCACAGGTATCTATGACTGCATCCCATTGACGCCCTTGCAAAAGCGTGAGATCACCATCGCGATTGCCGTGTATCTTTTCTACGTCGGGAAATAGTGTTGGACCGTGTTGCCCACGATTGAAGAGTGCCAGTTCGTGTTTGCGTGCAAGGGCGGCCTCGACAAGATGCTGTCCGAGGAAACCTGTGCCGCCTATGATGAGTAGTTTCATGATCGTGTACCTCCTATATATCAGCATACGCTTTTTTACAGATAAAGAGAAGGTACTAGCAATGCTCTAAGCATAGGTGAGATACGTATTAACATATGACAGATATATTCTCCAAAAATGTGAGGAAGGATAGATACCTCGACTGATATCTATCCTCCTTACATAAGCATGGGGTCTATGACTGTTCGCTATCGTAGCTTGCCGTTCGTTGCTCTCAAACACACGCGGCAGGCTACTTCACTCAAACTGCTAACGGACTTCGCTCAGGCAGTCTGAATAAGATGCGAAATTTTTAGCGGCTAATGAACGTGACGCCCGGTCCTGGCGAGAATTGCCAGTAGGTGACGGCGTATGGATTCGCGCCCCAGCTCATAGAGCTAGCGACCACGCGTCCGTTGCCAAGCACCTGCTCGACCACGCCAACGTGTCCACCACCGTAGGCACCCTGTACCCAGGGCTGTAGGTCGATGATCGAGCCTACCGTTGGGTAGTAGGAGACGTGCCAGCCGAAATCGTAGGCACGCGCCGTCCATTGCCACGCCATCGAATTTGTCGTCCACGGCACGAAGTAGCCGTGTATCTGGGCATAACGCTGGTCCGCCCACCATGTGCAGGCTGGATAGGGGAAGACGTTTCTATACCCGATTGCGCTCGATGTTGGTGCTGCATAAGCCGCCGGAGCGGAATGCGTAACAGGAGCCGAGTAGAACGTCGTTCCACCGCCATTGACGGTGTTCGCGCCATGTCCAGGAATACAAACTCGCTGATTGATATATATCAAGTTGGGATTGGCGATGTTATTATGAGATGCCAGCGTCGCCCAGGTTGTACCATAGCGTGCCGCAATCCCCCCCAGAGTATCGCCTCCTACAACAATGTATGTTCTGTCGCTACCGGAGCAGACGTTGTACGCGCTTGCATGCGCCCCCGCCACATTCACGCCAAGCGTCGCTCCCAGAAACAGCAGTGTCATCACTGCTACTACACTCACTCTAACTACAAGACTGTTGTTCTGATGTAAGAACTTACTGATGTACTGATGCGTTTGCAAAGTATCCTCTTTCGATATACTACTTGCAGACC
Source organism: uncultured Ktedonobacteraceae bacterium (assembly GCA_964250365.1). Classification (GTDB taxonomy): domain Bacteria; phylum Chloroflexota; class Ktedonobacteria; order Ktedonobacterales; family Ktedonobacteraceae; genus JBBQVS01. The sequence goes on from CAXUGH010000295.1 coordinate 3,266, forward strand.
CTTCCATGCTATTTGTTTCCACATTTCCACTCAGACACAATGTGATAACGCACAATCATGCATGTAAATATGGGAACTTGCATATCATACCACCAGTCACAATAAATAGTAATAAAACACGCTGAAACATAGTACCTATTGGCTAATTTCAATGTTGTACTGTTGTGCTACTTTTGTCTATCAAAAATATTGCATTTGTATTTATTCTCTTCTGTCTTTGTACAATACAAGTGTCCATTATTGTACAAAAATGCTGATGCGTAAGGATATTCTCAATTGTGCCTCACCATCGCAGATGGTGAGGCACAATTGAGAATATACGTACGCAAATATTTGTGCTTTTTGGAGTTTGCCGCTGTAGTCGGAGTAGACGACTTTCCATTCGGTGAATACGTCGAGGCCAGCGATACCAGCTTCGCGGTGTCCGTTGCCGGTGCTGCGCGTACCGCCAAAGGGAAATTGTATCTCGGCTCCTGTGGTGCCGGAGTTAATATATAGAATGCCGGTGGTGATATCACGCGTTGCGCGTTGTACGACGTTGGCGTTTTGTGTATAGATTGCACTTGACAGGCCATATTTTGTCGTGTTGTTGATACGAATGGCTTCGTCGAGTGAGTCAATTGTAATCACAGAAAGTGTGGGGCCAAAGATTTCTTCCTGTGCGATACGCATATCTGGTCGTACATTTGTAAAGAGCGTGGGCTGATAGAAATGTCCAGGTGTCAAATTGCCCTGTAAATGTGCAACTGCGCCGCCTATAACCAGTTCCGCGCCTTCTTCCAGGCCGATTTCGGTGTAGTTCTGGACGCGTGCAAGTTGTTGAGCGTTAATGATGGGACCGACATCGACATTCTCGTCCAGCCCATTGCCGAGCCGCAGTGACTGAATACGTGGCACCAGTTTCTCTAGCAACGCGTCTTGTACAGCGCGATGGACGATCAAGCGGCTACACGCGGTACAGCGTTGTCCGGTGGTGCCATAGGCACTCCACAAAATACCTTCGACGGCAAGGTCAAGGTCAGCATCATCCATCACGATAATCGCGTTCTTGCCTCCGAGTTCCAACGAGACACGTTTGAGCATACGAGCAGCCTCTACCGCAACGTGGCGTCCCGTCTCGTTTGAACCTGTGAACGAAATAACATTCACATTTGGCTGATGTAGCAGAGCCTCACCCGTCGGCTTACCTGGACCAAAGACGATGTTGACAACGCCCTCTGGCAAGCCTGCTTCGTAGAGCAGTTCAACAAGATGTAACGCGCTCAGTGGCGTATCCTCGGCTGGTTTGAGAACAACAGTGTTGCCCGCGACGAGGGCGGGAAACATCTTCCAGGTTGGGATTGCTATAGGAAAATTCCAGGGGGTGATACAGGCTACGACGCCTACGGGATCGCGTAGTGCTATGCCAGTTTTGTTGGGCAGTTCAACAGGAACGGTGTAACCAGCTAAACGGCGTCCCTCGCCGCCCATATAGTAGGCCATGTCGATGCCTTCCTGCACATCACCGCGCGTCTCATTGAGAACCTTACCCATCTCGCGCGTCATCGTGATTGCCAGTTCCTCTTTATGGCGCGTCATCAGTTCGCCGACGCGAAAGAGTATCTCGCCACGCTTTGGCGCAGGTACGAGTCGCCAGCGCTCAAAAGCGTCTCGCGCCGCAACAACGGCTGCCGTCACGTCGATGTGGTCCGAGAGCGGAAAATGTCCCAGCAACTCGCCTGTCGCTGGATTGTAGTTAGCGAACGTCTGCCCACTATACGCCGCCTGCCATGTGCCACCAATGTAGTTCTGATAGGTTGGGATGTCGTTGCTCATGTGTTACTCCTTATATATAGGTAGGGGATGTATGTTTGTAGGTATCATACAACGAAACAAACAAAAACAAAGAACTGCCAGCCCCCGCACGCCGGGGCGGGGGGGGCGGTGTTTTTGTTTTTTTGTTTTTATCATACACATGTTTAGTGGTGGCAGGAAATCCATGTTGTTGTGTGTCTTGGACATCTGTTGTAACAGAGCCTCCATTGCTTCGAGGCCGCGCTGGTCGGCGAGCGTCGAGAACATACGGCGCATGACGACAACGGCACGTAGCGTCTTGTCGTCGAGCAATAGTTCTTCGCGGCGCGTGCTGGACAGGGAGATGTCGATGGCGGGGTAGACGCGGCGCTCGGCAAGTTTGCGGTTGAGCACGAGTTCCATGTTGCCGGTGCCTTTGAACTCTTCGTAAATCACATCGTCCATGCGGCTACCGGTATCGACAAGCGCGGTGGCGATGATGGTCAAGCTGCCACCCTCTTCGATCTTACGCGCGGCACCAAAGAAGCGTTTGGGCGGGAAGAGTGCGCTCGGATCAAGACCGCCAGAGAGAGTACGACCACTGGGTTGTACCGCGAGGTTATAGGCACGGCTCAAACGCGTGATACTATCGAGCAGAATTACTACGTCGCGTCCGCTCTCGACGAGGCGTTTGGCGCGTTCAAGAACCATCTCGGCAACGCGTGTATGTGCCTCCGTCGGCTCGTCAAAGGTTGAGCTAATCACCTCGGCACGAACGGAGCGTTTCATGTCCGTGACCTCTTCTGGTCGCTCGCCAATCAGCGCGATCATCAGATGCACGTCGCTATAGTTCTCGGTAATCGAGTTTGCAATAGATTTCAGGAGCATCGTCTTACCTGCTTTTGGTGGCGAGACGATCAGGCCGCGCTGTCCGCGTCCGATGGGGGAGACAAGATTCACAATACGACCGGAGATATTGGAGGGATTTGTTTCCAGGTTGAACATTTCGCGGGGGAAGATGGGGGTCAATACATCGAAGTGGGGGCGACGTTTCGCAATTTCAGGGTCAATACCGTTGATAGCCTCGACACGTAGAAGACCGTAGTACTTCTCGTTGTCTTTTGGGGGCCGCACCTGTCCAGAAACCATGTCACCTGTACGCAATCCGAAGCGGCGAATCTGTGACTGTGAGACGTATACGTCCATATTTCCTGGTAGGAAGCGTTCCTGGCGCAGAAAACCGAAGCCGTCCTCCACGATTTCCAGCACACCGGCACTGAAAATGTTGCCTTGCTGCTCTGTGTTGGCCTGGAGGAGTCGGAAAACGAGGTCTTGTTTCTTGAGGGCGGTATAACCGGAAAGTTCGAGGTCGCGGGCGATATCGCGCAACTCCGTTGTTGTTTTTGTTTCTAATTCAGCAATATTCACGTTGTGGGGTGGAGCATATTCTTAATGAAGAACATGTCCAATCTCCTTTCTCGAAGAACCAATGATGTTTTTGGGAATTGTAGTTGGGTGTAATGAATTATGACCCCTACCAGGGTGTAATGAATTATGACCCCTACAGAAAAATATCCTTGGCGAATGACTGGTGGCACTAACTGTAGTACGGAATACAAATTCATTCAGTTTCCTCAGAGGGGGGCGTGATAAATCAGGCCCCTACAAATAGGCTA
>CAXUGH010000296.1:0-6712 GCA_964250365.1 uncultured Ktedonobacteraceae bacterium
GAATGAACAATTGAAGAGGGATACGACGGCGGTAGGGACCGATTTATCGCGTCCGCGGTGGGGTTGGGGTGGGGTTACGTGTGTGCAATGATTCGGTACGGTGACGTGTACACCGTAGCCCCGCCCCTGGACGCGATAAATCGGTCCCTACGAAGGTCTGTGTTTATAAGGGAAAAGAACGTGCAAGAGAAGACACCATCTACAACAAACGATATGCATTACTACGACAATATATTACAGGCGATTGGTAATACACCGCTTGTGCGACTTCATCACATAGCTAGCGACGTTGCGCCGCTTATGCTTGTGAAAATGGAGATGTTCAATCCTGGCGGAAGCGTCAAGGATCGCATCGGCGTCGCAATGATTGACTATTGCGAGAAAAAAGGTATTCTGCGTCCAGGTGGCACCATTGTCGAGCCAACGAGCGGTAATACTGGTCACGGTCTAGCAATCGCCTCAGCAATTAGAGGCTATCACTGTATCTTCGTGATGACCGATAAGGCGAGCGAGGAGAAGCGCAGCTTGCTCCGCGCCTATGGTGCTGAGGTAGTGATTTGTCCCAGTAGTGTCGATCACAACTCGCCAGAGTACTATAAAAATGTTGCATATCGCCTTGCCGATGAAATTCCAGGCGCGATCTGCCCCGACCAATACTCCAATCCCGCCAATCCCGCGACGCACTATGCCACAACTGGTCCCGAAATCTGGCGCGATACAGCAGGACGTATTACAACGTTCGTAGCTGGTATTGGTACAGGCGGCACTATCTCTGGTACGGCACGTTTCTTGAAAGAGCAAAACCCTGCCATTAAAATCATTGGTGCAGACCCCCCAGGCTCAGTGTATTCAGGCGATACGCCCAAGCCGTACAAGGTTGAGGGTATCGGAATGGATGTCTATCCAGGCAACTACGACCCTTCGCTGGTCGATGAGTTTGTGCGCGTCGATGACCAGACCTCGTTTTACTGGGCACGTCGCCTCGCGCGTGAGGAGGGCATTCTCACCGGTGGCTCAGGTGGCACGGCTCTCGCCGCCGCCCTCACCTACGCTCGCAAGCTGACGCCGAACGACGTTGTGGTCGTGTTGCTTCCAGATACTGGACGTGGCTATCTCACGAAAGTTTTTAACGATACGTGGATGCGCGAAAATAACATGTTGGTGCAGACCGAGTTGAGCGAACCGAGCATGCGCGATGTGCTCACCTACCGACGTAGCAACACACGGAGCATGCCCCTTGTCGTCAGCGTTACGCCGTGTGATACTGTTGCCGATGCCGTTGAACTTCTGCGACGGTACGGAATCAGCCAGACACCTGTGATGGACAAAGGACATATGGTCGGTAGCTTGACCGAAGACCTGCTACTGCGCCGCCTCGCCAGTGGTGAGCCGCTCACATCCTCTACCGTTGGTGAAGTGCAAGGACCGCCTTTCCCATCTCTGGATGCCGATGTACCTGCACGCGAAGCCTACACGCTATTCGATAGTGGGCAATCTGCTGTGGCTATTCTCAATGATGCGGCACTCGAAGGCATCGTGACGAAGAGCGATCTCTTAGAGTTCTGGGCCAATGCCCGCAGTCTCCACGCGCAAGAAGTAAAGATCAGCTAATTGGATACTCCCGCGACTCCAAAGGACGAGAAGCAAGATACTTCTCGTCCCATCTACATCATCGGTGACGTACATGGTCAGTTGAAGAAACTGACTCTGTTGCTACAACACGCAAAGTTACTAGGAAATGACTCCTCATGGAGCGGTGGAACGGCGTCGCTCTGGTTTCTCGGCGACTACGTTGATCGCGGACCAGATGGCGTCGGTGTGATAAATCTCATCATGCGTCTACAACGCGAGGCAGAGGCGGCAGGTGGCTACGTCTGTGCATTGCTAGGCAATCATGAATTGTTCTTGCTAGCTGCCTATCGCTTTGGACGCCGTTCAACGGGGCTTGGCAGCAATTTCATCTTGCGCTGGAAGCAGAATGGTGGCAACATCAAAGACCTGAAAAAGCTCACGCGCCAGCACCTCGATTGGCTGAGTGCATTACCGCCAATGGCTCTTGTCGAGAACACCATTCTCGTCCACGCCGACGCTCCTCTTTACATTCAACACGGTCATACCATCGCCGATGTCAACGCCGACTTCAAAAAAATTCTGAGCAAAAGCGATACACTCGCCTGGGAAGAACTGCTCGAAGCCTTCACGCGGCGCGGAGCCTTTAGCAACGACGAATTTCTCACGCGTTTCCTCGACACATACGGTGGCAAGCGCGTCGTACACGGACACACTCCCATATACTACATGCGCGGCATTCAACCCAAAGCCGTAACCGAGGCATGGACCTACGCCGATGGGCGTTGTGTCAACGTGGACGGTGCCATGTTCCTGAATGCGCCAGGGTTTGTGTATGAGCTTCCAAGCGAATAGGAATAAAAAGCGCATAGCCGACGCGTCGGCTATGCGCTTTTCATTTCTATTCGCTTACTACATCAACGCCGCCAACAAAATCCCCGGCACCTTCAACGGCGATGGATTCGCCTCAAGGTCTACCAGCTTGGGAAACACGTTCGCCGCTGTCTTGCTGCGTGTTGCGAACCAGGGCGGAGTCGGGGCGCTACGGAATGGTGCCCGCAATACACTTTTTTGTGAGCGTGAAAACATGAGCGTGTTATGCACAACGCCGTTGCCCGACTGAATGTCGTTGAGAGGATGACCGGGGAAGGCTCCCCATGTGGTCGAGCAGAGAGCGTAACTGGTGCCAGCCCAGTAGTTGAGGCCGATTGAGCCGTAGCGTAAATCTGCGATTGCTCGCTCGATTGCCTCCGCAATTGATGGGTCTTTCAGCGAGGTCGGATGGACCAGTACCGTTGCATTCAGCGTTCCCCACAAATCGTCATTGGCGAACGCAACCGCTTTATCAATGTACTCGACAACGCTTGCCGCCTCTAGTGCCGTTTCCGCGAAGAGACCGCAGAATGCCTCCGTTGTGAAGCACACGTCGTCTGTATGCTGTGCATCGACATCTGGAATGAACGTCCACGGCAACGCTTGCGCGTTAGCCGTACCAAACTCTTCTGCATCGGGATGTTGTGCCACGAACATCTTCTGGCGATCCTGTGCCCCTGGATAGTATGAAGGGCGCGTCGGAACCTTCTTCAGAACATCGCGTATCTTCTGCACAAGCTGTTCGCGTTGTTCCCACTCTTTGTGCATAATAACAACACGCGTCGCATTGCAGTTAAAGCCTGCATTGTTGGTGAGCATCGACACAATATGCTCGGCTTGATAGGCAAGATCGCCTGCGCTCCACTCTCCTGGCACAACAATCACAGGACTCACGTTGCCAAGCTCACCCGTGATGCGCTTCGTCAACAACGGACGATTTTCAGCCTTACGCGTCGCACCCTCTGCGCCTGTACCAAAGACAATCGCATCGAACGTCTTGTCCGAACCCGTAATATGAATTTCGTCAACGCCATTGTGATTACAAAGGTAGGCACCTTCCTCCGCGCCGCCATACGCTACGCGCAGAAATCCCTTCTCGACCAAGCTACGGAAAGCCTCTTCCATCAGTGGACCAACATAGGCGTTGACGGGATTCATCTTGATGATGACCACCTGATCTTCGAGAAAGAGCTTGTTGAAGATATCCATTGGTCCGATGCTCGCAACATTCCCTGCACCTAACACCAGCGCGACTTTCCCATCATGTTGAGTATCTCTGTAGATGGTTGCCTGTGTCTGCGGTAGCTCCTCGGCTGTCACTCCAGGCTCCATCCAGATTTCCGCCGTGACGCCTGTGAAGACGATACGGTCATACGTCGTCAGAGGAAAAACGGGCGCGACGACCTGCCCATTGGGAAGCGTCTTGACCTCGCCTGGAATTTTCGGATGTCCGTTGCTCTCAATGTCTAGCAGTGATTGGCGCAATTGGCGCAGGTTTTTGATCACCGGATACACACCCGCCAGCCACTCTTCCCCTGGGGCAATCTCGGCTGTCGCTTTGGCCTTCTGACCTGCATCCACCCAACGTTGGCGAATTGCGAAAAAATCTTGAATAAGTTCGTCGATGAGCGCAACACGTTCGCGCAACGTAAAGACAACCCAGTCTTTTTTATGTTGCTGTAGCACCTGAATTGCCTCATCCATCGTTTCATTCGTCGATGCCTGAACACTACTCACCACCGATGGAAATTGTGGCGAACCTTCGCGTGTGCTGACTGACATAGCTTTTCCTCCTCGAAAATACAAACGTCATTTTTCTAACGCTGGCGTATTGCCAAAAACTCTTTGCGCTCCCTGAATTGGAGCCGCCCAACGTGTCGCGTTTGCAATGACGCGTTGCACATTCTTATCATAGTATGTGGGAAACCTTTCGTGACCGGGGCGGAAGTAGAAGATTTTGCCACGACCACGCGTATAACAGCCGCCGCTACGGAAAATCTCGCCGCCACTAAACCAACTGACAAAGACCAACGTTTCTGGTGGTGGCACATCGAAGGGTTCGCCGTACATCTCCTCATGTTCGAGTTCGATATATTCGCCCAGTCCCTCCGTGATAGGATGACCAGGAGCGATTACCCATAGCCGTTCGGAATCGTTGCCCTCACGCCATTTCAGGTCGCACGTCGTGCCCATCAATTGGCGAAATATCTTTGAGAAATGCCCTGAATGTAGCACAATGAGACCCATACCATCTAACACACGCTGATGTATACGTGCCACAACCTCGTCGCGTACCTCCGCATGCGCCATATGTCCCCACCACACTAGTACATCCGTCGCGTCCAGAATCGGCTCAGCAAGGCCGTGTTCAGGTTCATCAAGGGTCGCCGTTCGTACCTCAAAGCCAGCGTTATTAAGTGCCTCAGCGATTACAGTGTGCATTCCATTCGGGTAAATCGACGCTACCTGTTCGTCGTTGCGTTCGTGACGATATTCGTTCCACACAGTCACGCGTATAGTCGAAGCCAATAAATCTGTCCTTTCATTTCAATGCAAGAGCAAGCTTGTGTATCCCTTCTATTGTACAACCTGATAGGGAGCAAAGGTGCATATTTAGCATGACAGGGGCAAGCCCTGTCACTACTATAGACGCGTAAGCGGTAGAAACGGATATAGTAGTGACAGGGCGGGGGCCCCCCAAAATTTTTAACAGGTCAATTTTGTGGGCCCCCCGCGCGGGTCTCCCTGATGTTTTCTACCTCATGATGATATGCTATAATCACTACAAGAACGTTATTGGAATGTGTTTTCCTAGCAAAGAAAGAGAGGTGCAGCAATGTTAACAGATTATCGCTCTCCACACACTACTACTGTACAGGGTGCTGGTCTGTATGTCTTGCACCGCTTCAAATCTCTAGGAAAGCATAATCTATGTTCACTTTCAACAGGAGTTTTCGTGCATCGACGATATACCTGATTTACTCAGGGGCAAGCTCCTTCTTTTTTGCGTTGATCGTCACGGTCAACCTTGTTTATCAGTTAGAAATCGCTAAACTTAATCCGCTGCAACTTGTGCTTGTCGGTACCGCCCTGGAAACAGTGGCTTTTCTGTCTCAGGTGCCAACAGGTGTACTCGCTGATGTGTACAGCCGTCGCCTCGCCGTTATTCTTGGTACGCTGATTACCGGTATCGGCTTTGTCGTTGAAGGCTCTATTCCACTCTTCGCAACTATCGTACTAGGGCAAGCTCTTTTTGGCATTGGTGCCACTCTTGCTGATGGTGCGGAACAGGCGTGGATCGCCGACGAGGTAGGCGAGGAGCGAGTTGGGCGCATCTTTCTCCTGAGTTCACAGTTTGGCTTGCTTGGTGGACTAGTCGGCTCATTGGTCAGTGTTGTCCTCGCCAGTATTCGCCTCAATCTACCCGTTATTCTCGGTGGTGCCTTCACCGTTGGCCTTGCCATTTTTCTCGCGTTCTTCATGCCTGAGAATGGCTTCCAGCCAACGCCAAAGGCCGAGCGTCAATCATGGCGACAAATGGGAATAACCTTTCGGAACGGCTTACGAGTCGTGCGTGGCAGACCAGTATTGATTACCATACTGCTAATCGCGCTATTCTACGGTCTCTATAGTGAGGGCTTTGATCGTCTCTCAACAGCGCATTTCCTGGCGAACTTTACGTTTCCTGTTCTCTGGTCATTTCAGCCTGTCGTCTGGTTCGGACTTTTCTCTGTAGTGGGTACACTAATAAGTCTTGCTGCGACAGAGGTTGTCAGGAGATACGTCAATCTCAACAATCAGCGACTGGTCATGCGTGTATTGTTCGGCCTTAATGCATTGGGAGTTGTAAGCATCCTCGTCTTCGCGCTTGCTGGTAACTTCTTTCTCGCCATTGCTGCATACCTGAGCTTTGGTGTCTTTCGTCGCGTGAACGAACCAATCTACACCACATGGCTCACGCAAAACATTGACGCGAAGGTACGTGCAACCGTGATTTCGATGCGTGGTCAGGTCGATGCACTTGGTCAAATTCTCGGCGGTCCGCCCGTTGGCGCAATTGGCACCATCTTCTCGCTACGGGCCGCCCTCGTCTCGGTCAGCGTCATACTCTCGCCTGTGCTAGTGCTACTAGCCTATGCCTTTCGCAAAGCGAAGCCACATATCGAGATCGTCGAAGAACCTGTTACTACTACTACATAACGGATTTTATTGTCAACAACCTTCATAGGGATTACATATACGGCGTCTAAGATGCGCTGAAGCGCATCTT
>CAXUGH010000297.1:0-6707 GCA_964250365.1 uncultured Ktedonobacteraceae bacterium
TATTTACGAAAAGGAATGCCCTCAAAAGAGCGCGATGCTGAGATTGCGCTGTTAGAAGGTATTCAGCAACGCGTACTAGCAACGGTGCCAACGAAAGGCGGAATCGTGCCGTTGACCGTCGAGGAGATACAGGCATTGGCGAATGCGATGCAAGGCTTTGCGAAGCTGACGCAACAGGTAGTTCCGTCATCAACGGAGCGCGACGAGTTGCTAGAACAGGTCACGGCGATACGCGAACATATGCTGCGAATGGCGATGGGAAGGAACATTGAACAGGATGTTCATAGTAAGGTGCAGGGAGACCGCAAGGGTCTCCCCTACACGTAACAAGGTGGTCACAAAATGTAGGGGAGACCCTTGCGGTCTCCCTGCACCCTGCACCCCGCACAATGATTGGATTGAGAACTGGTGCCCTCTGTTTATGTATTATCGGTTGATTGCGGTGCGGCAGGTGTTGTCGGTGGTGTTGAAGTCGCGTTGCTGAGAACCGCGCCTCGGAGCAGGAGCGTGTTGGGTAGGGAGACAGTGGCGGGTTGGCCTTGTTCGTTGGTGATGTCGAGAACGGTGTAGGTGCCGAAGGTGGTGCGTACCGTGCCGGTGTAGGTGCCATAGGTGAGGCGTTGACCGGGCTGGAAGGCTTGACGCACGTAGTAGCCCGCAATGACGTTACGAGCAGAGTCTCGCGCACCGAAGGCGAAGGTGAGGGCGAGGGCGAGGCCAGCGGCGGCAACGATGAGAGTTAAGCTGGTCGTGAGAATAGTGGTATCGACGCCAAGCGTCGAAATGGCGAGCACAACGATAACGGCGACAATAGCGTATTCGAGAATCTTGCCCAGCGCGTTCGCGTAAGTAATGTTGACGCTATCGGCAACAGAGGTGATGGTGCCACCGAGGAAACGCGCCAGCATGGAGCCGAAAATCACAATGAGGGCACCACTAATTGCTCTTGGCACAAAGCCTAACACGTTTTGCAGCAGCACAGCAACGGTCGTCAATTTCATCAATTCCATTGCAGAGGTAGCAAAACTAAGAATGAGAAAGAAAAATACAATCTGTGCGATGATTTCAGAAATAGGGGCGCGTACTCCCAAGCTCTCTAAGGAGGTTGTGACGCCACTCCGCTGTGCAAGTTGCTCCAAACGAATGCCGCGCAAAACTCCACGCACAATCCAACGAATAAGCGCACTTACGAGATACCCTATTATAAGTACGATGAGACCATTGGCGAACCCTGGCAGAAAATTCAAAATGTCGGTGAGTATCTTCGTCAAGGCATCAAGAACCGGTTGGAAAACCATAGTTGACCTCACTAAAATTTACGTTTTATTTATGATCCTAAAGGAAGTGTTGAGCGCGAAGGCGATGCGACAGGGACAAACAGGCCACTTAGGAGATTGATGAACTCGATGAGCCACTCCGCAAAAGCTGTACAGGAAAGATCGAGGATTTCCAAACCAGCACTACGCTCTCGCACACGCGCAACCAGTCGTGCCTCGAAGCCCGCTGAAACGCGCATCTCAGGATAGTTTGCCTGTAACGTTGCCAGCACAGTTCTCACCTGACGCGCGATTTCCAGGTCGCGTTGTAACTCTGGATATTGCTGTAACGCCGCCTCCGCCTGGCTACGTTCATCGTCGCTTAGCGTTCCATCGACAAGATCGGGTATGAGCAGCGTAATCTCTTCCTGATTCATCATAACAGTTATCCCTTTCCTGCTTGACCGTCGCCGGACGCATTTTGGGCTGAAACCGGTAAATAAGACGGTCCGCAGAAACGATTAAAGATTTCCTGAAAAGCCAACCTTGCACGGTGAATACGCATCTTGACCGCGCTCAGCTTTGCCTGTAACACATCGGCGATTTCATCGTAACTCAGGTCTTCAAAGTCTCTTAACAAAATAACGCGCCGTTGCTCCAGATCGAGCGATTTCAGAACGCGCTGAATACACTCTCTTAATTCGGACTGAAGCGCGTTCGCCTCCGGTCCTGGCTGGGGCGACTCTTGCAGACTCAGCGCATCGACAGCATTCTCGCCATCGCTACGACTTCCTACGAGAGAAGTGTCCTTACTACGTTTTTTCATTTTATCGAGGGAGTCGAGGGCACTATTCGTGGCGATACGGTAGACCCATGTCGAAAACGAAGACTTCTGATCGAATTTCCTGAGGCTATGAAACACCTTCACAAACACATCCTGCGTGATGTCCTCCGCCTCCTCCCGATGATTCACAACTCTATAGACAATGGTATACACACGGTTCATATGCCGTTGAACTAATTGCTCATAACTACGCGTATTGTGAGGTAACTCAGATTTGCAACGCGTGACTAATTCTTCGTCCGTCAAAATAGCGACACTACACATGTACTCTCCCCGCTTATCTCTAGGCTAAGGCCAGTATACTAGCGTTGCAGTTCCTTGTCTAGCATCATTATTACACGTTATCAACGTTTTATGCAAACATGAGAGAATATAATAATCCCCTTGATTCGATGATTTTCGTAGGGACCAGATTGATCGCGTCCCTACGAAAAATTGTCATTGCCGTCTTCCTACCACATGTATCGCCATTTGTACCAACACATCCTCTTTGACGCCTCACAAAAAGAATAGTCACATAGCAAGTGAGAGCAAGTTCACACTCAATTTGGATGTTAGTTCATCGTTTCCGTGTAACTTTTATGGGAGAATAGCGTCCAACGAAGCAATTATATTTCAAGACTTGCGATAGGGGGAGAATATTTCATGAACGTAATGATGAAGCAGTCAACGACAACAAAGCTTACACGAGGTTCTCGCATCGCACATTATCTGCTCCGTCGCCTTCTGCAACAGGGTGGCATGTCCAGCGTCTATCTGGCCTACGATGAATACACGTATACAACTGTAGCAATCAAGCTCATCGAAATACCGAGCAATGACTATGGTACCTCTCCCACCAAACACGAGCAGATCGTACAGTTTCGCCACGAGGTCGAGATCATGCGTAGCCTTGAGCATGACAACATCCTACCCATTATCGGCGCAGGTCGGCAAGGCAACTACGCTTATGTGGTGACGCCATACATGTCAGGTGGAACGCTTAGAGATCGCTTGGAGCAGGGACCGCTCGTGCTCGAAGAGGCATACGAAATCTTTGTGCAACTGGCTCATGCGCTGAACTATATGCACCAACGCGGTATTCTGCATCGAGACATCAAGCCCGCGAACATCCTGTTCGACGAAAACGGCTGCCTGTATCTCGCGGACTTTGGCATCGCTAGCTATATTGGCGAAAGTGCTATTGAGAACAACGGGCGCGTGATGGGCACACCAACCTATATGTCGCCTGAGTTGTGCTATGGTCATGCCAGCGAAAGCAGCGATATCTACGCCCTCGGCATCCTGCTCTACCAGATGCTCACTGGACAGGCTCCCTTCGAGGGAACCGACTCACAAAGCGTTTGTGTGCAACAGATTGAGGAGCAACCTCTACGCCCAACATCGCTGAACCCCACAATCTCGCGTCCAGTTGAGCAGGTTCTTCTCTCCGCACTAGAGAAAGAGGTTTCGCGCCGTTTCGCAACTATCGCTGATTTTGCTCAAGCCTATCAGCAAGCATATAGACCATCGTCGCTTCTAGCGAAGTCATGTTTAGTATTTAGCACGCTTGTCACGTCGCTGGAAACGCGTTTGCAAGGCAATGATGGTACATATATGTCGCAAGAAGAGGGCGTATATGAAACCGAGGCAATGATGGTTTGGTAAAGTTTCCATGATAGGGGCAAGCCCTGTCACTACTATACACTGCTCTTGCCGCTAACGCGTCTATAGTAGTGACAGGGCTTGCCCCTGTCATGCCACGACGCACCTTTTAAATAGCCTTGCTTCTCTTCACAAAAGCCTTGACAAAACCCTAACCATCTGATAATATGTTTCCACAGTGAAAGCTGAAACAACAGCTTTCGTGTAAATCTGTTTGTTTGTACCCGTAGCTCAGTGGATAGAGCGATAGATTGCGGATCTATAGGCCGGAGGTTCGATCCCTCTCGGGTACGCTTTTTTCTTTGTCGGAGTAGCCTAGTTGCCACTCCGATTTTTTTGATTCATGATTGTTTTCTCCGCAGAAGCTTTTTACTTTCGTGGTTCCTTCTCGTTGAATCAGGTATGTTACTCTCACTGTACGTTCGAGAACAAGAAGCGAGAAAGAGCATATAATGGTGGAAATAATTCGCATTTTTCTCCTAATCTTATCAGCTGGGGCACTTCCTATCTTACTAATCAGGTTTATAAGCAAGAGGAAAGAAAGCAGAACAGGCTCACTCACAGACCTATTCCCACGAGGACCTCGGTATCGAGATGGAGCTATGACCTATAATCAAAACAGGTGGGGAGTGCGCTCTAATGTAGAGGTTGAGAATCCGTATGCATTGCACAGTCCACGTTATCAACGACGACATTCTGCTAAGCAGCACAAGCAGACAAAGCCCTGGATGAAATAGTATATATGCATATGATAACTCAAGTTCTTACGAAGGATTTGTACTATGACATATGCAGACACACACAGTAGCCCTCTTTACATAGGTATCGACATCGGCGGCACCAATACGCGTATCGCCCTCTTCGAGACGCTTGGCGCTCCCCAATGTCAAATCATCGCTCGCTTTCCCACCTCATCAGATTATGCTCAACAGATACAACGTATCTCTGAGACGTTACAGCACGTACAACCACTTGCCGGGATCGGCGTCTCTATCGGCGCACGCGTTGGGGAAGACGGACGCTCTGTGACGTTTGGCCCCAACGTACCGGACTATATCGGTAAACCCTTCGCGCAAGACCTTGAAAATCGCTTTGCCTGTCCTGCTGTATTAGCACATGATGCAGTGTGCGGACTGCTTGGAGAGAAAAAGTTCGGTAGCATTCAGCACGACAGGCAATGTGCATACCTTACAGTCTCGACAGGTACAGGTGCAGCGATACACTTGCAACGAGGCAATGCACAAGTCACCGTCTCCATCGAAATAGGGCATCAAATACTTGATGGCAACACGCGCCGCTGTCTATGTGGGCAGGTGGGGTGTCTCGAAACGTTCACAGGCGGCAAACAACTAGAGCTACGCCTGGGCAAACCTTTGACAGAGATGATAGACCCCGCATTCTGGGAAACCTACAGCGAAAAGCTCGCCCTCGGCCTCATCAACCTCACACAGATTACGAGAGTAGAGGCAGTCGCCGTAAGCGGTGGCATCATCCTCTCGCGCCCTCATCTATTGCACCGCGTCCAGCAACACGTCAATGCATGGCTAACAAGTTCAACGCTCACGCTCCGTCCGGCAGTGCTGGGCGAGAACGCGCCACTTGTGGGGGCAGTTTTGTTGTTGGAGGGAAGGTGATGGATCGTTTTTTTGGCGCAATAAATGCACATCTACAAAATAATTCTCCTGTAGGGGCCTGATTTATCACGCCCTCGGACGAGCGCAGCAATGTCCGTTCCTAATAATGACAAAAGCGCGTAAAGAGAACAGGCAAGCCATATGATATCACCTTGTATGATTGTACAAGGTGATATTGTTTAGTATTACAAAGTTGATGATTTCGCTTCGGAGCTAAAGTGTGACTATTTCATCCAGGTGAATGAAATAGTCATATTAAGAGGACCAATTATTTAAGAGCAGTACCCAAAAATATGTGGTAGAGTTCTACCATAGGATTTACCCACTGTGAGGAAAATGAGAGCATCAAGTGTTGACATTTTGTCAACACTTGGAGATAGGAATAAAGAATGCCAGAAGACAATATGCTTGAAAGCAAGGCATCATCACACACTGCTCATGTATCACCTTTCGACGCAATACGACATAACGATGAGGAACATGGAGAGTACTGGAGCGCACGTGAACTCTGTAAAATTCTCGGCTATACAGAGTGGCGAAACTTCAATAAAACAGTTATCAAACGTGCAATGAATGCTTGCGAAGAGAACGGGCGAGCCGTATCAGACCATTTTGTACAATCATACAAAATGGTCACTTTAGGGAGCGGTGGTCAACGAAAAACTGAAGATACACTTCTCTCTCGTTACGCTGCCTACCTCGTGGTTATGAATGGTGATCCTAAAATGCCAGTCGTTGCGATGGGACAAGAGTATTTCGCTGAACAAACTCGGCGACAAGAAATCAGTGTCGAGCATTCAGAACTTCCAGAAGACCAACTTAGATTGCTTCGACGCTCACAGATGAACGTGTACAACACTCAACTCGCCGCATCCGCTCGCAATGCTGGCGTAATTCAATCGCGTGATTTTGCGGTCTTTCAAGAGCACGGCTACAGAGGATTGTACGGAGGACTTGGGGCAAAGGCTATTCATCAACGCAAAGGACTTAAAAAGAGCCAGGATATTCTTGACCATATGGGTAGCGATGAGCTTGCTGCGAATATCTTTCGCGCTAGCCTTACGAAACAAAAATTAGAACGTGAGCAAATTCAAGATAAAGGCGAAGCTAATAAAGCGCATCATCAGATGGGCAGACTTGTACGCTCAACTATCGAAGAAGCAGGGGCAATGCTACCAGAAGACGCTCCAACACCTACAAAAAGCATTCAACAACTGGAACGCGACGAACAAAAGCGCATCGAAGGAGAAAAACAACCCTCATTATTTGACTCTACCGAAGAATCCCACGAAAAATGAACTGTTCAAGGACACAAAAACGGATGTGAGC
>CAXUGH010000298.1:0-6698 GCA_964250365.1 uncultured Ktedonobacteraceae bacterium
GAAACACATACTGTACGATACCCGTTGTGGCATCCCAGACCTGCACCGTTTTGTCATAGCTCGCCGACGCAATCCACTTTCCGTTGGGAGACCATCCCAATGCGGTGACGCGACTGCTGTGCCCAACGCATACGAACAGCATGTTTGCCATTGGTCGTATCTGTGGCATAGCAGTGCCTTTTGTGCCCTTTGGCGTTTTTGGCGGTATAGGAGGCATCGTGCTATTTGTGGGTTGTTTTTGTCCCGCTTCATACTGTGTAGCGATACGTTGCAACGCTTGTTTGACGTGCAAGACGCTGGCGGGACGCTTATTGCTATCCACGCTCACCATACTGGCAATGAGCGTGTCGAGACCCGTGAGGATTGGCGAATTCTTCAGCGCAACGGGAACGAAGGTAAAGGGCGACTCCGATGGATCGTGTCCCGTGAGTAGTTGGTGCAGTGTTGCGCCGAGGCCATAGATGTCGGCACGAGCTGTTGTCTGTGCCTTGCCATATTGTTCAGGGGCAGCATAGCCTGTGGAGCCGAGGGCGGTAGTATCTTTTGTCTGCCCCGGTTTGAAGTGGCGTGCGATGCCAAAGTCGATCAGGTAGACATGGCCTGAGAGCGTGAGCATCACGTTAGCAGGTTTGAGGTCGCGGAAAATAATTGGCGGTTGCTGTGAATGCAGGTAGATGAGAACGTCACAGAGTTGTAGCGCGATGGCGAGCGTTTTAGAAACTGGCAACAATGCTCCCTGCAAATCGATTAGATGCTCTTCCAGCGTCTTGCCATCAATAAAGTCCATCACGAGATACGAACGTCCCGCGTCCGTGAATTGGTCGTAGATATGTGGCAGATTGGCATGTTTCAGGCTAGCAAGCATCAGTGCTTCGCGTTTGAATGTCGCGGTAGCCTCGGCTAATTCCTGAGCGTCCATATTGCTCTGGCTCATCTCTTTGACCGCAACGAGCCGATTACCAAGCAGCGTGTCGGCGGCCTTATACACAGCACCAAAGCCGCCGCGTCCCACCTGGGCTTGTATGAGATAGCGTTGTTTCAGCAGGTGTTTTTGTGTGAGTAGTCCTGTAAATGTGCTAGGGTTGGAAGATATGGAGGCACTAGCAGACGGATTGGAGAGCGCATGACCACATGCCTTACAAAAGGTGGCTTGTATGCGATTAGCCGCGCCACAGGTATCGCAAAAAAGGTAAGACGGAAGGGTCATGCCGGAATGCTCTCCTTTCAATCAAACATTTGTTCACATTCTTATTATCGACTACACTAGTACATCTCTCGATTGTTGTCAAGAGAGAAAAAAGCCATGTTGGAACGTAAAAAATATTGTCGAAAGGGCGACAACGTGTTATGCTAGCTATGACAAAGAAACAAATAGAGCGACTTTTGCTCAATATATGTATTCCCGTTCGAGCGATATGTATTCTCTATAAGGAGGGTTTATTTTTATGGCATCTGCTGAAGTAGAAAATCCAACGTGTCCTGTCTGCCATCAAAACGATATGGTAATGACGATGTCGCAGGCATATGATTCGGGAGTTGCGCGGGCGGCACCGCCCGACATGCCAACGCGTACCGTTCCGATGATGCCTTACATCATTGCATGCGCTGTTCTCGTAGGTATTTTTGTCATACTCATTATCATACTTATTGGAGGGCTAGAGGCGAGCCTCAACCCGACCTTGATGATTGTGCTGGTTTCCCTGACGCTTATCAGTATTGTGAGTGCGCTTGTGACATCCTACATCGCGTTCCAACGTGTGGTGAAAGGCGACGCCGAGGCAACGGTGCGTTTTCCTGAATGGGACCGCGCAACGGCTGCATGGAACCAGCTCAGGTATTGTAAGCGTGACGACGTGGTGTTTGATCCAGAGGCGAACAAGGTTGTCTCGAACGAGGCGGTCGCCGCTCTACGCTCGCTGGAGCCGGGGCAAGACGAAAAAGTGGCGACAACGGTCACACAAAAATAGAAGCTCACACAAAAAATGTCTGTGCAACGCATTGCGTTGCACAGACATTTTTTGTGTAGAGAATCAACCGCCAGCCATAAGATTTTCGTCGGTTGGGCGGCGAACAGTCCAATCGGGCTTGGTCTCATCGGTGAAGAGCGTGCCAGCGTTGGCGTCCATCTCTTCCTCGCGCCGATCTGCCTCGGAATACAGATTGGCGGCGGCGCGTCCCGCGTCAAATGTAAATGCATCGTTCAATTCTGGTGTGCGAGCAACCGTCTCGAACTGAGCCGCGAGATTGCGAATGGTCTCTGGCTCTTTGATACTGCCATTCTTGACCGCTAGGTACGCCTGACGGAGAGTCTCTTCTTTCAGACCCTTTGGAATGGGAGCCGCTGGTACAGGTGGCGGTTGTGGTACTGTTTGCTTGACTGCTTGTTGAGGTGCTGTCTGTTTTGAAGTGGCCTTTGGCGTAGATGATTGTTGCGCCTTTGCTTGTGGCTGTGGTTGTGCTATTGGTGCAGTTGTGTCGTGCATACCGGCGGCAATTTCGTGTGACGCGAGAATGATGTCGTGGAGGCGTACTTCGTTGATGAGGACGCCCCAGAGAGCCACACGATCACGAATGCGCTGGAATACAAGGCCGTTGACCTGCTCCCAGCGTGGTTCGCCCTCGGCAAGCGGCATCACGCTTCCATGTGTTGGGCGCGAATGCATGCCGTGAGGCCATGCGATAAAATCTTCCGGTGTAAAGGTTGCAGCGACAGTTTGTAGGGCAGTGATGAAGAGATTGTGCAGGCTGGTTTCCCAGTTTTGTACGTTGGTTACGGCAAGGTGAGCGTCTTCGGGTTGTAGTTGATAGGTGATAGTGCCACGCAAGAGAACATCTTCGTCGCGGGTCATCTGCACGCGTTGCACGGGAGTTTGCCACACTGCCTCGGTTGTATGGAGATGGTCCGATACGGTTTCCCAGGGCAGAAGCACGTTGAAGCCAGGATAGAGTGTGCGGCTGTATCTGCCGAAGGAGCGCACGATATCGACGAAACCTTCGGGGACGGAGCGAACATACTGGCGTGCGAGAAATAGAGAGAGGCCAGCAAGCAATAAAAAGATGATGATACCCGTTACGGGTCCAAAGAGCGCGAAACATCCTACAGTTATAAAGAGGAAGAATCCTATAATGGTATAGATAGCCCATATACCATTCGTTGTACCTGCATAATAAATGGCAACGCCTTGTGCCAATGCGATAATTAAAAAGATGATAGCAAGAGGGATAAGCGTCTGCGGAGGAAGCTTTGCGTGTCCCATTGCCACAATTGGTAACACAAGAAGACCGGTTAGAAGTGCGAAGAGGAGTGGTGCGAGAATAAACGAAGCGTAGTAGCCGAACTGATTAAGAATCTCCGAACGCGCGGAGGTGGGCTGCGTCTCATCCTCATCTGAATAGTCCGCGTTGAGATGAAGTCCACTGGTGTCATTCGGCTCGGCATAAAGTTGTTGTTGTGCTGAGTTCGTCGGAGGAAGTTCTTCGTCCGACGGCTCCCACTGCTCATCTGGCACCTCAGTAATTTTATACGATTGAGGACCTTGCCAGGTAGAACCTGAGTCTTTCCTGTCTAAAGGCATAGTGTGTATACCTTCCTCTCATCATTCCTTCATTATACTTGCATTATACTTGAAGTTTTTGTTTTTGTTATGCCGCACGAACCACAGCCGCCCCCCTGAGTCTTGCAACCGCCTCCGCCACTTCCGCACGAACAGCCACTACCACACGAACCTCCGCTCTTGGCACCGCAACCAGAGCAACCGCCTGTCTTGCAGGTTGCCGCTTCGCTCGCCTCCGGTATGCTCACAGGGACTTGAATCGTCGCGCCGCTTTCGAGCATTACCTCGACAGAATTTTTCGGCACGTTGATCGAGACGACCTTGCCTGCACCTCCGGGTGTCGAGAGCATGGAGCCAATCTGCGGCATCTGTTGTTTGGCCTGGATGTAGTTATCATTTTCATAGGAAAGGCAGCAGAGAAGCCGACCACAGACACCAGAGATTTTCGATGGATTCAGCGGTAGACCTTGCTCTTTTGCCATCTTAATCGAGACAACGCCAAAATCAGTAATCCAGGAGCTACAGCAGAGCGTCTTGCCGCATGGTCCGACGCCGCCTTGTTGCTTCGCCTGATCGCGTGCGCCAATCTGTCGTAGCTCGATGCGCGTCCGAAAGGTGGCGGCGAGATCGCGTACAAGGGCGCGGAAATCAACACGCTCCTCAGCGGTGAAATAAAATGTCAGACGGCTGCCGTCGAAGGTATATTCAGCTTCGACGAGCTTCATCGGGAGCTTGTGTTGAATCACGCGCTCGCCACAGATGACCACCGCCTCTTTCTCTTTGCCTTTGAAAGAGAGCATCATACGCAATTCGTCTTCGGTTGCGTCGCGCAGAATCGGTTTGAGCGGGTCGCTGATATCGCCTTCCGCCATTCTTTTAGAGGCAATCACCACGCGTCCCGCCTCCATGCCGCGTACCGTTTCCACAATGACATACTGCCCTGTGGAATAGTTTTTGCCCTGCGGATCAAAGTAGTAGATGCGACCAGCAGGACGAAAGCGAATGCCAACAACTAAAACGGTATTCTCTGTAGTCGTTCCCGATGTCATAATTGCTCTGCTTCTATAGGGTTAATGATAAATTTGAATTATACATTTGACCAGTTATATTCGTATGGGACCAGGGCGCCTTGGTCCCACCACACGTCATTTGCCATTCATCGTGTTACGCTCCCATTGTGTCGGTGAGGAGGATGGCCTCCGCCACTTCGCGCATAGATTTACGGTTGTTCATGCTTGCTCGCTGAATGCGACGGAATGCATCTGATTCGGACAGACCTTGCTTCTCCATGAGGAGACCTTTGGCACGTTCGACGATCTTGCGTGTCTCAAGCTGGTCGGTCAGGGTGCGCGTCTTCTCTTCAAGCTCGCGGAACTCGTTGTAACGTGCGAGTGCCACCTCAATTGCTGGTGTGACCTCACTCTCGCGTAACGGTTTGACAATGTAGTTGACCACGCCCGCTTCTTTGGCACGTTCAACAAGCGGTTGGTCTCCGAAGGCTGTCAGCAACAACACTGGTGCGATCTTCTCCTGTGTCAGCGTCTCGGCGGCGGCAATGCCGTCCATATCTGGCATGCGAATGTCCATGATTACTAGGTCGGGTCGTAGCTCGCGGGCCAGGTTGACGGCACTCAGTCCGTCTCCTGCTTCACCGACCACGAGATAGCCCTGTTTTGTCAGCACATCTTTCAAGTCCATGCGCTGAATCGTTTCGTCGTCCGCAATAATAATTCGTGTTGGCATCGTGTTACCTCAAGCCTTTGGTCGTACTCGACCAGTTATTCTAAAAATCGCCCTCTCTACGTATAACGAGTATACCATATCGCATCGGATGAGTCGAGAGAGAATAGATAAGATATTGGTAGCATAAACAGCAGCAAGGGAAGATACAGCACATGTGCTGTATCTTCCCTTGCTGCTGTTTATGCTACCTGGGTTATTTCCTCTTCCTCCATTATCTGCGTAAGTAGATGCGAGTCGCGTACAATTCTTTGGAGTTGCGCGGGTGTGATGGATTGGCGACCATCGCAGAGGGCGTTGTTCGGGTCTTCGTGGACTTCGATAATTAGGCCGTTGGCTCCGGCGGCGATGCTGGCACGCGACATCGTGGGTACCAGTTCGCGTTTGCCTGTGGCATGGCTGGGGTCAACGATAATGGGAAGGTGCGTCAGTTCGTGAAGGAGAGGGACACAGGTGAGGTCGAGGACGTTGCGCGTTTGTGGGTCGTAGCTGCGAATGCCACGTTCGCACAAAATGACGTTGGGGTTGCCTGCTGCGACGATGTATTCAGCAGCCAGCAACCATTCGTCGATAGTGGCGGAGAGGCCGCGCTTGAGGAGAACGGGGCGTTTCTCAGCGTCGCGTCCAGCCGCCAGGAGCAGGGGGAAGTTTTGCATGTTGCGACTCCCAATTTGCAAAATGTCAGCATGCTGGGCGACTGTTGCTACGAGATCGGGTTCCATGACTTCTGTAATGATTGGCAGACCTGTCGCTTGCCGAGCCTGTGCCAGCAGGTGTAGCCCTTCGACGCCGAGTCCCTGAAACTGGTAGGGCGAGGTGCGTGGCTTGAAGGCACCACCACGCAACACCTGCGCTCCCGCTTGTTTGACTGCATGCGCCGTTGTCAGGAGTTGCTCACGATTCTCGACTGCACAGGGACCAGCGATAATTGTTGGTGTCGTGCCACCGATGAGTACCTGTTCGCAGTCATGGCCTGTGCCGACTAGAACGTGCGTATCTTCCGCCTTAAACACGCGGCTAACTAGTTTGTACGCGGTCTTGACGCGGGTTATGTGTTCGACGGCTGGTTGCCCACTCAGAAGAGCCTGTGCCTCAGAGTCAAGTTGTGTCCCGTCGAGAACGAGCAGTTCGCGTCCATCCATGACGGTTGGAGTGATGGGGCATAGACTTCCCGTGATGCGGCAAATCTGAGTCATGAGCTGTGTACGCTCTTCGCTTGTGGCCTGGCTACGAATGGTGATAATCATGGAACAAATCCTCTTTTCAATGTGGGGAATGCACCCCGAATTTAGAAAACAAAAAAGCAGAGGATTTTTTCCTCTGCTTTCCCAGCACGCTGGTGGTTTTTCTTGCTCAGCCTAAAAAGGCCCACCATCATGCTGGGGGGCTAAACCAATAATAAAA
>CAXUGH010000299.1:0-5478 GCA_964250365.1 uncultured Ktedonobacteraceae bacterium
TCGATGCCATAGAACAAGTCGGCGACGAGGCACTACGCCCCATCAAAGACCTGCTCGGCGACGACTATTCGTTCGATGAGATCCGTCTCGTGCGTGCCGTGTGGCGAAAATCTCGATAACACTGTATCACATCTCTCCTGCCACCAAAGGTGGCAGGAGAGATGTGATACAGTGTTATCATTAACAACCCTTTAGAGCAGCAATGAAAGGCGAAGATATGACATCCTTATCATCATCGGCGGCACAGCAAAGCACGAGCGATCAGTACAAACCGACGAAAGCGGATAAGTTCAGCTTTGGTCTGTGGACCGTTGGCAATCGTGGTCGTGATCCCTTCGGCGATTTTGTGCGTCCCGCTCTTGATCCAGTATACAGCGTCAAGAAACTAGCAGAGTTGGGCGCATGGGGCATCAACTTTCATGATAACGACCTCGTACCGTTCGATGCAACAGCAAGCGAACGCGACCAGATTGTGCGCGATTTCAAACAGGCACTCGCCGATAATGGTATGATCGTGCCAATGGCGACCACCAATCTCTTCTTTCACCCTATTTTCAAAGATGGAGCCTTTACCTCGGTCGATCCAGCCGTGCGAGCATTCGCGCTACAAAAGACGCTTCACGCGATAGACCTCGGCGCGGAACTCGGAGCCTCAACCTACGTCTTCTGGGGCGGACGTGAGGGCGTCGATGCCGAGGCCAGCAAAGACCCCGTTACCGCCGTCAAACGCATGCGCGACGCCATCAACTTTGTCTCGCAGTACGTTCTCGACAAAGGCTACAAGATGCGCTTCGCCCTTGAGCCAAAGCCCAACGAACCGCGTTCAGATACCTACCTGCCAACTATCGGGCACATGCTCGCGTTCATCTACACACTTGACCACCCCGAAATGGTCGGCGTCAATCCAGAGGTCGCGCATGAATCTATGGCGGGTCTCAACTTCGTACATGGTGTGGCGCAGGCACTCGAAGCAGGAAAGCTATTCCATATCGACCTGAACGATCAGAAGGGACCACGCTTTGACCAGGACTTCCGCTTCGGCAGCGAAAACATCAAAAACGCCTTCTTCCTCGTCAAACTACTCGAAGACCAGCACTACGACGGACCGCGTCACTACGACGCCCATGCCTACCGCACTGAGGACGAGGCGGGCGTATGGGACTTCGCACTTGGCTGTATGCGTACCTACAACATGCTCAAAGAAAAGGCACACCGCTTCAACGCCGATCCCGAAATCCAGTCCCTCCTCGCCGAAATTAACGGCGGCGACCAGACCTACGGCGGTCTACTCAGTGGCTACAGCACCGAGACAGTCGAGAAGTTACGCAACACACCCTTCGATGTCGATAAACTCGCACAGCGCGGCTACAGCTATGAGAAGTTGGATCAGTTGACCATAGAGGTGATTCTGGGGGTACGCTAACATAAAAAATCTCCATGACAGCAGCTCTGCTGCTGTCATGGAGATTTTTTATGTTAGCGTATGCACTTTCGTCTCTTCAAAAGAATATACGGTTTCCACGACTCCTGGCAGAGTCGAGAAGCGGAAGCCGTCTAAGCCAGAGGCAAGCGAGGTATCAGTAGTACGTAGCATCCAATCGTGCGGCTCTGTCTGACCGCTCTGCCACGCTTTCGCCACTAGCGTTGTGCCAACTACGCGAAAGCGAATACTATAGCGTACACCATCCTGCGCGACAAAGAGCATCGTCGCTAATTGTGTATTCTTGCCATTCACATGCTTGAGAAAGTTGAGATGTTGCCCATCAATCAGTACCTTGTACCAGTTACCGTCGTCGGTCCACCGCACAACGGAGCCAATATTGACATTGGCTTCAAAATGACTGACGGAGCCACTGAACAGTACATCTGAATCGTCGCGTTTAGGTCCCAGCAGAGCATTAAAGGTGCCTTTACCTTGAGCCACCTGCCCTGCATGATGGACGATGGAGAAGATAGCGGGATTCAGCGCATCACCTGCTGTATCATCAGACCACCGTTGTCCATCGGAAGCCACGCCCCATGATTGTTGGTTTGGACGCTGAAATGTGTCTTGCGCGACTATCGCAGCAGCAGCAGAAGATGTCGCCGTTGCTGTTGGGTTAGAGATAACCGTCGTAGTCCCTGGCTTTGGGCTATTCGTAACGCCTCCGCCTCTACGGGCAAACACGGTTAAATAGATGCCTGTGCTTGCAATAATAAGCACAAGCAATAGCCCTAGTAACAGAAGCGCCCTGCCACTCACCCCACCTTTACGCGGCTGTGCTAGAGTCCTGTTGTTTGTGGGAACAAGTACGGGCGTTTCATTGAGTAATTGACGTTGTGGCGTAAATGGTTCGGTTGAGTCATGAGGAAGACCAGGAGAGGAAACGGTCCGATTCGGCTCATGAATTGCTGGTACAGGTGTCAAACGGTCGCTAGGTCTGCTGAGAACTGTTCTTGCTCCGATTGCCTGATCGATCTGACCGAGAACGGTTTCCGATGCGGCGGGCTGATTAGGTAGACTAAGCTGTGTATCGGCTTCCGATGCTGAGAAGGTGGGTGGCAACGGCGTATTTTGTCTCGCCAGAGGTTTCTGGTTGGCTTGCTCTAAGGCGTTGGCAAAGGCACGCACCTGCGCGAAGCGTTGCTCTGGCTCTTTGGCTAGAGCGGTCATCACCACCTGCTCGACCGCTGGCGAGATGTCTTCTACCCCCTTTTCCTGAAACGAGGGTGGTGCTACGAGAGTATGCTTGACGGCGATTTCGGTAAATGAGCCGTTGAAGGGGCACTCTCCTGTGAGCCACTCATAGACGACGATACCGAGCGAGTATTGATCGCTTGCTGCCACGGGGTGCGCTTTGACCTGTTCAGGTGCCATATAGCTGATCGTTCCCGCCATGTCGCGCATATTCTGATAGCGCGAACTCTGCGCCACCTGCGCGATACCAAAGTCGCCGAGCAAAACAGTATCGCTGCTGCTCAACAGCATGTTTTCCGGCTTGATATCGCGGTGAATCACCCCTTGACTATGCGCGTAATCGAGCGCGTCGGCGAGTTGCTTAACATGAGAGATGACGGTGGTCAAGGGTACACGGCTGTTCTTAGGATGCAATTGGCGTAGCGTGCCGTGAGGTGCATAATCCATCACAAGAAACGGCGTGTTGTCCTCGACGCCGAATTCGAGGACACGCACGATATGCGGATGAATCAAATGAGCAACGGTACGTGCCTCCGCCTGGAAATACGCCAAATCGTCGTCGGTCAGTTGCGTATGCAGCACTTTAATGGCGGCCTGAGTACGTAGATATTGATGCTCCGCTAGATAAACCTCCGCAAAGCCTCCCCTGCCGATAAGACGCACCAAACGATAATTGCCAAGCTTCTGCCCCACGCGATCAGTCATATCCATGTCTCCTCAGGTTATCGTGATTTACAAAGAATTTTTACCACTCTATCATATCTCTATTCTGTGTTGTAATTCACGCGCAACCGAGACTAGTTCAGCATTACCACTAGTTCTGCTGCCGCTTGGTAAGACTAAGGTGTCCTCTAAGCCGATTCTCGTATCGTAGCCGCGTTGTAGTGCAATCTCTAGCAACGTCCAAGCAGTAGCATCGAAGCCGTGTAGTAGTCTAGGCGTTTGCACATGAGACTCGTTAAGAATTTTCTCAATAGTCCCAACCGTTGCTAATGCCGCTTCAGTCTCCTCTTCCACGGGTTCAATGAGAATACGCAAACAACGGTCGGCAATACCCATTTCAAGCAGTAAGCTTGCATCCTCAATAGTTGCTAGCCCTGCCTCTATCCCTATGCCTCGTGTGAGAAGAAGCTGACAAAGCTCAGGTGTTCCTGGCTCAGAGAAGTTCACCGAGACAAAATCGGGAAAAACCTGCCATTCTCGAATAAATGCAAGTCGTTGCTGTACATCAGGCTCAATCCATGCAGCGGTAGTGGTACCAAGTGGTATATTTGGACAGGTGACTCGAACAGCTTTAATCGCAGCTCCATGATCCTTGAAAGCAAATGTTTGAGTGCCATCAACACATCGCGGATGTATATGTATTGCTCCTGCTCCTGCATCTACTGAACGCCTAGCATCAAGAGCTAATTCTCGTGGAGACAAGGGAAGCGCATCATGTTCTTTAGGCTCTCGACTTCCGTTAAGACATACTTTGATTAACATAGCTAGTTCACTTCTTTTCTCTTTATTCCAATAACCTTAGCATGTATTATACCCCTTCTTACCAACAATGTTTGTGATACACTCAACACAAAACGTATGAAATAAGACAAGGATACCTATGAAAACATCGCTCGACACAGAACAACAAATCACGCCATCATTCTTCTCTCCAACTATACTCCTCGCCTTTTTCGGATTTATCGTCATCGGCATTAGTGGAAGCGCGGGTGGTGTGCTGCTCCCCAGCCTCGGTGACTACTATCACGTCGATAAAGCAACTATCGGATTACTCTTTCTGGTGTCATCCGTTGGCTACTTCCTCTCAGCTTTTGCAAGTGGCATGTTGGTAGAACGCTTAGGGACACGGGGATTTTTGCTGCTGGGCACAATTCTTATGCTGATTGGCGAGTTTGCCTTTGGTTTGAAGCCACTCTTTTTGCTAGTATTACTGGCTCGCCTCTCGCTTGGTCTCGGTATAGGCATCGTCGAAACAGGCTTGAATATCTACGTCTCGACATTGCCACGTAGCGCAACTCTGCTCAACTACCTACATGCGTTTTATGGAGTTGGGGCGTTGGTTGGACCACTTATTGCCAGCACAATTCTCGTGTTGAGCCTCGGCTGGAATAGCGTATATCTGCTGCTAGCAGTTCTGAGTATTCCACTCCTTCTAGGTTTCGGATTCTTGTTTAAGCATACAGCACACAACATGCCTGAAGAGGAACAAAAAGCTCAGGGCAATACGTTACGTGCAACGATTAGAACGGGCGTTGTCTGGATAGCCTCGCTGTTTCTGCTCTTCTATGTTGGAGTCGAGGTGAGCATGGGCAATTGGAGCTACACATATCTGCTAGAAGGCCAACACTTGAATGCTTTGCTGAGCGGCTGGATTGTGAGCGGGTACTGGTTCGGCCTGACGATGGGACGGTTCGTGCTACAAAACCGCGCGGAACGTTTGGGAATCAATAACACTGCTCTGGTCTACGGCTGTATGCTTGGCATTCTTGTTTGCATTGGCTTGATCTGGCTTGTACCATCAGGAGTTGTAGCTGCCATTGGCTTCTGTCTCCTGGGATTTTGTCTTGGTCCAATCTACCCTCTGATGGTTGCGCTCACACCAAAGCTGGTTCCATCGCGTATGGCGGCGAGCGCAATAGGCTTTCTCGTGAGTACAAGCATCATAGGGCTAGCTCTGTTTCCGTGGCTCGCAGGCATTCTTTCGCAAAGCGTTGGCATTTGGTCGCTGCTCCCGTATACGATTGTACTCACGCTTGTTATGCTGGGATTATGGTGGGGACTCTTTCATAAGCAAGCGC
>CAXUGH010000299.1:5578-6642 GCA_964250365.1 uncultured Ktedonobacteraceae bacterium
AGGTCAAGCGCGGTCAAGCTATGCATCCCCAATATCAGAGAAATTTCGCCCCCATGATGCAGGTCATGTTCGAGCAGATGCCAGATAATCCATTGCCGTGAACGCTGTTTTGTATGGCCTTCTGGCTCATGGAATATCTGCTCAAGATCGTCAGAAGTCCATGATGCAAGCGCGTCCTGAATCATGTTCCAAGTAGACTCAAGGCCGGTCACAAGTTCTGAGGCAGAACGCGCTGGCGCACCTTCTTCATCCCATGTTTCGAGAGGCTCAAGTTCTGTAGCACCTACACCCATCCACCTATGAAACCACCAGACACGGGTAGAGATGATGTGCGCGGCAAGAATACCGATAGACCACATGTGCGGTGCAGGACGGAGCGCAAGTTGCTCAGGCGTGAGCGGTGCAATAGCCGTCACGAGTAGCTGTTGATAGACATCCCACCCCTTATAAAAAGGAGCAAGCGAGAGAGCGTTTTCGGACATGAATATGTATCTCCTTAGCGTAATTTGCCCTCAGTGTACTACGAAAAGAGGTTAAGACATGTCCTGATTGAGACTGATTTCCCCATACCGAATTTCATACGGCTCTTACAGGAGTTATTTTACGATGAAATTGTCTACAGCATTCAAAGCTCTTCCGCTCAACTGCTCAGTTACATATGCTGTTGCCGTTCCTCTACATTTCGTCCGAGGAGTCCACGCCCATACATGATTGCCCTGTGCATTTGCATATTGTGTGCCTTTTAAGCTATTACTTACCGCATAGTAGCCGCTACAATACTTTACTCTAATCGTCAAAGACGCTTGTGCCTGTGTATGAACACACACCTGCCCTTGTTTATAGTCCACTGCTTGAGCGCATGTAAACTGAATAGATAGTTTTGGCGCGGCTGCATATGCCGAGTGAGCTATCACAAAGGTACTCATAGTTGCTGCAAGCAACGTGAGCAATATGAAGCATACAACTAACGAGGCTTTGAGGCGTTTTGTAAGGATAAAAGACTTCATTTTGTTCGCTCCTGTTCTCTTTCTCTTATTGGTGCATCCGCCAAAAACCAAAGGGTT
>CAXUGH010000300.1:0-6624 GCA_964250365.1 uncultured Ktedonobacteraceae bacterium
CTGTCGTCAAGCAAACTTTTATCTGGAAGTGCGTGCAGCAGCTCCTTCACCTGCTCAGTTAGAAGAAGGGAAACGCTCAATAGCAACGATCAGGCAGGCATTGCAGCCTGATATGATAGGAGAAACACTCATCAATTTTATGGATGCTGGATACGTCGGTCCTTACCTCACGCGAGCCGCTTACACACCAGCAAACTATCAGCGATTACGTACCCTCAAAGAAAAATATGATCCTAAGAATGTCTTTCGCTTCAATCACAATATTACTCCTTCTGCACAATGAAGAGAATTCGGCTAGCCTGACTCTAGGAAGTGTTGTAGATGAACACGAGATATCGTATCGCTTAGACGAGGTGCTGCTCTAACGCAAAGCGCGTAGCGGCACTGCGCGAAGAGACGCCAATTTTTGCGTAGATGGAGCGCAGATGCGTGTTGACGGTACGCGGACTAATCACAAGCTGTTCCGCGATACGTGCATCGGGCAAACCAGCCGCTACGAGCCGTAATACGTCTACCTCGCGTACAGTTAGTCCGGCGGGATACGTGTGTTTCTCCTGCGTGCTGGCTTGCTCTGTTGGTATTGGAATGCGAGCTACCATGCTAAGTGCCAATTTGAGCGTCATCGAACGTCCGTAAGCCCATGACTCGTTGAACGCAACCTCTCCCAACTTGTCGTGTAGCGTTGTTATAACTCTCTCATGTTCATCGTATAATGTTGGTGCGATTGGAATTTGTAGGCTATCGCGTAATGCCTCGGTGGTGCCTAGAAATTGTGTCGCTCGCTCTGGTAATCTCATCTGTATGCATAGCCATGCGAATGTTTCGAGCGACGTAGCTAGCCCCAAGCGATCATTCAATTCCCACGAAAGTTGCACGCTTTGCTTGAGCAACGTACATGCCTGTACCGTGTCTTGCTGCAAACGCGCAACCTCTCCTAAGCCGAATAAGGCCGCCGTCATGTTTACTCTGTCATTCATAGCCCGTGTCAAGGTAAGACATTGTTTGTAGTACGCTTCTGCTGCCATTAAACCATTGTCTCGGAAGCGTTCGAGGTCGCCTAACGCGAGAAAGAGCAATACCATTCCTGGGGTGTATGCGATCTCTTTTGTTAGGTGCAGGCTTTCCTTGAGATAGTGCGAAGCCTGTGAAATATTGGATCGATAAAGGACGAGTTGCCCCAGCCCTGCAAGGGCAGTTGCCCTCTCCTGTTTGTTGCCCAACTGTGTCGCTAATGCCAGACATGCCTCGAACCGCTTCTGTGCCTCAGTGTATTCACCTTGCAGTCGGAGGATATCGCCTATACCATTGAGACATGCCGCCTGACTCCACAAATCGCCAACCTCTTGTAATAGGGAAAGGCTTCTAGTGTAGAAGAAAAGAGCCGTTTTCAACTTGCCTTGTTGCCGCATAATGCCGCCGAGATGAGTAAACACATCGGCTTCGTTTCGCAAATCGCCGACTTCACGAAGCAGCATCAGACTCACGCGAAAGCGCACCTGTGCCTCTATGAAGCGCGATTGTTTGCTCTCAACCTTCCCGTAAATACTGTGAAAGATGCCGCGCAACCATGCATTGTCCATGTCTTTGGCGATCTGGTAGCCAGCATCTACATATTTTCGCGCCGCATCATAATTTCCCTGCTGCATTTCAAGCGTGGCGAGCATGCCTAGCACAAACGCTTGTTCGCGTTCGCTGCCTATCTCACATGCGAGGGCATGACATTCGTGAAGACGCATGGATGCTTGTGTTAGTTCGCCATGCATGCTTGCAATCACTCCTGCTCCATACAATACCTTCGCACGTAAAAGCTTTGGCTGTGCCGCTTCATCAATTGCCAGCACCTCCTCGAACCAGTTACGCCCCTCGCTGAGCGAACTCCGAAAGTTCAAGTAGCCGATCAACGCCGCCGTAAAACGCAACCCTAATACGACTTCTCTCTGCGCGATAATCCAGGCTAATGCCGCCCATATGTTTACTGCCTCGTGATCGAGCCGCTCTAGCCACTGTCGTTGCTCGCTCCTGAACAGATATCGCTCGCCCTCCTCAACTAAATGCAGATAGAATTGTGCATGTTGTTTTCGCGCTACTAGCTCCTCATCGTTGTTCTTCGTTAGACAATCTAACGCATACTCGCGTAACGTCTCTAACAGAGTAAAGCGAGTTTCTCCGCTGCTCTCCACAACGCGCACGAAGCTTTTATCAACCAATGATGTGAGTAGAGTAAGTGCAGTATCTCCTGTCTCTACATCAGTGATGGCTTCTGCGGCTGCAAGCGTCCAGGTTCCTACCAGCACACTCAGGCGACGGAAAAAACGTTGCTCCTCCTCCGTGAGTAAATGGTAGCTCCAATCAAGCGTATTGCGTAACGTCTGTTGGCGTACTGGCAAATTGCGCGGACCTCCTGTGAGAAAGTTCAGTCTACTTTGCAAACGTACAAGAATATCCTGCGCGGTCATCAGCTTGATACGCGCCGCTGCAAGCTCTATTGCTAACGGTAGGCCATCCAACTGAATACAAATTTCTGCTACTGCTCGTGCATTCTCCTGAGTAAGTACGAACGAAGGCTTAATTGCCTGCGCCCTCTGCACAAACAAAGTCATAGCTGCTGTGGAGGTAATATTCTGTCCCTGTGGCAAAAGCTGTGGTAGTGCGAGTGGTGGCACCTCAAATTCATGTTCGCCATAGAGGTGCAGTATTTCGCGGCTCGTGACTAACACTTTGAGATGAGGCGCGATTGCCAGTAATTCCGCGACTTGGCTCCCCGCCTCAAGCACATGCTCGAAATTGTCTAACAGTAAGAGCATGTGCTTATTCGACAGGTAGTCCTGCAAGCGTTCAGCAAGTGGAGTATCGACGACCTCTTCCACCCCTATCGTATGTGCAAGAGTGGGAAGCACTAGCTGTGGCTCACGTAGCGCGGCGAGTGAGACGAAAAATACTCCATCACGAAAATGTTCAGCCACCTCTTTCGCAATCGCCAGCCCCAGCCTCGTCTTCCCGACACCGCCAGGACCGAGCAGTGTCAACAAGCGTACATCATCGCACAGGAGCAGTGTCGAGGCGGCGGCAATCTCTTGGGTGCGTCCGATGATGGTATTGAGTTGTGAGGGTAGCGTAGCAGTAGATGACATTGCAGACAATCGCGCCTCGTTATCAGTACGTCACGCTACGAGGATAATGTCGAGTACCTTCTGCGCCGCTGTCTCATCAGAGGCAGCCACAACTGCTTTCAGCAGAAGGCGGAGCATATTTGTCTCTGTCACCCGTGTAACTCTCTCTTCTGCGATTTCGGCTAGGTCGGGGAAACGCGTCTCAACGATATCGACAAAGCCCTCTCGCAACCCTTTAATTTCACCTTCGATTTCTCCCTCTACTTTGCCTTTGGCTTCACCTTTAGCCTCGCTTTCTGCTCGTATCCGTATCATCTTTGGGTCGCGTTCCATCAAATCATCGTACATATTCAATCGCTCCTCTACTATGCGTTTTTCGTCCAGTGCTACCGTGTCTGCTCGTCGTAAAACAATGCCCATCCATCTCAGTTCTCGTGCTAATCGTTCGTTATCATTCTTATAATATTCTACCATTTCGTTGATAGCTGTGTTCAATAGCGTTGCGTTTGCTCCATTCATCGTTGGCAGTAAAGCATAGATGGACATTGCGTGTTCTCTGACATACTGTTCTGCGTTAAGTTGCCATAAAGGGAAGACGCGAAAGCGAAATATCAGCAGCTCTATATCCCCGCTCATCTCTACCAAAGGAGAAGTTGCCATCTGTGTGCGAAATGGGTAGACGATAATTGATAAGACAGGAAGGACATATTTGCGATGAAGGTAGGAGTGATAGTCTAACAAGCGGAGACTCATATCACTATCTGCGCCTGACTCAAATTCAAGATGTAGAATGTGTATTTGACCGTGATACTTGATCTTGTATACACGATCTACTCGTAGGGTTGTGCGATGTACCTCTATATCAAGCGTCTCTTGATACTCTGCTTCAGCCAGGAAATAGGGCAGCATTTCCTTCTCACGACCATCCAGTAGAGATTTCAGAAGATTATCGTAGGGTTGTTGTTGCTCTTGGGTTGAAGTTTGTCGATGTCGCTTTTGCATGTTGTTTGTTCCCTCTTACCACGTATTCTCCGCCAATAATATCACGATTAAACTCTACAGACAAGTATCGAATTTCATATATAGCTTGACTTATGGATACACATAGAATTATGCTTGACCTGAGCAGAAAAAATAAGGAGAAGTACATGAATTCATCTGAACGTATCGACAAACAAATCGCAGAACTTGCCGATTGGCGCGGTCAAAGAGTCGCTCAACTCCGTAAACTTGTCCTCGAAACCGACCCTGACATCACTGAGGAATGGAAGTGGGATACGGCAGTCTGGTCTCATCATGGACTTGTTTGTGCTGTAGGCACTTTCAAGAAGGCTGTAAAAATGAACTTCTTTCAAGGTGCTGCTCTGGACGACACGCAGAAACTCTTCAATGCTGGCCTTGATGCGAAAAAAACGCGTGCGATAGATTTCCGTGAGGGCGATGCCGTCAATGAGTCTGCTTTGCAAGACCTTATTCGCGCTGCCATTGCATACAACGTTGAAGGAAAATAGTAGAATATCTACTCCTCAGGCATTCTCACTCTATGTAACTTTACAAAGTTTGTACGCGCTCGACTCGCTACGGGCAGCCCTCCCATAATCACGACATACTCGCCCTGCTGAACGAGCTTATCATCCAGGAGACGATGTTCAACGGTTTCGATGAGTTTCTCCGTCGATCCCTGCATGTCGATGCAATGAGGCCATATGCCCCACCACAGGGCAAGTTGTCGCCGTACCTTCTCTGAAGGGGTGTAGGCAAAGATCGAGACGCGTGGACGATCTTTCGAGATCAGGTGTGCCGAGTTACCAGTGCGGGTAAAGACGACTATGGCCTTGACGCTGGCCTCTTCCGACAGAGCGCGAGCGGCATGACTTACGGCACGCGCTTTCGTGAGGTGTTGCGTTTTAGGGAGTTGTGCCGTTCTATTGTTCCCCTCGGTTTCTAGCGCGATACGTACCATCATCTGCACCGCTTCAATCGGGTACGCTCCTGCCGCCGTTTCACCACTCAGCATTACCAGGTCCGTTTTATCGAGTATCGCGTTGGAAACGTCGTTTACCTCCGCTCGTGTTGGGCGCGGATTCGTCGTCATCGACTCTAACATCTGAGTTGCTGTGATAACGGGGAGTCCCAGTTCGTTACATTTAGCAATGATACGCTTTTGTATCAGTGGCACCTTCTCAGGAGCCATCTCTACGCCTAAATCCCCACGCGCAATCATCACGCCATCAGTGACATTGAGTATGTCGTCAAGGTGTGCAATCGCCTCTGGCTTCTCCAACTTCGCTATCAGTGGAATTGGCAGAATATTTTTCTTATGCTCACCGCTCTGCTCTGATTGTAACTCATGAATGAGACGCTTGGCATCAAGGATGTCCTCTGGCTTGCGTACAAAGCTAAGGGCAACGTAGTCAACATCGTGCAGAATGCCAAAGCGGAGATCGTCGCGGTCTTTCTCTGTCAACGCAGGGGAACTAACCGCGACGCCTGGAAGATTGATGCCCTTATGTTCTCCCAACTCGCCACCATGCACAACAACGCAATAGACATTAGTCTCGTCTTTGTCTAGCACACTCAATTCTAGCAGACCGTCGTTGAGCAGTATGCGATCCCCTGGCTTCACATCCTGTGGTAATGGCTGGTATGTAGTAGAAATTACCTCTGCTGTTCCCTCAATATTCCGAGTGGTGATTGTCACCTTCGCATTATCCACTAACGTAACTGGTTTGTGCCCTATCAACGAGCCAGTGCGAATCTTCGGTCCCTGTAAGTCCTGCAAAATGGCGATAGCGTAGCCCAAGCGGGCAGAAATACGACGTATGCGCTCGATGACGACCTCATGTTCCTCATATGTACCGTGTGAAAAATTGAGGCGGGCAACATTCATGCCAGCCATCATCAACTGCTCAATCCGTTCCTCGCTGTTTGAAGCGGGACCAATTGTACACACAATTTTTGTTCGTCGCATTGTATTGTCCTTACTGCACATGCTTCAACTTAGCTTAACAAAACCACGGCATCGACTGCTCCTACACTCACTTGCCCTTCCACATCCTTACCATCGAGCAACGACCTGAACTTCCCACTTGGCAACGCTACTTGCTGAACTTGTTCCGTATGATTGAGTAGGAAGTATATCGTTTTGCCATCATCTTTGACTCGTTTCGTGACTTCGACGCCTTCGGGCGACTCTAAGACAGGAGATACCTGTGCCTGTTCGCAGAGCAGTAGCGTGAGTTTATCGAGCAGTTCATCGTTGCCCTGTGCCGCGATGTAGTAGGCGTGCCCTTGTCCGTAGGCGTTGACGGTCAAGGCTGGTTGATGTGCATAGTAGTCGCTTGCGAATGTGCCGATGACTTGCGCTCCTTCGAGATGGACAAGCTCGCCCCACAGCGTTGTGGGATAGGTTCCTCGTAACGCTCCCTCTTCAATTACTATCGAATTGCTCATCTCTGGCGTGAGAGGATCGAACTCTTCGACATGAATGCCTAGCAGCTTGCGTAGTGGCGCG
>CAXUGH010000301.1:0-6611 GCA_964250365.1 uncultured Ktedonobacteraceae bacterium
GGCACGCCTTTTAACTACTATATACTAATTAGCGCGCGTTCGCCACGTCGTGGCGCACGGTATAGTAGTGACAGGGCTTGCCCCTGTCATGCGGTCACTGTCATGCGGTCACAACCCTATCATGCAGTTTCATCGTTTTCAGCAGGAGCATCCTATGCAGCAAGCTTCGCCCTCACAATCGCTACCGCGAACGTTGCGAGGTATACGCGGTGTACAGCCGCTCCTGGCAAAGCTTGGCACGCCTTATGCTGTGTATAGTTCCGCGAAAGTTCCTCTGCTGGCGCGTGTACTGGGACCGTTTTGCATTCTTGTTGGTGCGGTAATTCTTGTCTCATTCCTGCTATATATGCAAATCCTCTTCAACTGGTGGCTCTGGTGGCAGGCTGATTTCATTCCGCTGGTCGGCGCGATCTGGATCGTTGTTGGTCTCTGGTTTACACTGGTTTCCCTCTTGCAACGCAGAATACGCGTTGCCGTTTGTCCTAATGGATTGCTCTATGCAGGGCGAAGAGTCGAGGCTATTCTGTGGGATACGATTACGAACTTCTGGAAGGATGTGCGAACCGACGATAAAGACCGTACCCTCTACACCTGTAAAGTGCAATGTAGAAATGATTCAATATACCTTTTCCAACAAAATATAGACGGCATTGAGCAGCTTGGGCAGCGCATAGAGCGGCAAACGGTGCAACGCCTTTTTCCAGTCGCTACTGCTCTTTATGATAAAGGTTCGCTTGTTCCCTTTAACGAAATTGCGCTGAATGTACAGGGAGTGCATGTCAAGCAGAAAAATGGGCCGCTCTCGTGGGATGACGTTGAGCATATTGGCATCAACCAGCAAGTTATTAGCGTCTACAAAAAAGGCGAATACTGGGACTGGGCTACGCTTCCCGTTGCGGATACTCCAAATGTCGAGGTTCTTAGACGCTTGATAGCTTATGCATGGCAAGAACATGATAAGGCTCCATTGCTACGTATGATCGCTGCCTACAACTCAGGTTTTCCCGTCTCCTTTGGCAGCATTACTCTCAGTCGGCGCGGACTTGATATTGGTAAAAAGTTCCTCTCCTGGAGTGAAATAGGCGGTATCGGAGTAAGCGAGCAAGAGATTATGATTAAGAGGCCGAGTTCGGTCTGGGGTGAGGACGAATGGGAAGTCTTTCCTATTCGCACCCTCACCGATGCCCCCTTGCTCAAAGGGCTTGTAGACCATGTGTTGCAAGACAAGCAAGCATAAATGCCTCTGTATCTCGTTCTCATGATACGGATTAAGCATTGACACGTTTTGCAATGGTAGGGACCGATTTATCGCGTCCGAGGATGAAACTCTGCTCATAGACACTTGACGGCTTCACGCCGTCAAGTGTCTATGAGCAGAGTTTCAGAAAGCACCTTAGTTCCAAACGCCGAGAATATCCGACGCGTTGGCGGCATTGTTGGCGGGAGGAAGTCCGTACATGTCTTCGAGAGTACGTAGTACGTTGTAGTGATTGATGGTGGTATTGTTCGTACCAACCTGGACGTGTTGCCCGACAAAAATCGTGGGAATCTGGTTTACCGAGGTATTGTCATCCTCGTCCCATGTGACGATGAGCAGGCTATTGTTAGTCTTCGCCCACTGTGCATAGGCATCCAGATTCTGCTGCAACCAAGTATCGCCCTGCTGAATTGAGCCATCGTGCATATCGTCATTGAGGTTGGGCACGACGAAAGAGACCGTTGGCAATGTGCTGTAACCGTCAGTCGTCGTGGGAAAGCTGCTATACGGTAGATTTGTGGTTGCTCCACTGCTGTCATCAAAGTCGCTCCACGGATTGTGCTTGCGTGCGTAGTGCGTAGCACTATTCGTACAGGTGAGCGAACCAGCAGATGGCAGACCTTCGGAGTAACCGGCGAAACTCAAATTCGCGCTAATAAGTTGACCGCCGAGGTCAGGTCCCTGAAAGGCACTCGAAGGGCATACATCACCAAAGACGCCTTGATCGGAACCGGAGTACAGGTCGAGATAGTTGGGTTGGCTTGGATGTGTGACAGCATGCGAATCTGTAAACGACATGCCCTGTGCCGCTAAGTTGTTAATATAAGGAGCGGAGGTGTTGCCGATAATTTCAGAATAGCCCTTGTTCTCTTCGAGAACTATCACGATGTGATCGTAACGTGGTAGCGACGACGTTGGTGTTGAGGTTGGACTAGGTGTCGCTCCCACAGTAGGAGTGATCCCAGCAGTCGCGCTTGGCGTTGCGATGGGAGTATCCGTTGGCGTTGCATCGTCGAAAAAATTGGAAATAGGACGTGTACTCGCGTTAGAAGATTGAGCATGAGCTGAGCGCGATGGCTCAAAAAAACGTAAAAAACTGATGCAGAGAATAAACAAGAGACCGAGGACACTTCCCCACAAAAGCCCCTTTTTAACAAGGGAACGGGAAG
Source organism: uncultured Ktedonobacteraceae bacterium (assembly GCA_964250365.1). Taxonomy (GTDB): domain Bacteria; phylum Chloroflexota; class Ktedonobacteria; order Ktedonobacterales; family Ktedonobacteraceae; genus JBBQVS01. The sequence continues at coordinate 2,428 of CAXUGH010000301.1, forward strand.
GAAAAAATCTCTTCATCTTTCAAATCCTTTCTTACACTCTTCTGGCACACAGTCAATCTACATGTCTCACTCGCCGCCGAAGGCGGCGAGTGAGACATGTAGATTGACTGTGTGCTACGAAAAATAATGACTTGACAGAATAGACAACCATTAAACTAAACCGATTTTAATAGCGAAATAGGGGGAAACTAACACATGGCACAGGCAGTATCTTCTGATATGCAGCAACTTGCTAGCGCATATCAACTTGGCGTTCCACAACAAGAATATGGTTTCAAGACGACGCGAACGCTTATCACAGGTCTTCTCACGCTCATTCTTGGCATTGCTAGTATCGTATTCATCTTTAGGTCTGAAGACATCTCTCTCTCTAATATGGACTTTAGCTATGTAGATACTAGTGGAGGCTTCTGGGTGTTTGTTATTGCTGGACTTGTCCTGATTGCGGTAGGTATAGTCTCACTGGTTAACCTCTTCAGAAATCTCAACTTGCGCGTGCTGCTGTGTACCGAGGGACTGCTACGAACAAGTGGCAGCAACGTCGAGATTGTGCGTTGGGATCAAACTCAAGCATTCTGGCAAGCGGTCACGAAACGCTACTATAACGGCATCTATACAGGCACGACGCACCTGTATAGATTGCAGCGTGCCGATGGCGCGACCTTCAAGTTCAATGATACATTGAGCAAGGTTGAGGCATTGGGCAACGCTATACAACGCGAAGTGACTCGTGTCCTGCTTCCTAAATATATTCAAGCCTACAATGCTGGTAGTACGGTGAGCTTTGGACTATTGAGTATTAGTAAGCAGGGTATCAGTAACAGTAAAGAGATGTTGCCGTGGAGCCAGTATAAAGACATGCAGGTCCGACGTGGTATCGTCTCCGTCAAGAAAGAGGGCAAGTGGCTCAACTGGTCGAACATCAGCGTTGCCAATATCCCCAATTTCTATGTATTCATGGCATTGCTGGATTATGCTCTGAAAAGTCAAAAATAGTTCAAAATTATTTGTCCCTCCCCCCCTGCGGTTGCTTGTAACAAATCATGTACTACTCTTATTATGACACTACGCGGTTTGTAGGCCGTCCTCGTAGGAGCTATACGCGTCATTCTGCGAGGAATTGATGAACTCCTCGTAGGCTTCGCGCAGCTTGGGATAGCGCAACAGGAAGAAGCCAGCATACTCTTGCGAGAGGGCGCGAGGCTGGCGGAGAAGTCGCATATTCACCTCTTTGAGCAGATGGCTTCCCTTTCTGCCGTTGCACGACTTGCACGAGGCCACGAGATTTTCCCAGGTGCTTTGACCACCACGCGAGCGGGGGATGATGTGATCGAGCGTCAGGTCGCGGCCTCGCTTGCCGCAATACTGACACGTTTCGTCATCGCGTAGAAGAATATTTGCTCTCGTCGGTTGTAGAGCCACACGCGGCACACGCACATTCGCAAGCAACTGTACGATAACCGGACGCTCTAACTCAAGACGGCGGGCCGAGATGCTCTCCTCGATCACCATACGCACACGATCATCTACAAAGGTCACTTTCTGCTTAGAAAGCAATACAATGAGACGGCGCTCTGGAATGACCGAGAGAGGCTGTAGTGAGGAATTCAATACAAGAACTGGCATGAATAGCGTTCCTTCCTCTCTGTCAGAGCCGATACCACATACAGACAGCGAGGGGAAACTGAGGCGTAGCGCGGGGCTGAAAGAGACCCCACTTGCCCGTTCCTACTGCCGTCTGCTACGACGACCACATGAGTACGAGTGGAGTTGCTTTGCACGTCCAGGTGAGTCAGGGGCGGCAAGACGAACTCCACGTTTCGATTTCGGGATATATATTCTCCTACTATCGAAGCATGCAGTCGAGTTCCACATCAGAGATACACAACCCGCGAAGGGTAGTGTTGATGTCTGATATGTCCGCATTCCTGAGACTCCTTTATTTCCCTTGTATTGGGAGAGTTGTGGCACATTTGAAACTGTGCCATCCTGGTCGGGGTGAGAGGACTTGAACCTCCGACCTCAGCGTCCCGAACGCTGCGCGCTAGCCGACTGCGCTACACCCCGGTTTGACGATTCCGTGCAAAAAGAACTCACGATAGAATGCTCTTCTAACCTACTATCAGAAGCATCTATCTTGCCTAGTACGAGTATAGCATACTTACGCAAGCTTTGACAATAGTTTTTAGAAACACAAACAATGCGGAGAAGCAGCTGCTTCTCCGCATTGTTTGTGTAGGTTTTATTCTCCTATCAGTTGCTCGAAGTGTGCGATGTCCTGGCGGATAATATCGAAGCTGGCACGCCAGAAGGCTTCGTTGCGTAGGTCGATGCCGAATTGTGCCGCGAGTGTGGCGGCGTCGGCGAGACCTGTTGACGAGAGTAGATTATCGTAGCCCTGTTTGAAGGTTTCGGGGTCTTGCTGGTAACGCGCATAGAGGCCAAGGCCGAAGAGCAGACCGAACATGTAGGGATAGTTATAGTACGAGCGACCCGTGCTGTAGTAGTGCCCCTTAACCGCCCACATGTAGGGGTGTAGCAGACTCTCGTCGAGGCCATCGCCGTAAGTTTCGCGCTGCGTCTCTAGCATAATTGCCTTGAGTTCGTCAATCGACAGTTCGCGCTGCTGGCGTCGCTCAAAGACGCGCTGCTCGAACAAAAAGCGGCTAGTGATATCGACGACGACCTGACACGCTCCCTGTATCGACTCTTCCAAGATAGCGATTTGCTCCTGTTTACCTGCGTCTTTGAGGGCGGCATGCGTGATGATGGTTTCGCAAAAAATGCTCGCCGTCTCCGCTAGCGTCATTGGCAGCGAGCGTTGCAGGGCGGTACGCTGTGCAAGATTCAGGTTGTGATAGCCGTGTCCCAGTTCGTGCGCGAGCGTACTGACGCCGCCAAAGACGGGTTTGAAGTTTGCGAAGACGCGCGACTCGTCGCTCCTTAGCGGAGTGCAGTACGCGCCGTCGTGTTTACCATCGCGTGGCTCAGCATCGATCCAGTGTTCACGGAAGGCGCGTGCCGCGAAGTCCGAGAGGCGCTGCGAGTAGGTGCCGAATTGCTGCACGATAAACGTGTTGGCCTCGTCGAACGTCCACACCTTCTCACTGGCTCCCACAGGCGCGAAAAGATCGTACCATGCGAGCTTGGAAATGCCGAGGGCGCGAGCCTTCGCCTGAAGATAGCGGCGGAAATCGGGAAACGACTCGCGTGCCGCATTCATCATCGCATCGAGTGTCTGCGAGTCGATACTGTTATCAAAGAGCGACTCCGCAAGCGGCGATGCCCAATGTCGATGCTGTGTCAGCGCATTGACCTCACCCTTGATGCTATTCAACGCTGCAGCCAGCGGAAGTGCTACCTGTTGCCATCCTGCTAGCTCGGCCTCATATGCGCGGCGACGCACCTCGCGCTTCGCGTCAAAGGCAAGATTACGTATCTCACTCATGGGAAGGTTTCGTACCTGTCCATCCAGCTCGAAGGGAACGGTTAGCTGTGAGGTAACATTGCCGAACAATTTGCTCCATGCAGAGCCACCACTGGTATTCAGTTCGGAGGCTAACATCTCTTCTTTGGGTGACATCAGGTGAGTCGCCTCGGTCTTTGCCCTGCGTAGCGTGTAGGCATGGTCCCGCGCAACCGCTGATTGCTCAATCAACGCCTCGACATCGAGCGAACCGATCCAGGCCGTGAAACGCGTCCCCAATTGCGAGAAGACAACCAGCGAATTGCGTAGCTCGCTCATTCTCGCCTGTGCTAAATCATTGCGCGAATCAGTGCTAACAAAGCAACTAATATACACCGCTAATGTGCGGATCGCGTCGGCTGTAGCATTGTAGCGCGAAACAACGGTCTTAAACGTCTGTATAACCGAGGCGTCAACAGTCAGGGCTGTTTGCTCCTGAATATTCTGCTCATCAAATAACTTGGCAAGATTGTTGATGTCAGAAACGACATCGGTAAAACTCTGAGCAAATTCAGGCGATTCGAGGCTAGGGTAAATAACGCTCATATCCCAATGCGGTAGTGTTTGGGGAGTGGTCATAATAATACTTGCTCTCCTTAATAGTAGAATGCATATATTGTAACATGAAAAGAGGTATGTGAACATATATACATTTGCATCTATGTATGTAGCGTTGCGCGTGTTATTAGTATGCTACAGCTAAATGATATGTTAGGGG
>CAXUGH010000302.1:0-2202 GCA_964250365.1 uncultured Ktedonobacteraceae bacterium
TTTTGTCCTCTTTTTAGGTGGCGAAAAGAGAATAAATATGATATCCTTATACATGTAAAGCGAGAAATTCTGAAGGATACAGAGATTCCTCCCCGCGGGGCGATTGTTTCTCTATCATCGACGACGATGATTTCCTCCACCAAATTACGACAGAAGACAACTAGCAAGACAACCTCATGTCGCTCACCGTCTTCTGTTTTGTTGTCTTTTTTTTAGTTCGCCAACAAGCAAACTAAAAGAAAGCTGCCTCTTAACTTGAAATGTGGAAACAATGCTTGTTGCCAGTTCGTGTTAAGGGGTGTCTACACTGTTTTGTTTGAAAACAAGTGCTGTGAGCGACTTCCTTTTTTGGGTTGTCCATATCGAGAAAGGAATAGCGTGTGTCCTCGACCTCATCTAAAGTTGTAGCGAAAACGTCCCTGTATGCTGATACCTGGCAGGAGAACCTGCGTGTTTACGTTCGTATCTTTGCCCTATTACGTCCGCACTGGCTGCAATCGCTCGGTGCCCTTGTCTGTTTAGGACTCTCGACGGGTCTGTCGTTAATTATTCCGTGGCTCATCGCTTATGTTATTGAAGCGGGTTTGCAGCATGGACAGTTGAGCAATCTGCTCTACGTCGCCGCTGCGATTTTTGTGTCGAGTGCCTTTCGTGGTCTCTTCGCCTATGGGCAGGGCTACCTGTCGCAGTCGGTCTCTAACCTTGTCGCGTATGACCTGCGTAATCAAGTCTACGATCATCTACAAAAACTCAGCTTCGCCTTTCACGACGAGTCGGAGACGGGACAACTGATGTCACGTATGACCGTCGATATCGAGGCGGTACGAAACTTCTTGACGCTGGGTCTACTGCGTGCGCTCTTGATTCTCGTAACCTTTATCGCAATCACCATCATTCTGTTTAGATTAGATGTCTACCTTGCGCTCGTTACGATGATTAGCGTGCCGATTCTGTTCGTCCTCTCGTTTCAGGTTGCAAGTCGCATACGACCCCTGTGGGCGAACGTGCAGAACGAGAATGGCGAACTCGGTACCGTGATGCAAGAGAGTCTGAGTGGTGTACGCGTCGTCAAAGCCTTCGCACGCGAAGATTTCGAGATTGCAAAATTTGGCGCGAAAAACCAGGAGTTACGCAACCTGAATATGTCGGCGATGCGTCTCGCTGCCTGGAATCAGCCTTTGATGCTGCTGGTCATCAATGTCATCACGGTACTGGTGGTATGGATTGGCGGTGCGGCAGTTATTGGTCATCACCTCAGTCTCGCCGTGCTGGTCGCGGTCACGCAATACATTCTACTGCTCAACACGCCTGTACGCTCCTTCGGTTTTACTGTGACGTGGTTTCTGCGTGGCCTCTCTGGTGGCGAGCGCATCTTTAGCGTTCTCGATACGCAATCGACTATTAAAGATGCGCCCAATGCTCGTACACTCAAGAATGTACAGGGTCATGTCGAGTTCGACCATGTGTCGTTCGCCTATACAACAGGACCAGAGGTGTTACATGATATCAACATCGACGCCAAACCTGGGCAGATTGTCGCCCTGCTCGGCGCAACTGGTAGTGGCAAAAGCACGATTTTGAGCTTGCTCCCACGCTTTTACGATCCCACAAAGGGACGCTTGACCGTCGATGGAAACGACCTGCGCGAGATAACACAACGCTCCTTGCGTCAAAACATCGGCCTCGTACTGCAAGATGTCTTTCTGTTCAATGCTACTCTGCGCGACAATATCGCCTACGGCGTCGCCAACGCAACGGATGAGCAAATCATCGCCGCCGCCAAAGTCGCGCGTATTCACGACTTCGCCCTCACGCTGCCCGATGGCTACGATACATGGGTAGGAGAGCGCGGCGTGACGCTTTCAGGTGGACAGAAACAGCGCGTCGCAATCGCGCGTACTCTCCTGCTCGACCCGCGTATCCTCGTCCTCGATGACTCTACATCAAGTGTAGACATGGAGACAGAGTACCTGATTCAGCAGGCACTCGACGCCGTAATGCACGGACGTACCACGTTCGTCGTCGCGTCACGCCTTCGCACCATCAAAAACGCCGACCAGATTCTCATTCTCGACAAAGGCAGCATCGTCGAGCGTGGTACTCACGAGTCGCTCCTCGCTCTCAACGGTGCCTACACAAAGCTCTACGACCTACAACTACGCGAACAGGAGGAGTTCGAGACGCGCATGCTCTCCATCCAAA
>CAXUGH010000302.1:2302-6597 GCA_964250365.1 uncultured Ktedonobacteraceae bacterium
CCCGAAACATCAGAAGCCACCAATCAGAAACGCGAGGTGAGACGATGAAAATGTTCAAATCTACGCGTTCAGCCTCAATCGACGACTTTATGGCGCACCGTCGCAAAAGTCGATTGCGTGAAAATAGTCTTGAGAGTTCGGATGAAGATGTCTCAGGCAAATTTAGCTGGCACTATATCAAGCAATTCGGACCGTATATCGGGCGTCATCGCGGGGCAACGCTGGCAAGTTTTACCTTGATGCTGCTCTATACGCTGCTCAACCTTGCGAATCCATACCTGATTGGTGTGGCTATCGATTCCTTTATCACGCATAGCGATGTGAGAGGACTTGCCATTATCGGGATTGTGCTACTCATAGTCAACGTATTGATGTGGCAGGCGCAGTACTGGCAGGTGTGGAGCATGTCGTGGGCGGGACAACAAATTCTGTTCCAGCTTAGCTCGGATATGTTCACGCACCTGCAACGGCTCTCACTCAGCTTCTATGACCGCACGCAGATTGGGCGTGTCATGTCGCGGGTGCAAAGTGATATCGACGTATTGGAGTCAATGCTCAGTTCGGGCTTGCTCTCCATTCTCGGCTCGATGCTCTCGCTGTTCGGCATCATCGCAATCATGCTTGTGCTGAACCCATCGCTGGCCTTGCTTTCGTTCATCGTGCTACCTATCATGATAGTGATTGCAGCGTACTGGCAACGCTATGCCCAGCGTTCGTTTCGCTTGACGCGTTCTGCGATCTCGATGGTGAACGCGACGCTACAAGAGAACATTTCAGGTATGCGTGTGATTCAGAGCCTTGCACGCGAAGACCGCAACCGCGACGAGTTCGACGAACTGAACGCCTACAACCGCGACACCAATCAAGAGGCGAGCCGCGTCGCAGCCATGATTCTGCCGCTGGTCGAGGTTGTTGCCGCTCTTGCGATTATGATTACCGTCGTCTATGGCGGTATCCTGGTCTCGCAGAGCAAGCTACAGGTTGGCGTACTGGTCTCGTTTACGCTGTACATCAACCGTTTCTTCGATCCCATCCGTGAGCTGAGTCAGCAATACACGCAGTTACAGCGTGCAGGTGTGGCGTCGGAGCGCATCTTCCAGATTATGGAGGTGCCCGTTGAGATTACCGACAAGCCCGACGCGATAACGTTGCCACAGATACGCGGCGATGTCACTTTCGATCATGTCTCGTTCAGCTATCTCAAAGACGTGCCAGTCCTGCGTGACTTCAACCTCGCAATAAAAGCGGGTCAAACCGTCGCCATCGTGGGACCAACGGGCGCGGGCAAAAGCACCATCGTTGGTCTGTTGACGCGCTTCTACGACATTCAGCAGGGGGCAATTCTGATCGATGGCTACGATATCCGCAACGTAACGCAGGCATCGCTACGCAGTCAGATTGGTATTGTGCTACAGGAGCCATTCCTGTTCACGGGCACCATTTTTGACAACATCCGTTACGGACGCTTGAATGCGACGGACCAAGAGATTAAGCAAGCGGCACGCGTCGTCGGGGCACACGAGCTGATCGAACGCTTGCCCGATGGCTACAACACGCTTATTCGTGAGCGTGGACGCAACCTCAGCGTAGGCCAGCGTCAGCTCATCTCGTTCGCGCGTGCGCTGCTAGCTAACCCACGTATCCTCATTCTCGACGAGGCAACGGCGAACATCGACACCTTCACCGAACTCATCGTGCAAGAGGGACTGAACACGCTGCTGAAGGGACGCACCGCCGTCGTCATCGCGCACAGGCTCTCGACCATCAAGAACGCCGACAACATCGTCGTCGTCCAAGCTGGTCACATCGTCGAGCAGGGCACGCACAACGAACTCCTGCAACGCGAAGGCGAGTACGCAGCATTGTACTCAATGGGGTTCCGCCATACCGCTTAGGCAATATATACTTGATTTTGCATTGCCTCTTGCTACCTGCGGTAGCAAGAGGCAATGCAAAATCAAGTATATACAAACATCAATGGATGTGGTATAAAGAACATATCATTTCAAAACAAAGGATATGTTCATTCGATGCGTAAACAGTTCTTATCTGAAAAATGTGCCCCATTATTTCTTGCAACCCTTTTCCTCTGCTTAACCGCATGTAGCAGCACTCCATTTACCACCACCGCTAGCACGCCAACACCGACGCCCCATATAGCCAAACACATACTTGATACCGTAGACTCGTGTTCGCTTGTCACGGCTGCTCAAATAGAGCAAATTATAAAGGTATCTGTAACGGTCCAGGAGCCGGACAAGATCAATGGACGATACTTTGTGAATAGTTGCAATTACAATCCTCAAGCTGGCACCGGAGGTGTAGGTATTGACTTGAATGTAGGAAAGGACGTTGCAAGCATGAAGAGCAACTTCAATCATTATCTAGCAGAAAATAGTTGGATGAGTCCTAAACCTATAAGTGGTCTTGGCGATCAGGCATTCATGGAGCAAAAGCCATTTCCCATTGTGGATGTGCTAAAAGATAATGCCTTACTCACTGTTAGTGTACTACATAAGATGGATGAGGCTACATGGAAGAACGAAGAGATACAGATAGCTCGTATCGCGGTACAAAGTTTGTAACCTATTTCCCGTAGAATTAAAGGATGCATACAAAATGAGCAAAACACTCACGCCAGAAACACCCAATTCACAAAAACTATGGCAACGTTCCGCACTCTCCTACCTGAGCATCAACAGCTATGCAAGCTTTGCCAGTGTATGGAGCTTGCTTAGTGCAGGTAGTTTGTGCAGTATTGGAAGCGCGGGCAGCATTCTTAGTATTGGCAGTACAGGCAGTATTCTTAGTATTGGGAGCGTTGGAAGCGTTTTGAGTATTGGAAGTGCAGGTACTATTCTCGGTATTGGTGGCTATAGTGCGTTTCCACGTAGGAAACACAGCCACGACTAGCCTATCTCAGAACAAGAGGGGAGAGACGCAACTCAATGCATTTTGATTCCTCGATTGAGAGCATTGCTACATTGCTCGCCCCTCTTCCCATGACATGGGGATTTTGTGGTGGATGGGCTATTGATCTATTTCTAAACCGCGTTACTCGTTACTTTCTTGATAATGTTATAAGGTCGAGATGATATGCACAAAATTACTTTGGATAGATTGTTATCTGCAACAAGTATCGCGTTTATTGCGTTACATGGTGGGGAAGATATTCTCAATTATTGAAAATTTTGTTATTTTAGAAAACCTCTGTAGGAAATGTATAGAGTATGAAACAGACTAAACAACTTGTTATTGCATGTGCTGTAGCTATTATACTAGTCGTTGTTGTTTTAGCGGGTACACGACTACGCTCTGATATTTCGGCAAGACAGCCCTCTCACAACATAGTTCAGACGCCTTATGTAAATAAGTGTAGCAATTGGCAGCGAGCAACTATATCAGATAAGCAAGGTGCATTGAACAGTATTATTGCGATTTCACCTAACAACCTTTGGGTGGTTGGAGATGGGAACCTTATTGAGCATGGGGACGGTGGAACGTGGAGAACTGTGGAGGTGCCAGTGAAAGTTAAGACGTTACAGGCAATCGCCGCAGTTTCTGCAAATGATATTTGGGCTGTTGGTGTTCAAGAAAGTACACTTATCACACTACATTGGAATGGTACGCTCTGGGCAGTAGTCTCCACTCCCACGCTATCGTCTAAATCAAGTATTCTTACTAGCGTGGTAGCCATTGCACACAATAACGTGTGGGCTGTTGGCTCAACGAGTGTAGGTGATGAACAGCATGCACTTATACTGCATTGGGACGGGTCAGCATGGAAAGAAGTGATTGGAGCTAATCTAGCCAGTAATAGCTCGTTGAGCAGTATTACTGCTGTTTCAGCAAACGATATTTGGGCCGTTGGTAGTTTGAACACAAAAACATCATTTGCTGAACATGAGCTAATTGAGCATTGGGATGGCTCGGCCTGGAAAAGCATAGCAGCACCAGAACAAAAAAGTACGGCATATCGCATTGAGTCCGCTTCATTGCGTTCGGTTGCAGGGTTCTCGGCAACCGATGTTTGGGCGGTGGGGCAATGGATGCTAGATGACCAAGTGTTAGGCTCCGTTCTGCATTGGAATGGACACATGTGGAGTCGTGTTCAAATAGACACTCCTGAGAGTAGAGGCAACTGGCTGAATGCTGTTTCTATTATAGCGTCAGACGACATCTGGACTGTGGGTGAATGGAAGAATCCTAACACACGGTTGATAGAGTCATATGCCGAACACTGGGATGGGAAAAGCTGGAACTTCTATCAATGGCCTAACACCTATGGACAGGCA
>CAXUGH010000303.1:0-6555 GCA_964250365.1 uncultured Ktedonobacteraceae bacterium
GGCCAGAAGCGTACCGCGCAAAATCCGGGGCGGCTTGTGCAGACCGATGCACGCTCCGACATCTATTCGCTTGGTGCGACGCTGTATCACCTGCTCACAAACTATGAGCCAGACCCGATTCAAACACCAGCTACGGGCAGTATTAGCGCGAAAAATCCGCGTCTACGCAAGGTTCAGGTCAATGGTAGAACAGTATGTCCTATCGAGCAGGTCATTATCAGGGCGATGCAACAGGAGCCAGCACTGCGCTTTCAGAGCGCGGAAGAGATGCGCGTAGCATTGCTACAATGTTTGCCAAATAGTGCCGCCCCTGCTACGATTGCCATTCCAGCCATTAGCTCGCCTAGTGCCACCATTATGATGCCAACGAATGCTGCAAATGGTATTGTGTGTCCTAAGTGCGGCTTTCAAAATAGACCAGGAGCCAAGTTTTGTAAACGCGATGGTCAACCACTCGTGCAAGGCGTCACGGCGGCACCTACACAGTCTCGTCGTGTCCCTATACAAGCACGACCCGTGCAACAACCAATACAGTCTCGACCCGCACCGATACCGGCTCGACCCGTGCAATCAACGCCAAAACCAACGAATGGACGTTCGCCAATTCAGGCGCGACCCGCACGACAACCAATTTCACCACGTCCTGTTTCTACCGTCGCAGCTCCAGTTAAAAGTGATCCCGTAGTAGCCTACCGCTCTGCTTTGCAACTGCTTGCGAACAAAAACTATGTGCAAGCGATTCAGCAGTTTCGCGAGGCGCAACGATTGGGCGGTTCGTCCTATGATGTACTCTATAACCTTGGTCGCGCGTATCGACAGTATGGGCAAGCGGTCAAAGACACCGACAAACGGCTCTTTACTGAGAATATGAAACAGGCCGCAGAGCAATTTGAGGACGCGCTAAAGCTTCGCTCTGACGCGGTTGATGTCTACTTCCAGATGGGCTTGTGTTATCGTGATCTGAGCCTGTACCAGCAGGCAACGAACGCCTTTACGCAAGCATTAAAGCTCGCACCGCAGGACCCCGCTATCTACTACCAGCTTGGATTGCTAGCGATGGATCAGGGATACTTCCGCGAGGCAGAGGCGCGTTTTCTGGATGGTCTGAAAATTAACCCCAAACACGCGTTACTCTTGGTAGCGACCGGTAGATTGTATATCGAGACAAAAAAAATACCTGCCGCGATCAGCACGTTGCGACAGGTGACACAGGAAGACCCGATGTTGTGGGAGGGATGGTATGAGTTGGGGCGTGCCCATATGAGGCAGCGCGAATGGAATCTAGGCTTGAGTGCCCTGGAACAAGCACGCCAGCTAAGTCCATATGTGGCAGACGTGTATAGTGCAATGGCGACCTGCTATCTCAAGATGAATAAAAAGGCCGAGGCTCGTCAATTGGTGAATGAGACGCTACAACGCGACCCAGCCAATGCCGAGGCTCTTCGACTACAAAAACAACTATAGCCAAATAAGGAGGGCAGCCATGCTCTGTCCGCAATGTAATACACAAAATCGAGATAATGCCAGATTTTGCAAAGTCTGTGGTTACTCGTTTACTACAAATGATGCTGTTAGTAGTCCTGCTCCCGCTCATATCTCTGATACTCAGACTCAGAATGCTGCCAGTACGCAGGAAAGCGGAAGTAGTACAGCAAACGGTGCTACTTCGCAGGAGCAAGCGGTAGAGGTGGTTGTACCCGCTACGGGTACACAAGACGTGAAACTGCCAGAGGATGATATCAGTCTTGCGCCGACGCAAATTCTGACGCCGCAAGAGATGCTCGCGTTCCAATCGCGCCGTTGGCAGCGTGAGACAGAGCAAGAAGCACAAAACAATGCTGCGTCGGCAACTACGGAGTCAACCGCGACAGCAACGAATGAGCAGAGAACTGCATCTCAGCCACTCGAACAAAATTCTTCAGCCTCTCCCGCTACTGCAGAAAACCAGCCGACACAGGTAAGCGAGGATGTGGCAGATATGCCAACAATAATGATGTCTCCACAAGGGGACGTAGTAGAAGGGGGAACTATGCAGATACCACCACCGCCGCCACCAGAGTCGCAGCAAGCGGCAGATAACGACCCAAATGTTTCGACATACGCGGAACAGGCCGCAGCTCCGCCCGCCTCTGTCACACCACCTGATGCGGAGACGACGCCTCCTGCTCCAACGCCGGAGGCACAACCAACGCCAGCTAGTGTAAGCGAGCAAACGCAAACGCCCGCTCCTAACCAGAGCGCGACGAACGAGACAAACGCGAGTGCTGAGACTTCCACCGCTCTTCCTGTCGGGACGCTGGTCGCTGGTCGCTACGAAGTCGTACAACTGGTGAGTGAGGATGAGCAAGAGCATGTCTATTCGGTGATCGACCATCAGGGCTACCAGCACTGCTGGAATTGTGGCTCCGAACAGAACGCGGAAGGCGACGAGTTTTGTATCGACTGCGGTGCTGAACTACTCAACGCTCACTATCTGATGCACGAGTATTCCGCGACAACGAGTAGCGACAGCGATGCGCGAGTGCTGCAAGGCACGATTGCAAATACGTTTGTCGATTCAGGGAAAACCTACGTGATCGAGCAACAACATGCCGCTCAGATAGCCTTTCCTAACGGCGTACATTTACTTGCGGCAAGCGATTCGGATGCTGGCAATGTACGACGAAGCGAGCCAAACGAAGACAGTACGCTTGTCCTGCAATTACAGCGCGTTCATGAGTCACAGGCAACACCGGTAGGCGTCTTCATTATTGCGGATGGCATGGGCGGTCACGATAATGGACAGGGTGCCAGTCGTATGACAGTCAACATCATCGCCGACAAACTGGTGCGCGAACTGCTTGCCCCACCATTAGCCGCAGAGAAGAGCGGCGGTCTGACCGCCTCTATTCAGCCGATGGAAGAAGATACCCTGGTAGCTCTCTTCAAGGGTGCTGTGGAGGACGCAAACAACATACTTGTGCAGACAAACCAGCACGATAAGACCGACATGGGTTCGACTATTACCGGTTTTATGATTGTAGGCGACCATGCGTATGTTATAAATGTAGGCGATAGTCGTACCTACATGTTGCGTGAAGGCACGTTGTATCAACTGACAACCGATCATTCGCTGGTCGGGCAACTGGTTGCGGGCGGCTTGATTGAGCCAGACGATGTGTATACGCATCCACAACGTAGCCAGATATACCGCAGTCTCGGCGACAAGATGAACGTACAGATTGACGATTTCAAGCAGCAATTGTTGCCAGGAGATATCCTGCTAAGCTGTTCCGATGGCCTGTGGGAGATGGTGCGAAATCCCCAGATTACCGACATCTTGAACAACGCTCACGATCCACAAACCGCATGCTCAGAGTTGCTCGATGCCGCCAATGCAAACGGTGGCGAAGACAACGTGAGTGCTGCGATAGTGTTCGTGCGTTGATATGATATACTAGGGCGAACCGACGCGAAAGGAGCCAATATTACTATGCCCGGAGAGGTAACACTAGCTCATCAGCTAGGAAAAGATTTTATGCCAGTTACTGGCGGAAGCCAGATCGCATACGTACTACTTGAGACGAAGCCAACCGCAATGATGGCGCAGGTGCGTATGCCACTGAACTTCGCACTTGTACTCGACCATTCGGGTTCTATGAGAGGGGCGAAGCTCAAGAATGTGAAGGAAGCGGTCAAGATGGTGATTGACCGTCTCGAACCAAGCGACTACATCTCAGTCGTGATTTTCGACGATACCGCGCAGGGGCTTATCCCCTCGATGCCTGCCAACGATCCCATCGGAATGAAGGCCGCGATTGACCGCATTCCCGACGCAGGTGGCACCACGATGTCGCTCGGTATGATTCAAGGTCTCGGCGAACTACGCCGCTGGAACATTCCTAACGCCATCAATCGTATGATTTTGCTCACCGATGGCGTCACCTACGGTGATACCGACCGTTGCCGTCAATTGGCACGCGATGCAGCAGCAGCGAATATCACCATCAACACGCTGGGCATTGGCTCCGACTGGGATGAGAGCCTGCTCGATGACATCGGTCAGTTGAGTGGAGGCACACCCGCAGAGTTCATTCGCTCACCAGCCGATGCAATGAGCCTCTTCCAGCAGCAATTGCAGAGCGCAGTCGCTGTTGCCGTCCGTAATGCAACCTTGACGCTACGCTTGCCAGCAGGTGTCTCGCCGCGTAAGGCCGTCAAGGTGTTGCCGCTGATTCGTGACGTTGACCCGTCGAGCCTCTCGGACCGTCAGGTGATTATTCCGCTTGGCGACCTGGAAAAAGATAACGCGCAATCGGTGCTGGTCGAATTGATGATCGACCCTCGTCCCGCTGGTCTCTTCCGTATCGCGCAAGCCGAGCTTTCTTACGATGTGCCCGTCGCTGGCCTTGTCAGCGAGCGTGTGCGCGACGATATCAAGGTAACGTTTACCACCGATGCAAACGAGGCCGCGCAGGTCAACCCGCTGGTGATGAACTTCGCGGAAAAAGCCAATGCCAACCGTCTCGTGACGCGCGTGTTGGACGAATACAAGCGTACTGGTAAGGCAACCACAAAGCTCGCACCAAACGTGACGCGTGTGCTTGACCCTGAGACACAGGCCGCCATTGAGCAGATCAATCAAGGGCAGCAGATTTCGCAGGATCAGGTGAAGTCTATCGGCAACAAGACGCGCAAACTCACTCAACGTCTGGACGACATTATTCCGTAAGGCAAGAAATTGTCTCGTATCGTCTATACACGATAAGCAATCTCATTCGTTAAATAGAGTAGAGGCGACCATCATAGTCGCTCTTTGAGAACAGAGAAAACAAACCCTAACAGGTAGTAAGGAAGGATAAAGCGTAATGTCAGTACGATGTTCTTTAGGACACGAGAATCCCGATGGTTCGGCTTTTTGCGACGAATGTGGCGAACCTCTGAACGCCGCGGCACCCGTTTCCGCACCCGCGCAAGTAGCAACACAGGAACCTGAGCCGGTGCAACAGCAGCCCGTTTCTAGTTTCACCGCTACATCGGAGCCAGACCCCACGCCAGCACCAGTCACGCAGCAGCCCGACTATGATGCGGCAACTCAGGTAGCACCTGCCGACGTAACACAGGCACCCGCGAATGCTCTGCAAGCTCGTTTGATCGTCGAGGCCGACAACCAGGAGTTCGACCTGAGTGGCAAAGACAACATTCTCATCGGGCGCGAAGATGCTGTCAGCAACATCTATCCCGATGTGGACCTCACCGAGCATGGTGGTGAGGATGGTGGTGTATCACGTCTGCATGCTCGCATCTTCTACGAGAATGGTCAGTACATGCTGGAAGATGAGAACAGCACAAACTTCACCTTCTTGAATCGCCAGCGTCTCGCCGCCAAAACGCCAACGCCGTTGAACGACAACGACGAGGTTCGCCTTGGTCGCGTTCTGCTACGCTTCAAAACGTCGTAGAGTAACGTGCATCTCGACAGAGACAAAAAACATGACAGCGGCGGAGCCGCTGTCATGTTTTTTGTCTCTGTCCTCCTATAAATTTGACAGTGGGAAAAGAAACCGTTATAATTTACGGGATATCTTTAAGTAGAGGAGAGCAAAAGGCACATGAAACGTACATGGCAACCCAAGCGCATTCCGCGCCTACGCGAACACGGCTTCCTGAAGCGCATGTCGTCCCGCAATGGACGACGCGTCATCAAGGCCCGCCGCGCCAAAGGGCGTTGGAGCCTGACCGTCTAACGGTATTGTGGCACTCAAACGGGCGTTACGCCTACGAAAAAATAGTGACTTCCAACGGGTGAGGCAGCAGGGACGCAGTATAACGTCTCGGCTGCTTATACTTGCTTGGATGCCAAATAGTGAAGACAGGATACGCATCGGCTTTGTGGTGAGCAAACGTATCTCGAAACATGCAGTAATTCGTAACTATAGCAAAAGACTTCTTGGTGAGGCAATTCGGCCTTCGTTAGATAAACTTTCTGGCGGCTGGGACGTAGTAATTAGTGCAAGGCATTCTATTCTGCATGCCGACCTGAACAGTATTACTCAAGATACAACTACACTACTACGTCGAGCGCGGTTGCTAGAGACTCTCAGCGGTTAACAGGCGTGGTACATTTCAGAGGACACAAGTGAAATACATAGCAATGGCACTCATTCGGGTATATCAGCGCACGCTGTCGGTTGTCCTACCTCCATCGTGTCGATTTACGCCCTCGTGTTCACACTATGGATATGAGGCAATTGAACGTTTTGGATTTTTTCGTGGTGGGTGGATGACAATTAAACGCATCGGTCGCTGCCACCCGTTCTATCATGGCGATCTCTACGATCCCGTCCCAGAACGCCTGGGCCACTAGATCGAGGAAGGCAGGAAAAAACTCGTGGGCGAGTTAGGGAACTTATTCAATCAAATTTTTTCATTTCCAATTCTCAACGCCCTGTTGCTGTTGTACAGGGTGTTTGGTGACTTCGGTCTGTCGATCATTGTGTTGACGATCATCATCAAGCTGATTCTCTTCCCCTTGACGCTACAGCAGCTCAAGTCGATGAAGGCGACACAGGCACT
>CAXUGH010000304.1:0-6537 GCA_964250365.1 uncultured Ktedonobacteraceae bacterium
CACAGGTGTATGACGAACTGCTTAAAGCCATGCACAAGAATCGCCTCAAGGTCTATGCACCCACGCCACTAGTCGGTCTCGGTGCAGCAGTAATGGCGGCAGTGTTGCCAAAACCGCCCTTGACGCCTGCCGCCATGTCGCTGTTCTCCTTCAACAATACCACCGACCTGAACAGCGTTGAGCGCGATTTCGGCTTCCAACCCACGTCCTTTCCCGCATACCTCGCGCAAAACGGAGTTTAGTGGCTACCAAGAATAATCACTCATTCATCAAAAAGCATGTTCACGAACATGCTTTTTGATGAATGAGTGATTATCACAGCCGTCAAAATCCATGTGATATAATCTGGATGCATGCCCGTATATATGTATATATCATGCCTTTATTTATGGACGGAGGCCCTCTCTTGGCGGTAATACCCAATGTTACATCGAAGGCCAGTAACGACTTGCGCGTCGTTGGCGACTCACTACGAAATATATCACGTACTCTACATGAACATACTCACAAATTAGAAGTTGCTGTTGAAGGTCGTTATGCTAGCGAGGGCGGCGATCCGCGCGTCCGTTTGCTCAGCGACGCCCTCCATGTGAGCCGTATTGCCGACTTAGAACTAGGTCGCCTCAATCAAACCATACAACGGATTCTGCAAACGCTACAAAGCCAGGGGAACGGCAACAATATTCCACAGGCGGTATTCGAGCGCGAACGGCAAGAACTCAATTCGAGCATTCTTACGCTGAAACAGCAGACCAGCGAACAGGAGACGCTCTATGAAATTGCGCGTACTCTCAACTCAACGCTAGAGTTCGACGAGGTGCTACGGCTCGTCATGGATCGGGTAATCGAGTTTGTGGGAGCCGAACGTGGCTTTCTCATGCTCGTTAATCCCCAAACGAATGCGGTAGAGTTTACCATCGCGCGTGACAAGCAGGCGCAGACCATCGACCAGAGCGCGTTCAAAATCAGTCGCGGCTCCGTGATGCGTGTGATCAGCAATCGCGAAACGCTGCTCGCCGATGATGCTATGCTCGATGCCGCCCTTAAAAGCCATGAGAGCATCATGGCATATGGCATTCGTTCGATTCTCTGCGCCCCTCTTATCGTGCGAGACAATTGCATTGGTGCGGTGTATGTCGATAGTCGTATCAATGCGAATCTGTTTGGACCCAAGCACCGTGATATGCTCAGCGCGTTTTGCAATCAAGCTGCGATTGCCATTGATAACGCGCGTCTCTTCGCCGACCTCAACAAAGCCATTCAGAAGGTCAGAGAAGACAAAAAATACATGGATAACATCTTCTCCTCTATCGCAAATGGTGTGATTACCACCGATCCGGCAGGCATCATCACTACTTTCAACGGTGCCGCTGGCTGGATTCTTCACCTCGATCCAGGGCTTGTTGTGGGGAAGCATTATAAGACCGTCTTCCAAAGCTTGCCGCAAATTGGCCTCATAGAATTATTAGGAACGGCTATCACCGAGCATGAGAATGGAACGGTTGTGCCACGCTCCTTCGATGGCACGATTCCTCAACGTGATGGCATGATCAATTTGATCATTTCGGTATCATCCTTGCGTGATATGGATGGTACACCAATTGGTACCGCCCTTGTGATTGATGACCGCACCGAACTCAAACGCTCGGAGGCGCAAGCGAAGCAGATACGCCGTATCTTTGAGCAATATGTCCATCCAAATGTGGTGGAGCAACTTATCAGAAATCCGCTTGCCCTTCATCTTGGTGGCGAGACGCGCGAAGTCTCTGTCATCTTCGCCGACATTCGCGGCTATACACGCCTGAGCGAGAGCATCGCGCCAGAGAAGGTTATGAAACTGCTCAACACCTATCTCGAAATCATGGTCAAAGAAGTCTGGGACGAAGAGGGCACGATCACCTCCTTCATAGGCGATGCGCTCATGGCTATCTTCAATGCTCCACTCTCACAGGAAGATCACGCTCAGAGAGCCATTCGCGCCGCCTGGAAAATGCGTATGGCTGTTCTCAACTACCAGCGCACTCATCAGCAGGATGTGCCCATCTCCTTCGGCTTCGGCGTCAACACAGATCGAGCCACCGTCGGCAACATCGGCTCACAAGGCCGCATTCAGAACTATACCGCCATCGGTGATGCCGTCAACATAGCCTCGCGCCTACAATCGAACGCCTCCGACAACAACATCCTCCTGAACAGCTCGACACTTCAACGTGTGCGCTCTCATGTGCGTGTCGCACAGATGGCACCCTTGTATGTGAAGAATAAATCGGCACCTCTGGATGTATGGTGTTTGATGGGGGTAGTGTAAAACTTCCTCATGATTCAAATATTCACAAGGTGAGCCAAAACCAATCTGCTCTTTAGTGACAACATGAAATGGAGGAAGAGAATTTCTGATGGATGTTGCCCTCATTACCTGTAGCACACTCACACAACTGAACAGCTTTGATATCCCTTTGCTTGAAGCACTTAGAGCGCGAGGTCTCTCTACCGAGGTGTTGGTCTGGAATGATTCGGCGGTCGATTGGTCAGAGCCGCTAATCAGCATCGTTCGTTCGACTTGGGATTATTATCTGCAACGTCCAGCCTTCCTAACGTGGGCACTGCACGTTTCACACGTATCTACCCTCTGGAATCCCTTTGAGTTGCTGCGTTGGAATACTCATAAAAGCTATCTGCTTGATCTCGAAAAGCATGGCATTCCTAGTATCCCTACGTGTTGGCTGAGACAGGGGGCATCCATCAACTTGATGCAATTGATGCAAGAGCGTGGCTGGTCAAAGGTTGTGCTCAAGCCTGCGGTCTCAATTGATGCTTATGAGACGTTGCTGGTTAATGAGGAACTGGTAGCTCAGGGCCAGCAGCATCTTGAGCGTATGCTTGCCAGACAGGACATGCTCATACAGCCATTCTTTCCAGCTATTTGGAGTAGTGGTGAACGTTCTCTGATGTGGATTGATGGAAAGGTCACGCACGCCGTCTTGCGCGAGCCGATGCTTGGTCACGATGCCGAAAAGCAAAGCCCATACGGACGCCCGTTGGAAAGGCTCATTCCACCTGGACACGATGAGGTAGAACTGGTACATACCATTATGAACAAGCTTGACACTCAAGCACTGTATGCACGCATTGATCTCGTCCATGATGCGAATGAGCAACTGCGGGTAATGGAGGTAGAATTGGTCGAACCGGGGCTATGGCTCGCATGGATGCCAGCGGCGGTTGAACGCTTTGCGGACGCGATTGCTAGAGAGGTCGAGCAGGTTCGGAATAGGCATCGGATGACAAACGAGTGAACAAGGTCATCGAAGACCAATCCGAGGGATTCATCTAAAAGTAGCATAATAGAACAATGGATAAAGAGAATACAATCCCAACCACATCACAGGATACTCTAACATCAGAGCAAGCTAACGCTTTACTACTGCGTCAAAACATGCTCCAAAAAGAGGCGCAAGCTGTGGTAGAGGAGCTTGGCATCGTAGCCATGCTGAGCAGTGTCGGCACTGTGCGCGTACTTGGTAGCTCCGCTCTCGGACTCATGACGTGGCGCGATATTGACATTGCAGTCTCAAGTCCTGGCTTAACCAGCACACGAGCATATGAAGCTGTACAACCTCTATTAACGCATCCTCGCGTCAAACACACACGCTATAACAACGAAAGTGGCGTATACAACCCCACTGGACTACCACACGACGAACGCTATTTCTTCATGGTCTACTATGATCGACAGGCCGAGAGCGATTGGAAGATCGACATCTCATTCTGGCTTGCTCCAGGCATGCATCCAGAGCCAATCTACGAAGCCGTCAAGCAGCAACTCACGCCCGAAACACGCCTCGCCATTCTTCGCATCAAAGACGTATGGTACAAACTGCCCTACTATCGGCAAGAAGTGTCGAGCGTCGATATCTACGATGCTGTGCTACAATACAATGTACGTACTCTGGAAGCGTTCGATGAGTATTTGAGGGAGCGGGGTAAGCCGACGCGTACTGGAACTTAATCATAGGAGAATAACCGCTTCATTCAATAGTTCAGAGAAAACAGCTAAATTTAGCTTGACATGTTCTCAATAGCTACGGCAAAAATCACGCTCCACCCGCCTCCTTGCCAAGTGACATTCATTTGATAACATCCTGCTGTCGGGAGGTAAAGGACACCTCCCCACTCATTCCAGTTTGATGCTGGTGAACCGTGATACTCTGAACTAGTTTTTTGCAATTCATTCGTGAAGGTTGTCGGCGGTTGTGTACCATTACCCCATCCTGCCAATTTTCTTGTAGCTAGATTAGTCACCTGCACTTTCACGGACAATGAGAAATTCGGTCCAACTTCCCACAAAATCTTGGTTCCGGGCTCAAAGCCTCCACCATTTATACTAGGTATTTGAAGGTCTTGAGGAATCTGCGCCCAAACAGGAGAGCGTCCGACGAATGAAAGTTGTTTATACCAGGGAAAAACTTTCACTCCTGGAAGAGCAGTAGAGGGGCACTTAGAGGGGAAGACAAGAGGAGAGGATGTAGATGTTGCTAGAGAAGTGTCCCCAGAGGGTGTTGGGGAAGTCTTTGCCTTCAATGGGGCTACTGTTGTTCCTGATGAACAACTAACTAATGTTAAGACAAGCAATAGAAAGAAAATGATATGCAAAGAGTATCTTCGGAACATAACAAACCTTCTTTCAAAGAATAGAACATACCTTTTTCTGCTTTGATGATATTATACCTGTACTGGTTATAAAAGGCGATACTTATGAAAGGTGTAACTCATGCAACTATCAACGACCAATCTAATACTCGCGCCCGATGCCTCTATCGACCTGCAAATGCACACCACCTACAGTGATGGGACGTGAAAGCCCGAGCAGTTGCTTGACTACTTGGCAAGCGAAAATTTCGGCTTGGTTGCCATAACAGATCATGATCGTGTGGATACTGTTGCAGCATTGCAACAGCTAGCGATACAGAAACATGTACCTGTGCTTGTGGCAGCGGAAATGAGTACGTCGTGGAATGGTGAAGCTACTGATGTTCTGTGTTATGGCTTTGATCCACAGGACAAGGAGTTGCAAGACCTTGCTCAAGATGTATTGCGTCGTCAGCAAGAGATTACGCTGAGTGTATATCAGAAGTTATTGCAAAAAGGCTATGGATTTCCACGCCAGCAAGAGATACTGAAAGAGAGTGGAGGAGAGCCGCGTCAGGCGAACGATCTTGTAGCTTTGCTAGTGCAACATGGCTATGGTGACGAAGAGGCTGCTTTCGATATCGTGTTTGATGCTGAGTTCTTTTATGTAACCAATGACATTGCTGCTGTAGTTGATGCCGCTCATCGTAGTGGCGGCGTTTGTCTTCTCGCTCATCCAGGACGAGGAGAATACTGGACACGTTACGATGTCTCCTTGCTCGATCAACTTCGTCAGGAAGTCCCCATTGATGGCTTTGAGGCATATTATCCTGCACACACGTCAGAGCAAACAGCCATGTATCTAGCCTATGCTCAGAAGCATGGCTTACTGGTTAGTTCTGGTTCTGACTCGCATGGTCCAGACAAAAAACTAATCAAATACCGAGCAGACCTGAGCCGACGCCTTTTAGAACGTGTGGGTATTCAAGTTAAATAGAAAGGAAATGCAATGTGTAATTTTTCTTTACCCGACATTGCTTGCTCGTACAAGCAATGTCGGGTAAAAAACGAGTTGGGATACCTTTCCTAAAAAGCATACCTGGAACTATCTTGCAATTGGTGGCGTAGTAGCGATGCTGTCAGCGAACTCCTGCAAAACTTTAAGTAGGCGTGCAGGTTGCTCCATCTGCGGGAGATGTCCAGCCTCAGGAATGAGTTCAAAGTGAGCGTGGGGGAACGATTGGGCATAGGCAAGACCATAGTCAGAGTCTATGACACGGTCGCTTTCGCCCCACACGACGAGTACTGGAATATTCACACGGCTGAGTCGTCGCCTTAATTTCGGATCCTCCATATTTCCTCCTTGAGTGTACACTTTGAGTGCCCGGAAGTTTGCCGCTATAGCCGCGAACTGTTCCGGGCCAAGCGTGGCTGGATCAATGCGAAAGGCTGCTGGATTATGGTAGCTCAGTGCGGCTAACTGGTCAGGAGTTAAGGGGAATACATCAACAATGGGATGACCATCGACATGAATACCAGCGGCATCCATAAGAACAATACTACTCAGGCGGCTAGTATCTCGCACCGCCATTTCGGAGGCGATCCAGCCACCCATCGAGGAGCCAATTACCATGACATTCCGCAAATTGAGCCGTTCAAGGAGGTTGAGGTATGCAGTGGCGAGATCATCGACGCTATCAAACCACTCAGGACGAGGCTCGTCCCCAAAGCCAGGATGTGTTGGTACAAAAACATGTGCATGCGTGGACAGCGAGTTGGCGAGACCAACTACGGTTCGTGGACCACCACCACCATGCAAAATGAGAATGGGGCGACCACTTCCTTGCTCGTCGATACGCACGGTCAAACTATCGGCGAAGGTCTCTCTTCGAGTCGTAGGAGTTGAAG
>CAXUGH010000305.1:0-6534 GCA_964250365.1 uncultured Ktedonobacteraceae bacterium
TTTGTCACTCGCTGCTAGCAGCGAGTGACAAATGACGATTAACCATTTTTATAGAGTCTTTGCCGTCAATCTCAACCTGATATTTTGCGCCGAATGTGGCGCGATATTCAATCGATCATTCGGGCGATTCAGCCCGTCCTCAGTTGTGACGATTGGCT
This sequence comes from uncultured Ktedonobacteraceae bacterium, assembly GCA_964250365.1. Classification (GTDB taxonomy): domain Bacteria; phylum Chloroflexota; class Ktedonobacteria; order Ktedonobacterales; family Ktedonobacteraceae; genus JBBQVS01. Next base: position 159 of record CAXUGH010000305.1, read on the forward strand.
CGAAGCACACGAAATTGTGATCCGGCTTCTCTGGTGGCTCCGACCATACTTGCATGTTCTTTAGCTTATAGCCATTCTCGTCTGGCACTTCCTCGATGGTAAATGTGCCGTGTTGCGGTATTTGCACTGTAACAGAATGCGGGAAGGTGTAGGGATTATCGGGCGGTTTCACGTCCCATTGAAAGTCGTGTACGTTAAAGCCAGGAAGAGTATCGACAACCATGTTAGGCTTCTCTTCCTGTGCTACTGTGAAATAGGGGTGAAAGCCAGGGGATATCGGCATCGTCTCGCCTCCCTTGTTCTCCATCGTCAACACATACATTAGCTCGCCCTCGCTCACGCTGACCGTTACCGTGAAGAGAAACTCGTAGGGATAGTCATGGCGCGTTGCATCGCTACTCACTAGCTGAATAGAGATGCTAGTATTGTCGTGCGCTGTGAGCGTCCAGGGAAGGTTGCGCCCAAAGCCGTGAATGGGCAACGTTGTGCCTTTCTCTTTGAAAATACCATCCTTCAAGCGCGAAAAGTTTGGGATCATCAGTGGTAAACCCCAACGCTTGACGTTGCCCGTCTCAGCAGGTCGATACAGAACCTCCCACGAATCCACCTGAAATTGTGAGACCAGACTTAACTCAGGAATCACACCAACGCTTGTATTGCCACTGCGAATAACAAGTTCGCGCTCGGTCGGAAACTTCATGAACTGTGCCATACAATATACCTCCTCTTTTATCTGTGTTAAGAATAACACACACACAAAGACAGGGAGCAAAAACGCCGTTTTTGCTCCCTGTCTTTGTGTGTGTGATTATATTGACCACACCTTGGCGTCGGCAAAACCGACATCGGTGCCACTACTTTTATCGTTGATGGCGATAACACCAATGTTACCACTTGTAAGCGTTGCATCCTGTACAGTATCGAGCGTTGTACCGTTTGCATACAGCGTGATTGTGTCGTTGTTCGCGGTAACGGCTACGATGTTGATTGCATCCGAGCCTGTACCGGTCTTAATGGCTGAACTACTCGTTGGACGAACGAGGTATTTACCTGAATTACCATCATAGTAGACGAGATCATACATACCATTCTGGCAAACCTCGTAGTAATATTGCTTGCTTGTATTGTTGTCGCCACGAAAGATTGCGCCCGCGCAGTCACCAGACAGAATTCTCAACGCAACACGATAGGAGAAATTGCTGAAGTTGGTGTTAGTTGCAAAGCAAGGGACAAAGGTATTTTGCTTCGTTTCCTTGACCTCATAAACACCCTGAGCAAAGGCACAATGAGAATCCTCCTGCCATTTGTTACCGCTAGAATTGTCTTTCAGCGCGTCTGTCAGCGCAACATTACCAACCGCATATGGACCATCTCCGCTCTGTGAATTGCTATTCGCGGTCGCGGTTGCGTTCACTGCTGCAGTCCCTGTCGCCTGAGCAACCGCGACTCTCGTTGCGGCGGCATGAGCGGTAGCGGTTTTTGCCGTTGCCGTATTCTGTGCGTTCGTGGTGGCAACCTGATTATTGTGAGCAACCACAAAGAAGGTAGCCACCGCACCGATAATAACAATTAGAGCAAGGGCCGCGAGAATAACTGTTCGCAGCGTATTACCTCTTTTGGGCGGTGCCGCTGGTGGCACTCCATAAGGCGCACCCTGCGAATAGGTCCCCGGTACAGGTGTCGGATTATATGGTTGCCCTGGATTATACGGCGGCTGTGCCGGATTATATTGTGGTGGTGGAGGCGGCGGCGTATAGGAAGATGCCTGTGTCGGCTGGTTGTACTGATTATACTGATTGAACGAGGCATCTTGCTGTGGTGGTGGCGCAAAACTATTTGGCTGCTGCCCCGGATATGGCTGATAGCTACTTGCCTGTTGTGTCGGCTGATAGTTCGGCGATGATGGGCTACCTCCTGGTTGCGATGCCGGATATTGCTGATAGTTTGTTGCCTGTGGAGTAGGCGAATAGTTCGGCGCGGGCGGACTTCCTCCGTAGGCGGTCCCTGGATATTGTTGTGGCGCAAATTCTGTCGGTGCAAAATTCGGATTACTAGCAGGTCCTGCATTGCCGTACATTCCTGCTACCGGCGGCTGGGTGTTGCGCGTCTCGAATGTATACCTTGTGTCACCAATACGCACAGCATCCCCAGGCCGAAGAGTCTGAGGCATATTTGGGCTAAGCTGTTGTTCGTTGACAAACGTGCCATTGGTGCTACCAAGATCGGTAATAGTGTAGTCCTGTCCCACCTGCCGAATCTCTGCATGACGAGATGATGCCTTGTTATCATTCACCACGATCTGGTTATCAGGTGTGCGTCCAAGCATAGTAACGTTTTGACCGAGTGGAGTCTGTCCATAAGGGCCGTTGAGCAAGGCTTCCATATAATTATTTCTCCCTCTATAGCGTAGTGAAAAAGTATGCGCTTTTTTGATGGCGTCGCTACTCTAAGAGTAAGATATTTTTCGCAAAATGTCTGTGAAATGCCCCATGTTTAGAAGGGGAACTAGTTCACAAACAACTTGTGTACGCTACGACGCACTCTTTTTTTGCCGATAAATAAAGTGTTTCTCTACCATATCTCTTCTATTGAAGAATGTGCTTATACTAGCAGTATAGTAGGTAGGTGTCAAGGGAATAGTTGTACAGAGTCAAACGTGATTGAGTACCTGTCGCCGATGGGGACAGGTACTCAATCACGTTTGACTCTGTACGAGATGCGTTCTCCGCTCGACAACCCTTCCATGCTCAAGAACGAGAACCTCGTCCGCCATATCCATCGCTGTTAAACGGTGTGTTATCATCAGCGTTGCGCGTCCCTGTCGTAGCGAACGGATCGCTTGCAAGACGCTCTGTTCCGTAATTGCGTCAAGGTTGACGGTTGGCTCGTCGAGAATTACTATGGGGGTGTCCTTGAGGAATGCGCGTGCAATAGCGACGCGCTGGCGTTCGCCTCCGCTCAAGCGTAAGCCCTGTTCGCCAACTTCCGTATCGTAGCCGTGTGGCAGTGTCTGCACAAAATTGTGCAATTGTGCCTGTTTTGCCGCCGCGATCATCTCCTCCTCGCTTGCCTCTGGTCTCGCTAGCAGCAGGTTTGCGCGGATTGTGGTGTTGAAGAGGTGCGTGTCCTGCTCAACCACGCTCATCAACGTGTAGAGGTCGTCTTGCTTATAGTCGCGCAATTCGCGTCCGCCGAGCGTAATGCTTCCCTCTGAATACTCGAAGAAACGCAACAGTAAACGCGCAAGCGTAGATTTACCCGAACCGCTTGCTCCCACTAGCATCACACACTGATCTGGTCTTAGCGTAAGATTGATGTCTTGCAACACATATGGCTCGTCGGCCTCATAGCGGAAGTTCAAGTGCTCAACTTTAATCGTTGTGTCCTGTGGCAACGGTGCTGGTTGTGCTGGTTCCGCAACCGCTGGCGGTGCATCGACGATCTCGAACAAGCGACTAGCTGCCTTTAAGTTGCCACCAAGTTGCTGAAATGCTGTAGGGAGCGGTAGCACAATCTCAAAGCTGGCAATAGCTGAAAGAACAAGTAGTGCCAGAAAGAGACCGTTCAACTGTCCACTGTAGACAAACGGAATAGCAATCACAAGCATAACCCACGCCGTCATATTCATTAAGAAATTAATGAGAGCATTTTGTGTGCCACCAATATATGCCATTATCATCTGCATGCCGTTGAGCTGCTTCGTCAATGCCTGAATGTATGCCGCCTGTCGTTGCTCCTGCCCGAATGCTACGAGGTCGGCGATACCCTGCACGCTATCGACAAGCTGTACCTGCAAGTCCGAGCGCGTCGTGACAATGCTCTGTCCCAACCGCTTGCTCGCTAGATAGGAGAGCAAGGGTATGACAACGCTCGATAGCAGGAAGAAACCTAGATAGGCCAGTCCTAAGAGACCGCCAAACGCGCCTAAGAATAGCCACATTAGCAGCGCAACCAGCGCGGCAACAATCGGTGGTGCCAGCACGCGAATATAGAAGTTTTGTAGGGTGTCGATATCCGCTACTGCACGGCGCAATATATCGCCGCTGCGTAGCTCTTGCTGTGACCCATTTTTGAGCGTCAACAAGCGGGCGGGTACCAGTGGCACCAGTGCTTTATAGAACCAGACGCGCATATTCGCAAGCAGACGAAAAGCGGCACGATGCGATACGAGACGTTCCAGGTAGCGAAAGGCTCCACGCGCAATACCGAAGAAACGTACACCTACAATCGCAATCGCCAGCGCAGCCTCCGATGGATGCAACGCCGCCTCTGAAATCAGATAGGCCGAGGTCGCGGCGAGACCGATACCACTCAGCACCGTCGCCGTTCCAATCAGTGCTGAGAGTGCCATCCACCACCGTACAGGCCACGCTAACGAAAGTAGGCGACCGAGTGTACTCCTCATAGCAACACCTCCTTCTTTCCTTCGTAAGCCTCTACGAGATTTCGATACGCCGACGAACTATGTAGCAACTCCGTTTGCGTCCCATGAGCCGCTACACGCCCATCCTGGACGACAATAATCTGGTCCGCGTTCTGAATTGTATGAAGGCGGTGAGCAATTACCAGCACCATGCGGTTTCTCATTACCGCGTCAATTGTGCGAAACACCTGCTTCTCACTCTCGATATCGAGCGTCGAGGTAGCTTCATCGAGCAACAATATTGGCGCATCCTTCAAAAACGCGCGTGCAAGACTCAGGCGTTGTACCTGTCCACCGCTCAGACGCGCCCCACGCTCACCAATGACCGTTTCATAGCCGCGTGGCAACGTCTGAATAAAATCGTGAATATCCGCCTTCTGTGCTGCCTGTATGACCTCTTCCATCGAAGCATCAGCACGTCCCATCCGAATATTTTCCGCCACCGTCGTATTGAACACGTATGGATTTTGCGGTTGCCACGCGACCTGTCTGCGCCACGTCTCTGCTGTAACATCCTGAATGGAGCGTCCGTCAACCGTAATGCGTCCTTCTGTCGGCTCCATGAAGCGCAGGAGTAGGCTCGCAATCGTCGTCTTACCCGCTCCGCTTGCTCCCACAAACGCTATCTTCTGTCCAGGCAATACCTCGAACGACATACCCTTCAATGCCTCACTCTTTGTATCTGTATCCTTATCAAGCGAGGGGTAGCTATAATGCACATCCTCAAAAGCGAGCGATTGGTGTAGCGTCATATCTGCTGCTCTTACTGTACTGCTTTCTGATACCGTTTGGATTGGGGTCTCCAGAATGTCGAAGATGCGTTCGGCACTGGCAGCACTCTCCATACTCGCATGAAACTGTGTACCAAGCGAGCGCAGCGGCAGATAGAACTCTGGTGCCAGCAGCAACACAAAGAAGGCTGGCTCGAAGGGAATGCCATTGTAGAGCAGACGTAACCCAATCTCTACTGCGACGACGCCCGTACTCAGCGTCGAACCCATCTCCATCACAAACGAGGAGAGAAAGGCCACGCGCAACACATTCATCGTCACATCACCATAGCGGTCGCTCACGCGCCGTATCGTCTCCTCCTGTATGCGTGTGCGCCCAAACAACTTGAGCGTCGTCAGACCCTGCAACACATCCAGGAAATGGGCACTCAACAGGCTCAACACCTGAAAGCGTTTCTTTGTCATCGCATTAGCCTGTACGCCAATCAAAATCATAAAGAAGGGCAGAATAGGCCATGTTACGAGCAACACAATTCCCGAAACTAGATCAATTCTAAACACCGTAATCAGCACAACCGTCGGAATAATCAGCGTTGCCGCCGCCTGTGGAAAGAACTGAATAAAGTAGGCGTCCAGCGACTCTACGCCATCGGCTGTCGTATTTACAATCTCGCCACTCCGCTCGCCCTTAATATACAGCGGCCCCAAATTGAAGATATGCGAGAACAAACGGTGCCGCAGGTCGCTCTTCACCACGCACGATACCGCGTTCGTCATGACCTCCGCGCCACCGACCAACAATGCACGCAACGCAAGAATACCTAACAGAATGAATAAGACCGTTTGTAACTGCGCTAAAGATTGTTTGAGCAGAAACACATTATTGACAATCCGCGCCGTAAAACTGGCCTGTGCGACAATACAAACCGCCGTCAACAAACCAAAAATCCCCACCGCCGCCACATAAAGATACATCGTTTTTACATATTGTATAAGTCGTTTATTGATATTCATCTCAGGGATGTCTGCTTCCTCACAACCTGCCGGTTGTAACCGCGCCAGCACGCTTGTAATTCATGATAATGATGCCACTTGGGGAGACTTGGCTCTCCGTCACCTTAAACGCCGCCGGAATTGTGCCATCGACAAACAATCGTTTTCCACTGCCCAACGTCAGCGGATATATCTTGAGCCAGAACTCATCGACCAAATCATGCTTCAT
>CAXUGH010000306.1:0-6448 GCA_964250365.1 uncultured Ktedonobacteraceae bacterium
TATCGACACCACTACCAGCCGCACCATTAAAGTCATCGCTCCAAACAGGCGTCCATGAGGTGTCGGCATGCGCTTTACGGAGCGCACGAGATGAGATGACGCTGACGCCAGCGACCAACAGCGAAACGAGTAGGAGCAGGGTTACACCCCAGAGAGCTTTGGATGAACGACGATGTGGGGAACCAGGTGCCTGATCCCTTTGAGGAAATATATGCATGAATTGTTCCTTTCTAAGAATGAATAAAATGTAGCGAAGCAAGGATAACTATGGATAGACGAAATGCGTCGCTTTGACACACCAACAATAAAATAGAAACCGGTTTCTGTCGAGCATATGACAGAGAATACCCCGAATGGCCTATACTCCTTCTCTTTCGTCTCTACCAACTGAACAAACAAAGAGGAAACTTTACCGAGAACTTATCGCCCATTCTTAAAGAGATGTGTGAGAAGATATCCTGAAAGAATATTCCACGCTCCCACAAACATAGGAGAAAATAGGTACATGCCCTGATGCATAATCGCAGAGATCGTGTTACTATAAGAGATAGAAATACAATGAGAAGTCCAAGAAAAAATACGTTATGAAAACCTTGTTACAACTCAGCGTGCTAAAACGCTTGTTTTATAGAGCATTACCGCTAGCCTTCTGCTTACTATTCCTTTTTCCAGAGGTAAGTGAGGCACACGCGATTTTGTTGCGCTCCGACCCAGCAAAGGGTGCCGTTCTCAACACAGCACCAACGTTAGTCCGCATGTGGTTCACAGAGCCGCTGAATCCGACGTTCAGTACGGCACGCGTTGTCAATGGTTCACGACAACGAGTCGATAAAAATAACGCGCATGTCGTGGCGGAAGACTCGACCGAGATGGATGTCAACCTGCCACCCAAATTGCCGCCAGCGGTCTACGTGGTCATCTGGCGCACTCAATCCGCAAGCGATGGGCATATCTTGACGGGTTCGTTTATCTTCACAGTCGCCAACCCCGATGGTAGCACACAAAAGCTCAATGGTGCGATACCTGGACAGGATCAGCTAGGTGGTAGTACTGGCGCAGCAAGCGGTCAACTCGACGGTCCCACATTGTTCAGCTTGATTATGATTACACTGGTCGAGCTAGGTACAGTCTTTTGGGTTGGGGCACAGCTATGGCGTTCATTTGTGCTACAAACGTCTGATGACGCAAAAGTACAAGAGCAGCAGCCGATACTTGCAAGCGCGGAGCAACGTTTCGACCGTCTCTTCTCGATACCTGCACTCCTCTTGATTTTCTTCGCGGACATCGGTGTATTGCTTGGACAGGCTATGACACTTACCGGTGGACAACTGGCACAAGCATTTTCGCCATCGATTCTACTCAACCTTGTAAATGGCAGTAAATTTGGCTTCTACTGGAGCATGCGTGAAGTCGTCGTCTTCGTAGCACTGCTGCTAACAGCATATGCGCTCTTCACAAAAAACTCATCGAAAGTTTTTCGCGAGATTTTTTCGTGGGCAAACCTGATACTTGGACTAGCCCTGCTTATAGCACTCACGCTCTCTGGTCATGCCGCCGCTGTAAGCGGTAGTCTCGTCACCTTCGCCGTACTCTCAGATTGGCTACACCTGCTCGCGGCCTCGCTTTGGGTTGGTGGCATGCTGTATATTGCGACAACCTACATCCCCGTTATCATGCGTCAAGCAATCAAGGAACGTATCGGCTCGCTAATTGCTGTACTGCCTCGCTATTCGCCTCTAGCAATTGCAGGTGTCATCATAATGTCGGTTACGGGTCCTTTCAATGCGACCACGCGCATGACCTCTATCGATCAACTGCTTGCAACAACCTATGGACGCGTATTGATTGTCAAGACGCTACTTGTTGGCGGCTTACTGCTAACCAGCGCATGGCATGTATTTGTGCTACGCCCTCGATTAGCTAAAGACTATAAGAAGTATAATGCTTCATTGAAAGCAGAGGTAACAGGCGCGAAGAATGAGGGAAGCGTTGCAACGCTAGCAGTGCCAGAGACAAAGAGCATTGAACGAGGCATCGAGGTACAGGGGCGTAGGCTCATAAACACGCTACGTTGGGAACCGTTGCTAGGTGTCGCGGTGTTACTCTGTACTGGCTTGCTCACCGTCTTTTCTGGTACACTTGTACCCACGACGACACAAAATTCGCAGTCGGCGGTCGCACCTATGCCAACAACGCCCTCGAATCCCTTCACGGCGACACAGAAGACAACGGACGGCAAATTTACGCTCACCTTTAACGTGACGCCCAATCACTTTGGAGATAACGAGTTTACAGTGACCGTCTTGGACAGCAAAGGGCAACTTGATACAAACGTGGGCGTATCTTTGTATAACACAATGGAAGATATGGACATGGGTACGCGCCATCTCAACCTGCAACCCGATGGCAAAGGCCAATTCAAAGGCAGCGACCAGCTCGATATGAGCGGGCACTGGCAAGTGCGTATAGACGTTCGCACCCCTGATGGCGGAACAAGTCATACAACATTAATTTTTGTTACACCTGCTGACACAGGGGCTTGATATATGCGATATGATAGTGTTGTGCTTTGCACAATATTTATGGATAGTGATGATTATGATACGACAAAAAACATCTTCTTTACGCTTTACCAAATGGATTGTCCTGAGCGCATTATCTTTGTTGCTGGCAGCCTGTAGTGGCTTGAGTGGTAACACACCTGCACCAAACCCGACGCAGGTACCTGTCAATGGATTTGGTATTGCCTCGAATCATGTGCATTCGCTACTTGCACTACCAAATCATGTGCTACTGCTCGCAACGCACTATGGCACATTTCGCTCCGAGAATAGCGGTAAGACGTGGACGCAGGAGTCTGGTGGTCCCAACCAGCTTATGCAGGGAGTGATGAATCTCTCACTTGTAGTAAGTCCATTGAACTCACAGCGTTTGTATTTACTTACACAGCCCGCTGTAGGACAAGCGACGGGTGTATTAGGTCTCTATACCAGTGCCGATCAAGGGCGTACATGGCAACTTGTCAATAAGACGGCGAATTTTACCGCTGCCACCACCGGTATTCCGTTCGCTGTCGCAGGAAACGATGATCCCAACGAGGTGTACATCTACGTGCGTACTCAAAACGTACACGGTCTCAAGGTTAGTCACGATAACGGACAGCACTTTAGCGATACCGGAACGCTTCCCTTTGGCAACATTCAAAACATGATTGCGATTTCTGGAGCCGCTGGACAACTGCTGATTTATGGTAGCGATGGTATCGCACGTAGCACCGATAGCGGTCAGCACTGGCAGGTTTTACAGGCTATCACGAGTAGCATCTTTACAGTCGTTACCAGCGGTCCTCACAGCCCCATCTTTGCCTCTGGCGACGAAGGGACGTTTGTGTCACAGGACGAAGGCAAAACGTTCAAACAGGTTGATCAGGACTACCATCCGCAACTCGTGGCGTCGCCATTGCAACCCAACGTCATCTACAGCCACACCTACCTGCATATCACGCGTAGCTCCGATGGAGGCAAAACATGGACAGATTTGCCAACACTCAAGAGCAACAATAGTAGTGCAGGGAGTTACAGTAGCATGACGGTAGATGCGGATACTGTAACGACAGTTTACCTGTCGATTTCGTACCCTGTCGAGATGTATAGCATCGACCTGGGCAGCACGGCGTGGGCTTCGTTGACACCAAAAGCATAGGAAGTACAAAGCGGTGAGACGTTTCTTTATCCTGCTTCCAGTTCTGCTGCTGGCAAGCGCATTTACATTTGTGTTTACACCTATTGCTCATGCAGATGGCGGTGCCCCCAATCTTGCCTATGTCGCTGGAACGGATGCGGGTGTGAGCGTGATTGACGTAGCGCAGCAGCAGGTTACTAGCACAATTCATACAGGCACCAAAGTTGGTGCTGTTCTGCTTAGTAGCGATGCGCGTTTCTTGTACGTCACTGAGCCAGAGCAGAACCGTGTTGTAGTTTTTGGGGCGAAGGACGGCAACACCGTCTGCACTGCCGCCGTTCCCGGCAACCCAACACTGCTAGCACTCGACACGAGTGCCAACAACTACACACTTTTCGCCGGTGGCAACGCCGCGTCAACGGTACAGGCCATCGACCCTACGACTTGCCACATCAAACACGCCTATCAGGTCAATGAGGGCGTCTACGGGATGTCAGTGGCGCAGGTTGGTTCTGGCCTTAATGGAAGTAACGGCAGTCAGTTATGGGTTGCGGACAAAGACTCGCTCACCGATTTTGACGATGTAAAAGAGCAAAAACTGAGTAGCGTCGTAGTGCCAGGGGGTCCCGAATATGTCAATATTCCGTTAGGAGAGGCAGTCTATGCCACAACTCGTAGCGGAAGTGTAGTCGCACTAGACCTCAGCGGACAGCACGTCACTACTCTAATCTCAGGCGACTCATATGGTCCGATGGACTATGATCAAACAACAGGCGAAGTGTATGTGCCCGACAAAACAAAGAACGAGCTTGTCGTTCTAGCACCAGTCAATCCAGGCTCACCTCTACCACACGAACCCAGCCACATCCTCAGTCTCAACGGAAAGCAACCACAATCAATCGCCATTACTAGCGATGGTCAGCTTGGCTTCGCCGCACTCGCTAACGGAGATGTCGCAATGATCGATGTGCCAGGGCGACAAATTCTGCAAATGATTCATGTCGGAGGCGATCCAGCGTTCGTCATCACTGGCCTCTACCCACCCGCGATAGGTACCACACCTCAACAGGCATCGATCTTCACCATTCTCCTCAACATCTTCGCCTACATCCTCGTAGCGGCACTGTTTATCGTGCCAATTATATTGTTCAGGAGATATGCAAGGGCTGATAAGGTAAAAGGTGGAAAGACGGGATAAAATCGTCTTTTGAAGATATTTCGTAGGGACCAGATTTATCGCGTCCGCAAGCGCGATTTATCGCATGAGATCATGCAGATATGCCTTGTGGCAAGGTTTCGCAAGCATCTCGCTCAATGAATTGAGCCTCGGACGCGATAAATCTGGTCCCTACGAAATTATCTTCATTGTTAGCTGTTCGAGCTTTCTCGCTGTCTCCTCACAAGCGGGAAGATAGACCACCACTTTCAATCCTGGTGCATCCTCCATCTGAAAAGTGCTGTGTTCGAGTACGAGAGAGCCTACCAGGGGATGAAGCAATTCCTTCTGTCCATCCTGTCTCTCTTGCACTTCGTGCCGTGACCACCAACGCGCAAATTCTAGGCTGCACTGCTGAAGCTCTTGAATCAAGGTACTCAATCGTGCATCATCGGAATACTGACTACTACTAGCACGGAACTGTGCTAAAACACGCTGTGCCATGCCTTCCCAGTCCACGAAGCGACGACGATATTCCTCATTGGTAAAGAGCAGACGCACAATATTGCGCTCTTCTATCGGTATAGTTGCGAAGTCTGCAAAAACCTGACATGCTGCCTGATTCCAGGCTAGCACATCCCACCTTCTACCCATGATATACGCGGGACTGGTTCCTATATGCTCAAGGAAGTGAGTGAGAAAGGGGCTGACGTATTCTTGTTGCGGCACTGGGTATGCAGGAGACGCTTGACCTGCCAGAAGAAAGAGATGGGCTTTTTCAGCAGGCGTCAATCTGAAGGTTTGTGCGAGGCTATCGAGTACTTGAGTGGAGACATGAATGTTTCGCCCTTGTTCCAGCCACGTATACCAAGTTACGCCAACCCCTGCAAGGTAAGCCACTTCCTCTCGTCGCAATCCCACCGTTTTGCGACGTGCAGTAGGAGGCAGTCCCACTTCTGATGGTGATAGCTGCTCCCTACGAGTTCGCAAGAAGTGTGCCAGTTCCGGGTACGCATTCTCTGTCATCCTACTTTCCTTTCCCTGGTAGTGCTACTACTAGTAGCAACACACTCTGGTATAGCTTTCAAGTTCATGGCAAGATAATACCATACATAGATATAACTGTAGAAAGGAAACTTTGTATGAAAGCAGCAATTTTGAAAGCATTTGGTCAGCCTCTTACTGTTGAAGATATTCCTGAACCCATTCCTGGCGCGGGTGAAATACTCGTCCGTGTGCTTGCGGCTCCTGTTGGGTGGTATGCACAAGAAGTCTTTAGTGGAGAGAGACCGTATCCTCTGGTACTTCCTCTTGCTCCGGGCTGTGGAGCGATTGGAGTAGTGGAGAAGACTGGACCCGACACTACTCGACTCCAACCAGGTCAACTTGTTTTTTGTGATCCTATGGTTCGACCACGCGATGACAGCAATTCACCTGCCAATAGTATGTTGCAGGGATGGATAGCTAGAGGAGAGGGACCACAGAAACTCCAGATGCACTTTCGCAATGGTCCATTTGCCGAGAAGATGCTTCTTCCCCTTGAGAACGCACTTCCACTCGCTCATATGGACGGCATAGATCCTATCAAACTGGGTTGGTTGCTTGCACTCC
>CAXUGH010000307.1:0-6440 GCA_964250365.1 uncultured Ktedonobacteraceae bacterium
AGGCCATTTATGAAGACACTCGCGCGGAGCTACGCGCACGCGGCGAAGTCGTCGCACCACGCTTCGAGCCATTCGGTATCGCTATGTCATACAAAGCGGTCTTGCTCGAAGGGCTTGAGGTTGCATTTATCGTCATCACCTTTGGCACAAGTGCGGTAGCTGATAAAGCACTCGGTATTACCTCCGCCGCAATTGGTGCCGCGATTGCCGGTATCCTCGTTATTCTGCTTGGGGTAATAGTACGCGCCCCGCTCAAGCAAGTACCCGAAAACACGCTCAAATTTGTGGTTGGCATCATGCTCACCACCTTCGGCACCTTCTGGACGGCTGAAGGCATTCGCATCTCAAACTCCGGCGTACACTTCGAGTGGCCTTTCTCCGACGCCTTTATTCTTGTTCTAGCCGCTCTCTACCTGCTAGCCTCCTACGTCCTAGTTCAGTGGCTCAAGAACACGAAGCGACGCCAAACGATACCAAGCAGTACCGATGGAACGCAAGCAATCCAGGAAGAGGTAGTTTCATGAGAGCAATCAAGGCCGTTTACAACTTCATCGTCGGCGATATGATTATCCTGATTGGCATTCTGCTAACAATTCTCATACTCGCCCTCATCAACAATATTGACGCGCTGGCACCACTACGTGTGGCAACGGGAGCAATTCTGGTTATCGCGGTGCTTGGCGTGCTGGTGGCGACGTTGAGCCGCGAGGCGCGCGGGCAACGGTAAATATTGCAATAGCACAGCTATAAAAATTCCTTGACTGCAAAGTCAAGGAATTTTTATAGCTGTACTAATAATCATCCTTGCGCGGTGGGGCGGATAACAACCTCATTCACATCAATGTCCGCTGGCTGTTCAATGGCAAACGCAATAGCACGAGCAATTGCATCAGGCGGCATTGCAAACTTGTCTCGTGATGCAGTAAGTTGGGCTTTCATCTCCGTGCTTGTCACTCCTTCTGTAAAGTTCGTCTGGACAAAACCGGGCGAAATAATCGTCACGCGCAGTTTATCGCCAGCCTCCTGTCGCAAACCCTCGGAGATGGCACGTACAGCGGACTTTGTACCGGAATAGACCGACTGGTTCGGTACCGTCTTATACGCAGCGGTAGAAGCGGTGTTAATGAAATGCCCAAAACCCTGCTTGCGAAAGACCGGCAGTGCTGCCGCAATACCGTACAGCACACCTTTAATGTTGATGTCGATCATCTCATCCCAATCCTCGACGCGCAGATCGTCAAGTGGGGATATCGGCATCACGCCAGCATTGTTGAAGAGAACGTCCAGCTTCCCGAACCGTTCACCTGCCAACTTGACGAGGTTGGAGAGGTCGTCGCGCCGCCTCACGTCTGTACTTGCATAAGCAACCTCACTCCCCGCATTCGTAATTCGAGTTGCTAGAGCCTCAAGGCGATCTAAACCTCGCGCCCCAAGCACGACTTTCGCACCGCGTTCAGCGAGCAGAAGCGCAGTCGCCTCACCAATTCCGCTACTCGCACCCGTAATAGCAACAACTTTTCCAGCAATATTTGACATATCTATTCATTTTCTCCATCATCAAAACTAGCCCATTCTTTCATGAGCCTCTTATCGCCCATCCATAGCGTATAGTGAGGGACACGCTTTCACAAGAGAAGCGTTTATACTGGAATTAGCACTCCTAGTTTCCAACTCCATACTTGAGCGGAGAATGTCCCATGTCTATGAACTCCTCGTCTTTGGATCGCCAGCACGAATTAGCAACATTTTTACGGAGCCGTCGCGCTCGCATCTCGCCAGAGAGCGTTGGATTGCCTAGAGAGGGTCGAAGACGGACACCGGGCTTGCGACGTGGAGAAGTTACACAGCTTGCTGGCGTCAGCCTTGAGTGGTACACATGGCTTGAACAGGGACGCGACATTCACGTCTCAGTACAAGTGTTGGAACGTCTGGCACAAGCACTGCAACTGGACGCAGACGAACGCAAACACCTTTTTTTGCTCGCACTTCGACAACCTCCTCCAGTGGAGACGTTTTCACCGACGACGATCAGCCCGACTCTCCAACATTTTCTCGACCAGCTTAGGACAATCCCCACCTGTGTTGTTGATGCTCGCTTGAATGTCGTGGCATGGAACGCTGCCTTTTGCGCCGTTTTTGGCGATTACGCAACAATGTCCGAGCGAGAGCGAAACTTGATCTGGCGGCTCTTCATGTCACCATCTTCAGATGAGGAGTGGAAGGAACATGCACAAGTGTATCTGGCTCAATTTCGCAACGAGTACAGCCGTTTCATCAATGATCCCTGGTGGGCACAAGAAATTGCAGAATTGAACCGTATCAGCCCAGAGTTTCGGGAATTATGGGCACGTTACGATGTCCTCACCGTTCCAGAGGGGCACAAATCGAAGCATCACCCACTCGTAGGAGACCTGGATTTCGAGTTTCTCTTGTTCCAGACCGTCGATACCTCTAACCTTCGGCTGCTAATTCACACGCCACGTAGCCACTCAGGAACAGCCGACAAAATCGAGCGGCTTCTGGAGAACACTCAAAATTAGAAGCCAAATTCTTGTATGACGTACTTTTTCCCATCGTCAAGCGTGTATACGGTAGCTTATTGGAATTACCCACAATGAAACAGTTACGCATCACATAGAAGAATTTTACAATTAGATTGGAGAACTACATACATGGCGACGGGATTTTTTGGACGCAACTGGAAATGGCTAGCCGCAATTGGAGGCTTTGTTGTTGCACGCGAGCTAGTGCAGCGGCGCAAATTTATTGAGTTGCAGGGCAAGGTTGCTCTTATCACGGGTGGCTCACGCGGCTTTGGTCTGGCGATTGCAGAGGAGTTCGCAAAGGCTGGTACAAAACTGGTGCTGTGTTCGCGCGAAAGCGATGAGCTAGAGCAAGCTCAGAATAAGCTTCGTGCGGCTGGTGCTACTGTTCTTACCGTACAATGCGACGTTACCAATACAGAGCAGGTACAGCAGATGATTGCACAGGCGACAGAGCGTTTTGGACAGATAGATATTCTGGTCAATAACGCAGGTATCATTAGTGCGGGTCCGTTGAATACGTTAACGCGTAGCGATTTTGAAGAGTCGATGAATATCATCTTCTGGGGCACGTTCAACACCACAATGGCGGTCCTACCACAAATGCGCGAACGCGGCAATGGGCGTATTGTCAACATTAGCTCAGTTGGTGGCAAGGCTAGTGTGCCGCATCTGCTTCCATATGCCAGTGCGAAGTTTGCAGTAGTCGGCTTTTCAGAAGGTTTGCATTCTGATCTAGCACAATATGGCATAAACGTTGTTACGGTGGTTCCTGGCTTGATGCGTACCGGCTCACAGGTGAACGCAATTGTAAAAGGTGATAAGCATAAAGAGGAATACGCTCTTTTCACGCTTATAGATTCGCTTCCTGGTTCGTCTATTAGCGTGCAACGAGCGGCACAGCAGGTGGTGAACGCGACAAGGCGCGGCGATACAGAACTTATTATCTCAGTACCGGCACAGATTTTAGCGCGTTTACAAGGCGCGTTCCCAGGTTTGATAACGGATGCCATGACGCTTTCGGCTCGCTTCCTGCCTAAAGGTCAAGGGACAGAACGCCATACAGGTGCGGAAAGTGAAACGCCGCTTTCAAAATCGCCAATCACAATATTAGGACAAAAAGCATCACAGGATTATAATGAGAAATAAGAAAAATTAGTATCAACAGCATGAGAGCGGCTAAGCCGCTCTCATGCTGTTGATACTAATTTTTCTATCACGCTGGAATTAGCAGTAAAAGATTTGACGTTGCACTGTCGAACTGATATTATTGAGAGTGCTGGGTGCATTTAGAGCATATTTAGGTAGGGAAAAAAACATGCAAGAAGAACAGACTTGGCGTCAACTCCTCGGCACGATTATTGTAAATTCTAAGGAGAAGCAGCGTGTTGCTGCTGAGCTAGGCGTGAAGCCGATTACGCTCACACGTTGGGTAAGTGGCGAGTCGGAACCACGTTCACAGAATCTACGTAGCCTCCTCAATGTATTGCCAGGACAGCGTGAGCAACTACTAGACCTCATTCATGCGGAAGAAGGGTTAGAAGAGTTTAACGATATCGTTAAAGATGATACATCCAAAGATATTCCATCTGACTTTTATTCTCGTGTTTTTGTTGAACGTGCCTCTACAACTCCCAATTTACGCTTCTGGTCATTGTGTCAAATTATTTTACAGCAAGCACTAAGGCAACTCGACCCTGATAGATTAGGCATGGCGGTCTGGGTTGCTCAGTGCATGCCGCCATCTGGCTTTTTCCGTAAGGTTCGTAGCCTACGCGAAAGTGTCGGTATAGGTACGCCGCCCTGGGGTGGAAATTTAGAGCAGAAAGCGATGTTTTTGAGTGCGGAGTCGCTGGCAGGAAATGTTGTCACCTTGTGCCGTCCCGCCACTATCGAAGATTTATACGAAGAGCATAACATTTTGCCAATGGCACGAACTGAGTACGAAGAAAGTTGCGCTGTGTATCCTATTCTCTACGCCGGACGTATCGCGGGCGTATTCCTCGTATCCAGTACACAGAAAAACTACTTTCTTTCACGCTTCAGAACGATGTTGATGCAAAGCTATGCGGACCTGCTAGCACTGGCATTTGAGCCAGAGGATTTTTACGAGCCAGACGACATCGCGCTTTGTGTCATGCCCTATCAAAACGAACAGAAGGAGTATTTTCTCTCCTTCCGTCAAAAGGTTGCACGCAAGCTGAAAGAAGCAGCTCAACAAAACAGACCCATTACCAATCCTGAAGCAGAAATGCAGGTATGGGAGGAATTAGAAGAGGAGCTGATACAGATTGCCGTAGGCAGCGACAGAGAAGTGCGAGTCTAAGCTAGTAGACGATGTTTGACGATTTTACGACTGACAGTGCCATAGGTCAAGGTTGGACGCAGACCTGCATCGGAAGAGGAAAGCTCTCGCTTCAGAACTCAATTCTGTACATGGAGTCTGTAGCGACACAACAGGAACAGTACACCGACGCACAAATAGACGACTATGGAAGTCTCGCACGCTCGGCCTTTCCGTGGCGACCGCCATTGCGAATGGAGGTACGTTCGCACGCCTCGCTACCAGCGGCGACTCCCGATAGCACGGTAGAAAGCGAAAACATACTTCGTGGTACGGCAGGCTTCGGCTTCTGGAATTACCCATTTTCGATACGCGGCGACGTGCTAATGTTACCGGAGGCGATCTGGTTTTTCTACGCCTCGCCGCCCTCGAATATGGCACTTGTCCCTGGCGTCCCTGGTTGGGGTTG
Source organism: uncultured Ktedonobacteraceae bacterium (assembly GCA_964250365.1). Taxonomy (GTDB): domain Bacteria; phylum Chloroflexota; class Ktedonobacteria; order Ktedonobacterales; family Ktedonobacteraceae; genus JBBQVS01. The sequence goes on from CAXUGH010000307.1 coordinate 5,297, forward strand.
GAAGGCACAGGTCGTTCATAGCATGCGTGCCGAATCCCTGGCAGCACTTGTTCCTACAGCAGTTACGACAATGTGGGGACGTGTGACAGGAAACACACAACCAGCAGCCCGATGGATGCAACGTCTAAGCGGCGCAAGCGAAGCATTGCTCCCCGTCACAATGGATGAATGGCACACCTACAGCCTTGAGTGGCGCGAGAGTGCAGCAACGTTCTGGGTTGACGGTACGCTTGTGTTACGTGTGCCGCGTCCGCCCACACGTCCACTAGGCTTCGTTGCATGGCTCGACAATCAGTATGCGGTGGTGACGCCACGCGGCGTATTACGCTTCGGTACTGTGAGCAACGATGCTCAATGGTTAGCGATTGATAGTATTAGAATCGAGCGGCTCTAGTCCTCTTCGCTTTCTGCTGGTCCATCTATCGTAATGGCATCTAGCGACTCATCTTCCGTCCACACCTTGTGATCGAGTCCCACAGGCCAGAGAACAGCATCACCCGCCGTGACCTCCTGCGTCTCTCCATTCGGTCCGCCGATACGTACAAAACCATGCCCACGTGTCACAAGAAAGAGAATCGGCACATCTGCACTATGCTCGTCAAGCACGCCGTGCGGCTCGAAGTACATCGCAATTACAACCATAGGTCTGTTCAATAAAATAGGCAAGCCATTCGCACGTTGCGCTAACTCTTCTCTTCGCTCTACCGGCACCGATGCAGCATTAAGCTGTATCGGCACAGCATACAACCCGTTATGCCCTCCTGGTACCTTCGTTTTCAAATCAGGGCTAAAGCGACGAACTTGCATACTCACCTCTTACAAGACATTCAAACTATGCAGCTTTATATCGTCGGACATCTACTTGCACACCGTCATTCACGGCGGCTTCTGCAATCTGAGAGAGCCGATTGCCTGTTACAGCATCTACGTATTCTTCGCCACACGTTGTGCAAATAAGAGCAGGAACATCTCGAATAACAACTGTTGTTTCATCTCTAGTAAGCGCAACCGTTGTAGTTCCTGGCTCGGTTTCTCCAAATTGACAGATGACACACTTCATGGCTGTTTCCTCTTACACATTTTCCTTTACTATATCATAGTATAGAACAGGAGTTGTCCCCGATGAATTGCGCTGCAATTCATC
>CAXUGH010000308.1:0-6401 GCA_964250365.1 uncultured Ktedonobacteraceae bacterium
GATAAAGAATAAACTCATCAAAAATATCTCTGCTGCATGCAGCAGAGATATTTTTGATGAGTTTATTTATGCGCCACCGAGGTAGGCTTGTCGTACAAGATCGTTTGTGAGAAGATTTTTCGCGGTATCGGTCAGAACGATTTTGCCCGTTTGCAGCACATAGCCTCTATCGGCGAGGCCAAGTGCCATAGACGCGTTTTGTTCGACCAGGAAGACTGTTACACCTTCATCGCGGATACGTAGCACGGTGTTAAAGACGGTTTCAACGAGAATGGGTGAGAGACCCATTGATGGTTCATCGAGACAGAGCATACGTGGATGCGACATGAGAGCACGTCCCATAGCCAGCATCTGTTGCTCACCACCCGACATAGTGCCAGCCACTTGTCTCACACGCTCTTTAATACGTGGAAAAATCTGGAAAACGTGATCCATATCCTGTTTGATCTCGTTACGATTCTTGCGGCTGAACGCGCCCATTTCCAGGTTTTCATAGACGGTCATACGTGGAAAAATGCGTCGTGCCTCTGGCACAAGTGCCAGACCGGATGTCACGATATCGCCCGTCAATTTGCTTTGAATAGGCTTGCCTTCAAACTGAATGGTGCCACTTTTGGGATGTACAAGTCCAAAGATGGTTTTCATCGTTGTTGTCTTACCAGCGGCATTTGCGCCCAGCAGACAAACGATTTCGCCCTGATTGACCTCTAGCGTCACATTCTGTAACACATGACTTGGACCATAATAGGTATTAACATTGTTCAATTGCAATACAGGTGTCATACTAACCCTCGTATACTAGTTGCTCTTGCCTTTGCGATGAAAGGACTGCTTACTGCTCAGGAGTAGCTGCATTGATAGCGGAAGGCTTGCCAAGATACGCCTCAATCACTCGTGGGTTGTTGCGTACCTCTTCGGGAAGGCCAGAGGCAATCTTGCGTCCATAGTCAAGCACCGAGATATGATCTGAGAGACCCATTGTTACCGCGAGCTTATGCTCGATCAAGAGAATGGTCAATCCCAACTCATCGCGCAAACGTCGTATATATTTTACGGCTTCAGCAGTTTCAGTATCGTTCATACCCGCCGTTGGCTCGTCGAGCAACAGTAGCTTGGGCTTTGATGCGAGTGCCCTTGCGATCTCAACACGACGCTTTTCCGCGTATGAGAGGTTGAGAACATATTCATCCTGGCGTTCAACAAGAGTAGGACCAAAGAAACCTAGCAGATCAATTGCGCGTTTACGAGCCTCTTGCTCCTCCTTCACAACGCGCGGTGGGCGGAAAAGTGAACCCAATATGCCCGCTTTGAGCTGCGTATGTTCACCAACCAGTACATTCTCCAATACAGTCATATTATTAAACAGGCGAATATTCTGAAATGTACGAGCGATACCGCGTATAAGTACCTGATCGGGGTGTAAGCCCATAAGCGATTTTCCTTCTAGCAGAACAGCACCAGAAGTTGGACGATAGATACCTGTAATCAGATTAAAAACAGTTGTCTTGCCAGCACCGTTGGGACCAATGATGCTTACGATTTCTCTTGGTCGAATTTGTAAAGTTACATCCTGTACCGCAGTCAAACCACCAAAGCTCTTCGTAACATTATTTAGTTCAAGAAGTGGCTGAGTAGCAGTCTCGGCGGTGTTCCCAGTTAGGGTAGCACGTTCAACGTTCATGCGTTTTCTCCTGTTCTTTTTTGTTGCTCAACTACTCAACATGCACTTCGGACTCAAACCCTGGCGACCCTGGTACGGGATCAAGCGACCCCAAATCGACGGCAGCCTCGACATCAGTATCAACTTGATGAAGCTCACGACGCCTTCTTGCACTAGGTATCAAGCCTTCGGGTCGATAGATCATCACCACCACAAGAATTGTCCCAAAGACGAGATTACGAATATTGCCAAAGGTAAAACCAGGAATCGCTTGCTGAATGACAGTATAGATGGGGTGAACAATGCTTGTCGGATCAGCTCCCAGAGTGTCAAGCTGCGCCAGGATGAATTCGTTAATTGCGTAGACGGCAAGCGCACCCACAATAACACCAGGGATACTGCCGAGGCCACCAATAACGACCATCGCAAGATAAATTACAGAGTCGTTAAAACTAAAATCATCAGGTGTTACACCTCCAAGCTTCGCTGCATGGTAGGCACCGGCGATACCTGAGAGGAAGGCGCCAGCGGCAAAGGCTAACAGTTTTGTGTTTACAAGGTTAATACCTGAAGAGGAAGCGGCGATCTCATCTTCGCGAATAGCAATCCACGCACGCCCTAAACGCGAGTCACGTAGACGGATATTCGCAAAGAGGACTAATACAATCAGTGCGAGAATGAGGTAGTAATAGGGGAGTGCGGTAGTCCAATCAGCACCAGGGAATGCGGGTGGTTGCACGCCAACAATACCATTCGGGCCGTTAGTATACTTATCTAACTCCAGAAAGACAATAGGCACAATCTCACCAAATCCAAGAGTGACGATTGCGAGATAGTCACCGCGTAGACGCAGGGTCGGCGCACCAAGTAAAACACCGAAAAGTGCTGCTATCAGTGCAGTGACGATGAGCATAGGCCAAAAGAGCCAAGGTAGAATCTGGACGTTGACAGGTATACCAGTTATAATCGTAAACTGATGTGAACCAACAATGCCCCACACATACGATCCAATGGCAAAGAACGCCACATAACCGAGGTCTAGCAAGCCCGCAAAGCCAACCACAATGTTCAGGCCAAGAGCGAGAATCACATAGTAGCCTGCATCGCCATAGCCCGCTAAACGACCATCGGTACCCGGTCCAAACAAGAATGGGTCGATGAAGGGGTAAAAGAGGACGAAGATGATAAGCAACATAATGAAAAAACGCTGGGCACCTCTGCTACGGAGAGGAAAATCGTTTGGAACCAAATCTTGTGCCTCCTCATCCGCTCGACCTCTGGACAACGTTTCTAGTCTGCGTCGTAAGCTAACACGCACTCCTCGCCGACCATTACCAGCCTCCTCGCTGTTCTTTACTTCTTTTGTTGAAAGAGTGCGGCGCAGGGCAAACTGCCCACCTAAACGACCAAGAAAATAGCCCGCAACGGGAAGGAGAATAGTGCGAATTATCGCCCAGATGAGCAGGAGAACAGGCAGAGATCCAATTGCGAAGTAGACGACATCTGCAATCAGCCATGCAACGGCGAAGGCCGTAGCAAACCAGAAACTGCCCGCTATCGCACGGTTCATAAGTTGACTTTGTTGTATGTTATCCATAACAACAAGATTTTCAAGCGATGGAGGAGGCGTGTAGTTCCTTGTTTTGCGGATACGATTGCGTACAAAAAAGTAAATGGGCCAAATAATAGCACATAGAGCTAAACCAATAATAAGCCCGACTCCCATAACGAGGAAAAGTGGCACAATCACAAAGACAAGAATGTCTATCCACACCTCAAGCGTGCTACGATGGCCTGTATCCACTGCAACGAGATAGCCTGCGAGAGTAATGACAATAGCATAGAAAACGATAATAAAAACGGCGGCAAAGACAAGTCCAACTGTGTCTTGTTTTACAGTGGAAGCCCCAAACAATGCCAATAGCACTCGATTGACAATTTCTTCGCCGCTCCAGATAAAGGTAAAGACTGCGATAGGTACCAGTAGTGCAACGACCCATTTGAGTAGGAGCGAACGTGGGGCAGTTGTAGGAAGAAGCGAACTGGAACGTGTTAGCGTGGACATACCGTATCACCTCATTTCCGACAACGTATATGTACGATTTTGCATCATCTCTATACCTTCTCCGGTGTTTGCTGACCAAGTAGGCCAGAGGGACGAAAGATGAGGATCAGAATCAAGATTGCAAAGATTACCGCTTCGTGCCATGCAGCACCACCATGTGGCAATATAGTATCGGGGATGAATGTAGCAAGGGCGTCAATAATTCCGATCAAGACACCACCCAGCATAGCTCCAACGATGTTCCCGATACCACCAACTACAGCGGCGGTAAAGGCGATAAGGCCAAGCGGAAAACCGATGTAAAAGAACGTACTACCATACTGTAAACCGTAGATAAATCCTGCCGCACCTGCGAGAGCCGCACCGATGAAAAAGGTAATTGTGATCACGCGATTGACGTTGACGCCCATGAGGGCGGCAGCATCGCGATCCTGAGCAACGGCACGCATAGCGCGTCCTGTGCGTGTTCGAGTGATGAACAACTGCAAGGCAATCATAAGTACAATTGCAACGACAAGCACCAAAATATTGATACTACTGATACTTACGGTGCCTTGACTGTTACTAAGAAGAGTATAGTTAATCTGCGGAAAGATTTGAGGAAATGAAATCAAATTGGCACCCTTCCACAGCTTTCCTGCGTCTTCCAGGATAAGCGAGACGCCAATAGCAGAGATGAGAGGGGCGAGACGTGGTGCATTACGAAGAGGGCGATAGGCAACACGTTCTATGACGATACCTAACACGGCACAGAAGAGCATGGAACCGAGGCAAGCCAGGATCATTACACCTGTCAGGACAAAGGGATTGAGATGTGATGCTCCACTTACACCAAGCAAGCCAAGAATAAAAATAGAGACCAGAGTACCTGCCATAAAAATATCGCCGTGAGCAAAGTTGATCAATTCGATGATACCATAGACCATCGTATAACCCAACGCGATCAAAGCATAAATCGCACCTGTTACAAGACCAGCAATTAATTCTTGTAATAAAAGCATAGTTTACATCATTCTCAACTTCCTAAATTTTTTTGCGTGCCGGAAGATTGAATAATTGGTGAGAGAAGGGAATAGTCAAGCATATTTTTATCTGCTGACTATTCCCTCTAGCCACAAGCTAGCGTGAACTTGTGACAGCTCGCACTACCCCTGTGACTCTACACCTCGTGTCGGTTAAGACAACGTTACGACGGTAATGGTCTTCCAATCGGGCTTGCCGTTCACATTAGCGAGTTGGAAGATGGTGATGATTTTGTTCGTGGTATCGCCATTCTTGTCAAAGGTGTGATGTCCGGTAGGGCCGGTATAATCGACCTTGGACATTTGATCAATGACTGCTTGACGGAACGTTTTAGCCCCGGCAGAGTCACCACTATTTTGCGGTGTTTGTGCGCCACTTGCCAGAGCCGCCTTTATAGCTTGAATGACAATCTTGGCGCAGTCGTAACCAGCGGCACTATATGCACCAAGAGCACCATACGTAGCTTGATAGTTCTTGACGAAATCGGCGGCAGAAGGATTTTTTGTCACATCGACACTAGCGACGGTACCATAGACTGGACCACCACTCACGCCGAGAGTTGAGGCAAACGTAGGCGTCACGAGACCATCACCACCAGCAAAGGGGGTGTTTTTCAATACAGGTACCTGCTGCATCTGCTGACGGATTAAGATACCGCCCGTAGAGTCGAGGCCACCGAAGTAGATCACATCAGGTTTCTGAGCAGCAACCTGTGTGAGGAGAGAGACGTATGAGGTTGTGGAACTCTGCTCACTGCTGCGTCCAAGGATTGTCCCGCCCAAGGTCTTCCATTCGCCTGTGAATGTATTAGCGATACCGACGCCGTAGGTTTCGGCATCGTCAATCACATATGCTTTCTTATAACCAAGAGTTTTGTACAGGTAGTCGGCATTCACCGGTCCCTGGTGGTTATCAGTTGTTGCGATACGGAAGTACGTTACCTTGCCTGTTGGACGAAGAGTTGGGACATAATCAGTCGCACCTGTACAGCCAATGTCCGCGCCTTCTTGGGTGAGACACTGATTTGTGTTCGAGGGGCTGATAAGGAGGATTGGGGCCTTATTCGCGATAGGCATTTCACTCTGCGCCACGCCGCTATTGAAAGGGCCAACGATACCAGCGACAAGAGCGTCGTCAATCAATGATCGCACGTTTTGTGCGCCCACAGCAGCATCATGGATGCCTTTGGCACCAACGTCATCTTTAGCCACAAATACGAACTTGTATCCGGGGACAGTGTTGTTTTTGTTTGCCTCATCGACGGCAAGATGGGCACCATCCTCGGCTGGTTTGCCGCTACTGGTGTCTTTACCTGTGACTGGCAACTCGGTGGCAATCTCAATAGTTTTAGAACCGGCAGTAGGTGTTGAGCTACCACCATTACCTGTCGTACCAGAACCACAGGCGGCAAGAAATGCCAGTAACAGGGGAATACCCATTATGAGGGCAAAAATACGTGTCATGCGCTTCTGCATAGTGCAGCTAGCCTCCTTCAACATTACCGAAACGACTTAAAAATCATCTTCGTTGAAGAATGCAGGTAGGAGCAAAACTCGAAAACCGCATTCCTCTCAAGTGTTAATACGTTGACAACAGCGCAAATCTCACTAGTTTTCAAACGAATTGTTCAGCTACTTTTACAAGAAACGTTTC
>CAXUGH010000309.1:0-5304 GCA_964250365.1 uncultured Ktedonobacteraceae bacterium
TAGATATCGTCAGTAACAAAAAATGTGTGGGCAGCAATGGCACGCGTGCCATTGCTGCACACACATTTTTTGTTAATCAAACATTGCGCTGATACTGTCGCGGTTGTGAATGCGCCGAATGGCCTCACCAAAGAGCGAGGCAACCGAGACCACCTCAATCTTCTGAGAGAACGTCACAGGCTGATTCTCGACGGTATCGGTGATGATGAGGCTTTTGAGCGGACTCGCGTCAATACGCTCAATAGCACCTTGAGCAAGTACGCCATGCGTGACGACGGCGTGTACGTCGCGTGCCCCACGCTCAAGCAGCTTGATCGAGGCATCGACCAGTGTTCCACCCGAAATGGTGAAGTCATCCACGAGTACAACGTTCTTGTCCCGCACTTCACCAATGATATTCAGAATCGACGCCTTCTCGTCATGCGCCAGTCGCTCTTTGTCTGCGATGGCGATATTGACGCCGAGGCTAGAAGCGAAGCGACGTGCCTGTTTCGCAAAGCCGACATCCGGCGAAACAATTACCAGATCATCCAACTCCAATGCCCGAATGCGCTCACATAAAAGCGGCAATGCATACAGATTATCAACGGGTTTATGGAAGAAGCCCTGAATTTGTGGCGCGTGCAGGTCCATCGTGACCACGCGATCCGCTCCCGAACCCTCGATAGCATCGGCACACACACGCGCACGAATGGAGACGCGCGGCTCGTCTTTCTTGTCGCCTTTGGCATAACTAAAGTACGGAATGAGTACCGTCACCTCCGCCGCCCCCGCACGTTTGAATGCATCAATCCAGAAGAGCAATTCCATGAAGTTGTCGTTGGCAGGAAATACCGTCGTTTGCACAATATAGACACGTCGCCCTCGTACATTGTCCTCTATACGCACGAAGATATTGCCGTCTGAAAAACGCAGCGTTTCATTGTTTCCTTGCGGAATGTGTAAGTATTCACATATGCGAGCTGTAAGCTTTCTACTGCCACTACCCGCGAATATCGCCATGCCATCGGGTTCCATACTTATAAAATCCTTATTCGTAGAGCATAGAGAAACACATAACAAAGGGACTGAGTTTGCGAAAACCTCAGTCCCTTGTATCATACCATTTTTTGCTATTCCTCGTAGCGACCACCCAGGTATGTTGCGAGAAATTTCTCCGCCGCCGCATAGAACTTAATGCGGTTCTCTGGCTTGGCGAAGCCGTGTCCCTCATCGGGAAAGAGCATGTATTCGTAACTGATACCCTTGCTCTTCATCGCCGCGACAATTTGCTCCGACTCCGCTTGCTTGACGCGTGGGTCGTTGGCACCCTGCGCGATCAGCATCGGTATCTTAATCGAGTCCACTTTAAAGAGTGGCGAGCGCGACTTCAAAAACTCCTCTTCCGTGTCGGGGTTGCCCACCTGCCGATGCATCTGCCCCAGGAAGACAGACCAGTATGGCGGAATGCTGCGAATAAACGTGAGCAGGTTGCTGGGACCAACGATGTCAACGGCACAGCAGAACAGGTCGGGCGTAAAGGTCGCACCGACGAGTGCCGCGTACCCGCCATAAGAGCCACCGTAAATTGCAACCTTCTTAGGGTCAGCAATTCCTTGCTGTATCGCCCATTGTACTGCGTCCACAAGGTCGTCGTGCATCTTGCCGCCCCACTCCTTGTTACCCGCGTTCAAAAACTCCTTGCCATAGCCCGTAGAGCCACGATAGTTGACCTGCAAACAAGCATAGCCGCGATTGGCGAACCACTGCGCCTCTGGATTGTAGCCCCATGCATCACGATACCACGGACCACCATGCACATTTAGCACCATCGGCAAATTCTTCGGCGTCTCTCCCACTGGCAATGTCAGGTAGCCGTGTATCATCAAGCCATCTCTCGATGTAATCGTAACCGGTTGAATATGTGCGAGCGTATATTTGCTTAACTCAGGCTGGTTATCAAACAGAAAGGCTGCGCTCTGCTCCTTTCTATTGTAAGAATAGAAGGGAACGGGACCGTTATCAACGGTGAACGCAACGATCCAAGTATCGTCGGCATCGTCGCGGCTCGTAATCATCAAGTCGCCCTGATGAATTTCGCGGATACGATCAAAGTCGAGGCGAATCGAGTCATCCAGAATCACCCACTCGACGCGATTCTTATTGAAAGCCACCGCCTGAATCTCGCGCGTATCGGGATTCATCAGAACATTGCTCACATCGTATTGTGCGTCTTCCGCCAGCACCGTAATCGCTTGCGTGGCGAGGTTGAGCAGCACGAGCCGACCCGCGTTGAAGTTGCGTGAGTCAATCATATAGAGCGATTGCCCATCGTTCGTAAAGCCAAGCGGTCCGCTGGTAAGCAAGTCTTCGGGACTCCACACCAATAGCTGTCGCCACTCGCTCTGCTCATTATCGCGTATCAGCAGTTCGCTGCCACCGTCGGCAGTCGTCGCCAACGCACCACGCACCTTGAATTGTGCATCGACCACCCAACCCGCGATATTGCCAGGATTTTTCGCCACCAGCGTCAATTCGCCCGTTGTCAGGTCGAGGTGGTACGCGTCGTGAATCTGGAGATTATCCTTGTTCAAGCCAATAATCAGTTCGTTAGGGAAGTGTTTGTCGCGCTCAATCACCTCGACCAGCACATCCTGAAACGGCGTCAGGTCGCGCGTCTCATTCGTTGTCAAGTCAGTAGCATACAAGCGAAAATTCTCGTTGCCGCCAAAATCCTGAACATACAGAATGTGCTTATTGTCCGCAGCCCAGAAGTAGGAGCGAATGCCGCGCTCAGTATCTTTCGTCACAGGTTGGGCATCGTTCGCCCCCACCGCGCCAACCCATACATTCAGCACATCGTTGACAGGCGCGATATATGCCAGCCGCTTGCCATCCGGCGAAATCTGCGGACTCGTATTGACTGGATTACCGAAAAGCACTCTTCTCGGAATGAGTTGCGTTGTTGTTGTCGTAGTCATAGAGACTCCTTTAAGAAATTCTTATCTATTGTTATTATCTGTGAGGCTCTGGCGATTCAGACGAAAAGGTCGAAGTGCTTGAGCAGAAGTACCTGAAAGCATGGAGTCGGCAAGGAGATTGCCTAAGCGCATGCCAAATGGCATGCCATGTCCAGAAAAGCCTCCAACGACCCATACGCCCGACATTTCTGGTACCTGATCGGCTATGGGTAGGTAATCAGATGTAAACGCCATCAATCCCGCCCATCGCTGTATTACGGAAAGTCCTGAAAGTGCAGGAAAGAGACGCGGAAAGACTTGTTCTATTGCCTGCTGCACCTCTTGTGTTGGTGTACTCTCCCGAATCCCAACATCAGAATGAGGAGCGGCGGCGCGTCCTCCACCTAATATGATAGTACCGTCAGGTGCTTGTTGCCAGTACTCTCCATGTCCTGTCATATTTACTCCGAGACCTGTGAAGAAAACGGGTGCGAGTGGGGCATATGCGAGGACTTGTCCGCGTACAGGAACAACAGTATGCTCTAGGAAAGGAAGCAGGTTTCCAATCCACGCATTCGTTGCAATAATCACTTGCCGAGAATGGATGATTCCCTGTGTAGTTGAAATGCTTATAGATGTAGACTCCGAAGTAAGGGAAAGAGCGTTTGCCTTGACAATACGCGCACCATATCGCTGTGCAACTTTCAGCAGTCCGCGCACAAGTCGTACAGGATGTACTAATGCCACCTCTGGCGTAAACAACCCGCCAATAATGTCAGGGCCAAGAGGCGTTGCTATTCTCTCCTGCACTTCCTTACGCTCAAGCACATGTGTAGCGACGCCTTCCAAGCGTAGCGCGTCCCCATGTCGAGACAATGCATGTTGCTGTGTTTCATTAAGAGCAAGAGAAAGATGACCGCATTCTCGATAGTCACAAGCAATCTCTTCATCAGCGAGAACCTGACGTAACAGGTCCCGGCTCTCAAGCGTGACCTGCAAGACCTCTTTAGCGGTCTCATACCCTAGCCGCTCAATCGCATCGGGATACGCTTCTGTAGGACCGATAGAGACAAAGCCTCCATTACGTCCAGTCGCACCATAGGCAGAGAAGTTGCGTTCCAGAAGCACGACATTTGCTCCTGCTCGTGCAAGCCAATAACAGAGGGATGCACCAAGATAGCCGCCACCAATCACAACGCAATCCGCTAAAGAAGGAAGTTCTGTAGAAAATGAAATGTCGTCAACATCTTTCTGCCAGTAGGATATCGGTTCAGACACAAGCACACACAGCCTCCTTGAGAAATTCTTACCAATTGTAAATGTACCCCACAACCACGAAAATAGCCAACACGACCGCGAACACGGCAAAGCACACTCTAAAGATGCGCCACCCTCGGCTCTGTTGCATTTTGTTAGGGAATGCTAATTGATATACCGCCATAACGAGTAAAAAATTTACCGAAAATAGAGTGCCATTGCTGCTTTTCGCAGGCAAAATTCCCCTTGCTTGAGCGATTGCTAATAATAAAGCACTCAGCGCAAGGACAGCAATTATACCTATTGCAAAAAGCGATTTCCCGTTATGATATTCCGTCTGTTGACGATAGGTGAAAATGCCGAAAATTAGCATAGGTATGATTATAGCGACAACTATCCACGCGTAGTAGTAAGAGAATGAAAGCATTGTTTCTGTTCCTCATGAAAGACCACCAGAAAGAGAAAAAATTTTGTGTAGCTCGCCAAGAATAACATCATTAGGAACTTCGTTTCTCGGCACATAAATTTCTGGCTCGTAGAAGACATGCACGCCGTATCTTCTCAACATGCGTACACTTCGCATAAAGGCCGGATGCATATCGAGACCGCCCCCTTTACGGACGCTGGGAACGGCAAGAATAGGCATTTTGAGGCCAGTGAACTCACACAGAAGGCCGAGAGCTAGGTTGTCGCTAATACCCAACGCCCACTTATTGAGCGTGTTGAATGTCGCAGGAAACACGAGAAGAGCATTGGCACGCGGCAGCACATCTTGCGACCCCGGCTGTTTGTACTCACTCCGCACGGGATGTCCAGTCAATTGAGCAAGCTCGGCAGCATCGACAAAACGCGTCGCACTCGGCGTGAGGATAACACAAACGTCCCAACCATCCTCCTGTGCCGCCTCAACAAATCCACGCACCTGCGGAGCAGAGCCAGCCGCACAGACGATGGTGTAGAGAACAGGTTTAGCCATGAGATATTCCTAATTCTTTCAAGCTCATGTACTTATTCTTAGCGCACAAATAAATCTGTGAGTTCGCGGAATTTCTTCTCCTTGCCCCATACATACTTTCCTTGTAGATAGACGCCATACGCCTCCTGATAT
>CAXUGH010000309.1:5341-6367 GCA_964250365.1 uncultured Ktedonobacteraceae bacterium
TTCTCACTTCGCAACTGCAACGCTCCATCTCGTCCTGCTTGCAGATAAAAACAAAAGCTTTCCAAATCACCTAGCGCGAGTGCCATTTCTGCTTGATGGTTGACGATTTCGATATGATTGCGTTCCGAAATCATTTTTGTTTGCTTTGTACTTCCCACGCGGTCAAAAGCTATACGGGCATACTGCGGTTGCTCACGCTCAAGATGCGTCAAACCCTCCCATAAACAGAGTGAAGGGAACCCATAGTCGGCATAGAGGGAACTTGGATCGGTTTCTGGATGCTCAGGAAATGCTTCTTGAGCCATACCAATACACGTCAGCGCATCTTGCTCCTTTCCATGCTGAGTATAGATGACACCCAACTTCGCATATAAGCTACTTTGCAGGAGTGGTGATGCATCCTTCACAAAATGTAAAGCCTCTTGATAGGTTTTGAGTGCAAGTGTCTGCTCATGACAGTAGTAATACGTTGTTCCCAATTTGGTGAGGGAGGCAACTAGCAAATTCGTGTCTTCTGCTAATTTGCTGTAATGTACCGCCTGCTGGCAATAACGCTTGCGTGCAGGAATATCAAGACTATGACCTGCGAGAATGTTTGCCAGTTGATAGCCCTGTGATGCAAGTTTCGCTATTTCCTTTTGATAATGAGATGGTTGTAATGCTAGCGTCTCTAATTTTTGGAGATAGACCGAGAGAACATGTTCTATCACGGGAAGATCATTCCCTTTACTCAAATGCCAGCAAGCCGTAATACTAGCAGCACACGACAGTAACAAATCTTCATCGAAGACATCCGATGTTTGAGGATGGAGAGAATGAAGCGAAAACGAGAGTGGAAGAGATGCAATGAGCGCAATCGCATCTCTACGCGAGAGATAGTGTTCAGTATTTCTTACTGGATGTTCTATTATCTCGAACGCTTTAATTTCTTTGTCAATATTCGTTTGCAATGCGCTATAGGATGGTATCTTTCCAGCACATTCGGAAATCAATTTCATAATACGAGAGAGAAGTGTCTCTGATACC
>CAXUGH010000310.1:0-6362 GCA_964250365.1 uncultured Ktedonobacteraceae bacterium
CTGAATGGGGCGTCCTCCCAGTCAACGGGGCGGAGAATAATGGGAACGACGCGAGCGGTTCCCTCCTTATCACGTTGCAGTGCTTTTTGCATCTCGATACCATAGCAATAGTCTGAGGCGAGGAAACGTGCGCTGACTAGTAGGAGGATGATGTTTGCGGTGCTGAGATGAGTGTTAATTTCTTGTTCCCAATTGGTGCCTGCGAGAATTTCGCGGTCATACCAGACCTTGATGAGATTCAGGCGTTTCATGCCAGTCAAATGCACGTCGAGTTCGTCACGGAGTGATTTGTCTTCATGAGCATAACAATAGAATAGTTTCAATGGTTCCTGAGAATGAGTCGTCATGCTCGCCAGTCCTCTCTTCGTCGGTTGTGATAGATGGGTCTATAATAGCATAGAAATGGGTGTATGACTATTCGCGAGAATCTAAATAGCGTGCCCTATCTTCGCGCATTTGCCTGATGGTTTCTGTCGAGTCCTCGAAGAGTTCGCCGTTGTGGTCTGCTAATAATTTTTCACGTATTGTACGCAATTTTTCGGCTGATTTGCGTGTTATGGGACGCCTTTGTTGTGAGTTATCGTCAGAATTATGGTTTTGGGTGGTCATAGATGATGTTCTCTTTTCGTTTTTTTTGTTGGAGCAATCGTAATAGAAAAGGGACGTTTTGTCAATCTATAAAGACGATTTCCACATTATCAATTATTGAGGAATAGACGAATGTAGTGGCTATAATTCATTACGCCCTGTGAGCGATTCGCCATATGAGTGGGATTTGTGGAACATGTTCAATAGATGGAGGACGGAATCAACGGGGACGAGGGCGTCATAGAATGAGGCCCGTACACCTATCTCCATGCCTCATTTCATGTTATACTCATCCCTGTACATATTCGACTTTTATACATACAGGAGGATTGCGTGCAGGTCAATATTGATGTGTTGCAGCAGCTTGTGAACGATGGCTATCTCACGGCGCGTCCTCATCCTACGGCGAAGCTGGTGATTTGGAATTATACGCCTAAGACGCAGTTTGAACGCTTTTGGACGCCGGAGACGCTGCTGTGTCGCGGCCTGATTACGAATACCGAGGGGATGGTGGTGGCACGAGCGTTCGAGAAGTTTTTCAATTATGAGGAGTATACGGGACAGTTGCCGCTGGAGCCGTTTACTGTGACGGAGAAGATGGACGGATCTTTGGGGATTTTGTTCTTCGTCGATGGGAAGCCGCAGATTGCGACGCGTGGTAGCTTTACGAGTGAGCAGGCGGTACGGGCGAATGTTATGTTGCAGACGCGCTATAGCGATTTTCAGTTTTTGCCCATGTATACCTATCTCTTCGAGATCATTTATCCGCAGAATCGTATCATTGTGGATTATGGGCGGCAGGAGGATTTGGTTTTGCTTGCGGTGATTGAGACGGAGACAGGTAAGGAGCGCGATATCTGGCGTGAGGTGTGGCCTTGGCCTGTGGTGAAACGCTTCGATGGGGTGAGCGATATTGAGGCGTTACGAGCGTTGGAGCGCGACAATGCCGAGGGCTTTGTGATTCGCTTCGAGAGTGGGCTGCGCTTGAAGCTCAAGTTCGCGGAATATGTGCGCCTGCACCACATCATTACGCGTGTGAATGCTCGTATTATCTGGGAGTTGTTGCGCGATAATCAACCGTTAGAGCCGTTGTTAGAGAATGTGCCAGACGAATTTTTCGCATGGGTGAGACGGACGCGCGACGATTTGTTGCAACGGTTCGCAGCAATTGAGATGCAGTGTCGAGAGGCCGTGAGCCGCGTCGAGCTGTTGCCGACGCGTAAGGAGCAGGCGATGATCGTCACGAAAGAGAAGTATCCTGGCATTGTGTTCGCTATGCTCGATAACAAGAATTACCGCGACATGATCTGGCGGTTGCTCTATCCAGAGGCTTCGCGCCCCTTTGTTGTAGACGAGGAAAATTGACGTGGACAAATTGACGTGCGTGATTATGAAAGGCTTGCCAGCGAGCGGAAAGAGTACGTGGTGCGCGGAGCAGTTGGAGAGAAATCCAGGCAAATATAAGATCATCAGTAAGGATAAATTGCGGCTGATGCTGGATAATGGCAAGCATAGCAAGCAGCGTGAGGTGTTTATCCGTGAGGCTCGTAACGCGCTAATTCTCGCTGCATTGCATAGTGGGTATAGTCCGATAGTTGACGACACCAACCTTCATCCGATGCATGAGCAAGATATTCGCGCCCTTGTTGGCGATATGGCAACTATCGAGATTAAGGATTTCACGCATGTCGATGTCGAGACGTGTATTCAGCGTGATAGCAAGCGTCCAAACTACGTGGGCGAAAAGGTGATACGCCAGATGTACCGCGACTTTTTGCAGCCCAAACCACCTGTAATCGAGTTCGATCCCGCGCTACCAACGGCGATCATCTGCGATCTCGATGGCACGCTTGCGCTACTCAATGGGCGTAACCCTTATGACGCCGCACGTAGTGAAGAGGATTTGGTAAATGAGCCTGTCGCCGACATTCTGAAAACGTATTTTCTGGCTGGCTACACCATTTTGCTGGCATCGGGACGTAGTGATCAGCATCGTCCGCAGACCGAACGCTGGCTGGATAAGCATAGCATTCAGTATAATGCCCTCTATATGCGCGTCGAGGGCGATTTTCGCAAAGATGCGATTGTCAAACGCGAGATATATGAGCAGCATATGCAGGGACGCTACAACATCAAGTTCGTGCTGGATGACCGCAATCAAGTGGTAGAATTGTGGAGAAGTCTGGGGCTGACGGTGTTGCAGGTTGCTGAGGGCGATTTTTAAGGAGCCAATTCATTTCGTGGGGACGCGATTGGTAGTGTCCGTTGCGCGATTTATCGTATATAATTCGTTTGTTGTACCGACATATATCCGATAAATCGGCTTCGGACGCGATAAATCTGGTCCCTACGAAGATGATGGATGAGTCATATACGGAAGGAAATACACATGCCACAATCAATTATACAAGTTGATGCCTTTACCAACAAACCGTTTACGGGCAATCCTGCCGCCGTTTGTGTGCTGGCGGAAGCACGCGATGAGCAGTGGATGCAACAGGTGGCGCAAGAGATGAATCTTTCTGAGACCGCGTTTCTGGTGAAGCAGAAAGATGGGTATAATTTGCGCTGGTTCACGCCGCTGGTCGAGGTTGATCTTTGTGGTCACGCCACGCTTGCCAGTGCCCATGTGCTGTGGGAAACGGGGCAGTTGCCAGCGGGTACACAAGCTCGCTTTCATACGCGGAGCGGCCTCTTGATGGCTGAGCAGCGCGGCGAATGGATTGAGCTAAACTTTCCGGCGAAGGTGGCACAAGAGGTGGATGAGCCTGCACACTTGCTACAAGCTCTCGGTGTGCCAGCGCAGTATATTGGTCTGAATGATTTCGACTATCTGGTCGAGGTGGATTCGGAGGATGTGGTGCGAAATATGCGCCCGAACTTTTCGCTACTGGCAACGCTCCCTGTGCGCGGCGTGATCGTCACCAGTCGTGCTGATACGGAGGGCTACGATTTTGTGTCGCGCTTCTTCGCGCCGCAGGTTGGCGTGAACGAAGATCCCGTAACAGGCTCGGCGCATACCTGCCTCGCACCCTATTGGAGCGAGAAGCTTGATAAGGATACAATGGTTGGCTATCAGGCTTCGGCGCGTGGCGGTATTGTGCGCGTACAAATTCAGGGAGACCGCGTGCTGCTCGGTGGGCAAGCTGTAACGGTGTTGCGTGGAGAACTTGTTCAATAACATCAAAAAAGCTACACATGCGGGCTGGCTCGCATGTGTAGCTTTTTTGATGTTATTTATTAACGACCTGGAACTTTTTCAGGCTCCACGACGATAACAACTCGCTCGTCGCCGGGCTGACTCCAGGGGTAGACATCCTGATCGAGGTACTTTTTCGACATTTTGTTGATAAACTGCTTGTTGGGGTCCTCATCGACGCGTACAACCTTGCCGCGCACTTCAAGGTAGCGGTAGGGATTCGCTGGATCGACAATTGAGATGGCGACGCGTGGCTCACGCTGAAGGTTGTGAAACTTCTGACGCCCCTTGGTCTGACTGAACAGGATGTGCGAACCGTCCCAATCGAACCATACGGGATTGTTCTGTGGCTCGCCCTTTGGACCGACTGTTGCGATATTCGCCAGTGCCTTCGACTCTAAAAGATCGTGAAACTCCGCTGGAATTGTTGTTGCCATGATACTATTGAAACCTCTTCTATATTTATGTTAGCTACTATGTTTGAAATAGTCTCCGTACTACTGTGTGTAACGCTATGAGGATGTTTTCTATTCCCTGTATTGAAAGATCAGGATTGTTGTGAGGATATTTGAATGGGCACCCTGGTTTAACCTGACACGTTTATGCCTTTCACTATCTGTCTTAATCGTTGTAAGATACACATACATTACTGATCGCTTGAGATGTTTGTACGGGGGAATATATGTTCGCTTTGCTTACACTCTATGGAGTCGCTGCGGAAGCTCCTCCATCCGTTCATACGGTGATTGTGCTGTTATTGATTTTGTTGGTGGTCGTGGTCGCGTTGGCGATTGTGGCACCTCGACTGAACATACCTTATCCTATCTTACTCGTGTTGGGTGGTCTACTCCTGGGATTCGTCCCTGGCTTGCCCAGCGTCAAGCTTGACCCCGACCTCATATTTCTGCTATTTCTGCCGCCACTGTTGTATGAAGCTGCGTGGACGACCTCCTGGCGCGACTTTCGTGCGAATATTCGTCCTATTTCGTTGCTGGCTGTTGGTCTCGTGCTGATGACGACGGTGGTGATCGCGGTTGTAGCGCATACCTTTATTCCTGGGATGCCGTGGGCCGCTGCCTTTGTGCTGGGTGCAATTATCTCGCCTACTGACTCGGTGGCGGCGACTTCGATTGCACAACGATTGGGCGTGCCACATCGGATCGTGACCGTCGTGGAGGGAGAAAGTCTGGTCAACGATTCCTCTGGTCTGGTGGCATACCAGTTCGCGGTGGCTGCTGTTGTCTATGGCACGTTTTCGCTTGCAATGGCGAGTTTGCAATTTGTGCTGGTGAGCGTTGGCGGCATTGCTGTTGGCCTCGCTGCTGGCTGGTGTATCTTGCAAATTCATCGTCGCATGAACAACACGCCGTTAGAGATTATAATGACGTTGGTTGCACCGTTCGCTATCTATTTGATTGCCGATGCGATACACGTCTCTTCGGTATTAGCCGTCGTCTCGGCTGGTCTCTACCTGACGCGAAGGTCGCATATTCTCTTCTCGGCACAGACGCGCGAACAGACAATCGCTGTCTGGGAAACGTTGGGCTTCCTGTTCAACGGCCTCGTGTTTATCCTCATCGGTCTGCAACTACGAGGTGTGCTAAATGCACTCGATCAGAGTAAAGTTGCCGCGTATCACTCGCTACCCAATCTTCTTCTGTACGCGGTGATTATCAGTGTTGCGACGATAGTAATACGTTTCGTGTGGGTCTTTCCAGCTACCTACTTGCCGCGTTTCTTTAGTCGTCGCGTGCGTGAAAGTGATCCTTACCCTAGTTGGCGCAACGTCGTCGTGATCGCGTGGACAGGCATGCGCGGTGTGGTCTCGCTCGCGGCGGCCCTTGCCTTGCCCATAACTATTCAGAATGGCTCATCATTCGCCTCACAACCCTTAATTATCTATCTCACCTTTTGTGTCATCCTTGCCACGCTCGTCCTACAGGGACTCACCCTACCATTCTTGATTCGCGGCCTCAAGCTGAAAGACGACGGCGAGGCCAAACGTGAGGAGGTCAAGGCACGCCAGACGGCAGCCGATGCCGCCCTTGCTCGTATCGACGAACTGATGTCGCAGGAAGACGAGGCAACGAAAAGTGCCGCCGAGCATCTCCGCGCCCACTACGAGGCACGCGCTAAGAGTACCGCCGCCATCGCCGATGGCACACTCGACGAGCGCATTATCAACAAGCATGACGCCTACCTCAACCTACAACGCGAAACGCTCAAAGCCGAACAGGACGCCGTTATCGATCTCCGCAACCGAGGCGAGATCAACGACGAGGTGCTACGCCGCATCGAGCGCGAATTGGATTTGGAGGAGGAGCGGTTGGAGGGGTGAAATGAGAGACAAAATCATTGACATCTCCCCCGTATTCTGCTAACATACTCTTATGCGCTTGTAGCTCAATGGATAGAGCACTCGACTTCGGATCGAGCGGTTGCGGGTTCAACTCCTGCCGGGCGCGTTTTGTTGAACCTATTCCTCAATCCTTGCCAACGTTGTTTATTGCTCACAGGGCGTAATGAATTATGGTCCCTACACGGTTCAACACCACAAACGTTCCAGGAATTGAAG
>CAXUGH010000311.1:0-6337 GCA_964250365.1 uncultured Ktedonobacteraceae bacterium
GATGGTAATAAGTAAAAACTTTACAGTGTTCCTTTTGTTTGCATTTCCATTGCGATAAAAACTGAACTGATATATACTAATCTACACAGAACTTCTAACAAGTTAAAATGTAGTCAATGGTGGTGCAAATGTCTGTAAAAATCTTCTTTTGCTATGCTCACGAAGACGAAAAACTCTTAAATAAACTCAAGAAGCATCTCACGTTTTGGCAGCGGCAAGGACTTATTAACCTATGGCATGACCGTGAAATTAGTGCTGGTACAGAATGGGAACCGGAGATTGACAAGCATCTCGACACAGCAGGTATTATTTTGCTACTTATTAGTCCAGATTTTATGAGTTCAGAATATTGTTATGGAATCGAGATGAAAAAGGCGTTGGAACGACATGTGCAAGGAGAGGCGTGTGTTATTCCGATCATTCTTCGTCGCTGCTCTTGGAAGATGGCTACGCTTGCTAAACTTCAAGTATTACCAAAAGATGCAATACCTGTAGTAAGTTCTGAATGGCACGATGAGGATGAAGCATTTCACAATATTACAGAGGGAATTCGCAAAGTTGCCGAAGAGTTAGTTTCCAAATCACATCTTTATCGTTCTGATATAACTAAAAAGCTTTTGATGCTCTTCATGAACAGCAGTCAGAGATCGAGAGGGAATTCGGTCAGTCTTTGATTTGGGAGAGGCGACCAGAGGGAAAAGAAAGTCACATTTATTTGATTAGACCAGCAACGACAATTACCCAACCAACAAAGGAACTGGAACAGGCAAAAATATGGGCATTTGAAACAATGGTAAAGTTTGTGGATGTGTTTCGGAAACGGATAAAAGTGCTAGAGATTTCAAACTTGCAATAAACAACAAGGGAAGCTTCCCTTGTTGTTTATTGCAAGCCGGAAAGTATGAGAAGTAAATGCAAAGGCACTTACTTAGGTGCCATCCTTATCGCCCCATCCAACCGAATCACTTCGCCATTCAGCATGCGGTTCTCGATGATATGTTTTGCTAAAGCGGCGTACTCGTCGGGCTGACCGAGGCGTGAGGGGAATGGGACTTGCTGGCCTAGCGATTGGCGGGCGGGTTCGGGTAAGCCTGCTAGTAGGGGAGTGTCGAAGAGGCCGGGGGCGATGGTCATGACGCGAATGCCGTTACGGGCAAGGTCGCGGGCGATTGGGAGCGTCATGCCGACGATTCCACCCTTTGAGGCTGAATAGGCAGCTTGTCCTATCTGCCCATCGAAGGCGGCGACAGAGGCCGTGTTGATGATGACGCCGCGTTCACCATCGACTTCGGGCGCATTCTCTGCCATTACTGTGGCTGCGAGGCGAATTACGTTGAAGGTGCCAATCAGGTTGACGTTGATGACTCTGGTGAAGGCGGCGAGGCTTGCAGGTCCCGTCTTGCCTATCACACGTTCCGCGCTACCAATACCTGCACAGTTGATGGCGACATGCAGGTTGCCGAATGCCTCGACCGTCGCTTGAATCGCCGCCTGTGTGCTTTCTTCATCCGCGACGTTGGTTTGTACGAAACGTGCATTGCTACCCAGTTCTCTGGCGAGACTCTCGCCTAATTCCGCGTTCAGGTCTCCTATCGCCACTCTTGCACCGACCTGTGTTAGTAGCCGCGCACATGCGGCACCGAGGCCAGACGCTCCACCCGAAATGAAAACACCTTTGTTTGTCAGTTCCATAAAAAATAGGTACCTTTCTTTCAATGGAGCAGGGAGACCACGAGAACCAGGGCGCCCGCAAGGGGAACGCCCCTCCCATACACGAACCCACTTCAAGACGATCAACGTTGCATGGGAGGGGCGTTCCCCTTGCGGGCGCCCTGGTTTCCATAATCCGAGGTCTTCCTGCTCTCTATCCTATTGCATTATGATACGCTTTTGGGGAGTGAGAATGCCACGTTCTTGCCCAATTCCACAAATGGGATTATGATGATGGCATACTTGTTGCAGGGAGACCGCGAGGGTCTCCCCTACCTGTAAATTTGGAAATGTAGGGGAGACCCTCGCGGTCTCCTTGTCTATATGAGGAATAAGAGCGTTGAACATAAAACAGGAGCGTATAGAGGCTCTCGAACGACAAATTGCACGTCTGGCAAGACGTATCGCTATACTTGATGAGCGCAGTAATCGCTATTCGTGGACGCGTGTGGCTATCTTTTTCGGTGGTATTATTCTTAGCGTGATTGGCTACTTTATCGCGCGTTGGTGGCTTGCTATTACACTGGCACTGCTTGCGATTATTGCCTTTTCTGTCGTTGCTTACTTTCAAGGGAAAATCGACAGGAGCCTTGTGCGGCACAAGGTTTGGTCATCTATCAAGTTCGCGCATATCGCACGTATGCGTATTGATTGGAATGCTATTCCAGCGGTGCGCGAAACGTCGCTGCAAAAAGACCATCCCTTCGAGTCTGACCTTGATATCACGGGGGAGCATTCACTGCACCGGCTCGTCAATACTGCTATCTCAGGTGAGGGCACAAATCGGTTACATCAGTGGTTGCTGAACACGCATCCCAATCTGGCGACGATTCAACAGCGGCAAACGTTGATACGCGAACTGGTACCTATGACGCGCTTCCGTGACAAGCTCACGATGAAATCGGTGCTAGCGTCGCGCCAGATTGCGGAGCAACTGGAAGGAAATAGACTCACGACGTGGCTGAATCAGACAAGTGGGACAGCGGCATTACCAACATTGCTAGGAGTATCCATCGCGTTGACCGCAATTACGTTGTTACTTGTGATACTGAATATAGTTGGTGTTCTTCCGTCGTCTGTCTGGATCGTTGCTCTCCTGTGTTCGCTCTTTCTGTTTCTTAATACCAAAAAGATACGTGGCGATTTATTCGAGGATGCCTACTATCTGCGTGACGCCTTTTCGACAATGAAAACCGTTTTCGAGTATCTTGAACAATACCCCTACGGCAATAAGCTGCATGTCAAGAAGCTCTGTGAACCCTTTTTCGGCGATAAAGAGCATCGCCCATCACAATTGTTGAAAGGTATTGCTCGCATCGCTGATGCCGCTACGTTAGAGAAGAGTCGTTTCTTCTGGTTGCTCGTGAACGCTTTTATTCCCTGGGATAATTATTGTGCTTATCGGCTACGTCAATATAAAACACAGGTTGCTGCATATATTCCTGTTTGGCTCGATACATGGTCTGAGTTGGAGGCGTTGAACTCGCTTGCCACGTTTGCGTATCTGAATCCATCCTACATTTTGCCTGTAGTAAGAGAGGATGATATACAGGAGAGGCAACCATTCGCTGCTACTGAGTTAGGGCATCCCTTGTTGCCAGATGCTCAGAAGGTGGCGAACGACTTCTCATTCGAGAAGCAGGGAGAAGTTGTCATTATCACAGGCTCTAATATGTCGGGCAAGAGTACGTTTTTACGCACACTTGGTATCAATCTCTGTCTGGCGTTCGCCGGTGGACCTGTCGATGCAAATTACTTTTCTACAACGCTGTTTCGCTTGTTTACCTGTATTAAGGTCAGCGACTCCGTAACCGATGGCTATTCCTACTTTTATGCTGAGGTGCGGCGTCTCAAAGCATTGTTGACGGAGTTACAGCGAGAAGGCTATCCGCTATTCTTTCTTATAGACGAAATATTCAAGGGAACGAACAACCGGGAACGCCTGATTGGGAGCCGCTCGTATGTGCATGCGCTGGTTGGGCGTAACTGTCTTGGCTGTATCTCAACGCACGATCTCGAACTGGTGACGCTCGCCAATACGTTGCCCGATGTCGAAAACTATCATTTTCGAGAAGAGGTGATCGACGGGGAGATGGTCTTCGACTATCGTATCCGCTCTGGTCCCTCGCCAACAACCAACGCGCTCAAGATTATGCAATTAGAGGGTCTGCCCGTTGATGAGATAGGAGTGTCATAGCTATATGGATCATCGAGATCACGTACATCTGTTACGCAGGGGGATTCCAGAGCAAGGTGGTATCTGGACTGATCTTGGCTCAGGCACGGGAGCATTTACACTTGCTCTCGCTGAACTTCTAGGGGCACAGGGACGCATTTACTCTGTAGATAAGGATGGCGGCGCGTTGAGACAACAGGAGCAGGCGATGCGTCAGTTTGCGCCGATGATGCAGGTAACATATATGACTGCTGATTTCACGCGTCCTTTGGATTTGCCGACGCTTGATGGTGTAGTGATGGCGAATTCGCTGCACTTTGTGCGTAAGAAGGATGAGGTGTTACAGCGTGTTGCTGGCTATCTGCGTCCTGGGGGTCGCTTGCTGATTGTAGAGTACAATAGTGATCGCAGCAACATGTGGGTTCCCTATCCATTCTCGTTCGAGACATGGGAGTGGTTGGCAAGCAAGAATAGATTTGTCGAGACACGATTGTTGGAGAGAAGGCCGAGCCGCTTTTTGAACGAGATATATTCGGCGGTCAGTTCATCATCGCCATAACCTGTTGTATAGATGCGACATGGTTTTGAATTTCCTGGCGATCACTAGCCTGTGGCTCTAATTTCAAATACATCTTGAGATCGCGTAACGCTTTTGCATAATGCTTCAATTGTAGATGGATCATCCCTCGGTCTCGTATCTCGCGTGCATTGTCGGGTATGAGGAGCAACAGATATTCAGAGATAGCCAGTGTCTTCTTATAGTCTTCTCTGTGTAGATAGATATTTTTGAGGTTGCCGAGCATGCGTACAAGCATTTGCCGAGGTTGAATCGGTTCAAACATGTGTCGTGGAAGTCGTGTAATTTTACCGTGCGACATCAGTCGGATGCGTTCGCGGCAATCCTGTTCGCTTAGCAGTAGACCACGTTCAAAGGGGTCGATATAGAGAATTTCAGTAGGGAGTACACAGCGTACTACGAAGTGAAAGGGAAGACCGACGCCTTCGACCTGCAAGCCAACGCGCTTTGCCACCTCTATGTACACGAGCGAGAGGGAGATGGGAATGCCAACATGAGTATCAAGAACTCTATTGAGAAAGCTATTGTCGGGATTGTAGTAGTCTTCCTCATTGCCATGAAAATGCTCGTCTTCAAAGAGTACCTTGTTGATTGCATCAATTTTAGTAAGAGGATCGATATTTTCGGACGATGAGTTACTGCCAAGTGTTGTAAGAACCTGTTGTGCCAATAGATTTAGTTTGCTCAGATATTGATCAGCATCGAAAGAAGGATATTCGAGCATTGCGATAAATAGTGCTGCTTTGGTAACGTCAATAGGAGCACTATTCACAATTCTCGCAAATGATTGATAGCTATTCAGTTGGAATGAGAAATCTTCTTGCATAGGCGCATTGAACCATATAATACGTTTATAAAGCAAGTCATTCATTGCAGACAGTCTGAGCGAAGCTAGAACGAAGTTCGTTGACTGTCTGGATAAAGAGCTATTAAACAAGTATAAAAAATAATACATGCGACAACCATCGTTGTCGCATGCCTTTTTCCCCCAAAGTCAGAATTCGCTTACGCTGTGTAGATTACAGCTTAGGCAGGAAGAGCTGGTGCTTGGAGCAGTACATTAAGAGTAGACGACTTCACGCGATACCCGCGACGTTTGCCGCTATGAGGAAGAGTGATTGCTTCCAGGATACCATTGTTAATCCAACGACGTACTGTTGTGTCATCAACGCGAAGACGGCGTGCGACCTCGTGAACGGTCAGTAATTCGTCATGAGGCTGAACCTCTGTGTTTGTCTCATTAGAGACGGCTTCCATAGTGTTACGACGAGCCACGTGCATACCTCCTAGAGTAATAGAACAACGGGAATACTGTTTCCCACATCAGAGCAGCCTACAAGTACGCTACCTGTACCTGGTCTCTTATCATGGACTTTACGTAGCAACTTCCATAAGGAGAAGCAGCGCATTTCTTACGTCGTTTGCTCCATCTTCCATTGCCGCCATGACTATTCCGTTGTAAAGAATAACTGGATATGTATAATGTACACACAATGTATATCGAATGTCAAGAGATATGACGGTAAACATGTCCCAAATAGTCATTATGGGTAGAGACAATAACAATAATGCGTGATAGTATTTTTGTTTAACAATCTCGTTTGTAAAGAGAGAGTTACGTTCCATAGTTTTTGTAGATTTTCATTTCGGAATGATAAAATAAATACAAAAAACCTTCTTTCATTTTTCAGTGAAAGAAGGTCTTTACAACGAAACTATGTTCTTTACCTCAATTTTGCCGAACGCCTCTTGTTTCACTCGACGCTATCATAATGCCTATAACGACAAAGTATGAAGCAGAGGACGAACAAAAACATGCTCATGAAGATACATCGTGTAGAAACAAGCCGTTTGGTCATTAGTGCCGCTTCGCT
>CAXUGH010000312.1:0-6289 GCA_964250365.1 uncultured Ktedonobacteraceae bacterium
CCTGTACATCCTCTAGCGTATCCGCGAGATGATATTGCTCGTCCTCGATGAGCGGTGCGTCGAGTGAGATTGGCGTCTCAGCCATGCTCTGAAGCTCTACCACGCGCTCTTTCGTCAATTGCAGTACCTGCGCCACCTCTTCCGGCAACGGATCACGTCCCAGGTCCTGGTACAGTTGACGCGTGACGCGTTTCATCTTGTAAATCAATTCCACGACATGAACAGGAATATGAATGGTGCGCGTATGTTCCGCCACCGCTCGACTGATTGCCTGCCGAATCCACCACGTCGCATATGTGCTGAAACGGAAGCCACGCGCGGGATCGAACTTTTGCGCCGCTCGAATCAGGCCAAGGTTGCCCTCCTGCACAAGATCGAGTAGAGAGATGCCATGATTGTTGTAGCGTTTTGCCACGCTCACCACGAGGCGTAGGTTTGCCTCAACCAATTGTTGTTGCGCCTGCATGTCGCCCGTGACCATGCGTCGCGCGATACGCATCTCTTGTTCTCCGTTCAAAAGAGGATAGCGACCTATTTCGCTGAGATATTGCCGTATCGCGTTATCTGTTTCGTTTCCTCGTACCTCCTCCTCGTCCTCATCCCGACTAGAAACATCATCAATATCTGTTGTATTTTCTATATAGTCATCATAGCTATCAAGCGTATAGTGCGTCTGTGTCTGATCATGCCGATATAGAGAAGAATCATAGTCGCTAGCACTTTTTTTTGTTCCGCGTTTCGCGGGAAGAGACCCATATGTTGCAACTCGTTGCGTGTCATTGCGCCGCTTTGTTCCGTCCCGTTGCGCGGACACTGCGAGTTGCCCCATATCTCGCCGTCGAATAGGTTCCATAATGGCTACCATAGACGTACTCCTTTACCTTCCTCAAATCCACATTCCACAATCTGGTAGCGGAGATGCACGTTGTTCCAACTAGTACCATGAAATTGCACTATTCTATACAACATGCATCCGAAAAAATCTTTCGGATATGCCCCCTATCTCTTCTCTGTGCAGGAAACGTGCCAATTCGGAAAGAAGAGGACGATGTGCGCTCGTTCAGCACGGGTGAAGCAAAGAGACACAACATACGTTATTTTTTTCTATGCTCTACCCTGAAATTTTTTCCACCCGCTGTGCAAAAATCCCCACATTCTGCGACATATGCAGGTAAAAACACATCTGATGTTCGTTCATTTTCACTAGAATATCATCTCGTATGAACCCGATTTATCACGACCTCTGTAGGTGCCTGATTTATCACGCCCTGGGGAGGTTGGCGGACGCGCACATTGCTTCGCTCGTGCGCGAGGGCGTGATAAATCAGGCACCTACAGAACATATAGAAAGAATACATGCATGCAAATTGATAGATTGCCTACACACAGTAGGGACCGATTCATCGCGTCCGAAGAGTGGGATGAGGCAAACGAGGAGGCTCCCCGCAATCCCATACGTCCCCGCGCCTCTCTCTTGAATCCATATGGGCTGAAAGAGCAGCGTGTTATTCCAAATCCGCGTACACCAATTCCCGCGCGAGCATCCGCCCATGCTCCAACGCAACGGACACGTCGAACTGCCAAACTCTCGGAAGAAAGCGATATGACGGAGATTCCAACGATGCCGCCCCCACTCTCACCTACAATCGACGAGCTAGACACGGTACCTCCACAGTTGTCGCCAGCAGTCACCAAGCGTAGTGCGACACCACCACAACCTACAATTGACGAACTAGACACGACGCCGCAATTGTCTCCGTCGCTCGACAGGCAAATCACGGTACCACCACAAAGGTCGCCTGCGATTGACGAACTGGCGACCAAGCCGCAACAGAGAAAAGAAACGTCTACTGTGCAAAAAGACGCAGGACTATTTATACAGCAGCATAGTCCAATTGCAAGCGTTTCTCCTGCGACCGTCGAAAGCATCCTATTAAAAAGGGCGGCAGAGGGAACATCATGGACAACTGCACAGGGAAAAGACTCCTGGCTCGCACAGCGTATTGCTAGCAAAGAGGGAGATGGCAAAAGAAAGCGATTCAATCCCTTCGATAGTCTGCGTTGGTGGTTGCTCTATCCTGGTCGTATTGAATTTTTGCTCTGGCTCAATGGTGCTATTGTGCTGGTCGTCGTCACCTTTCTGCTCTTTTTCGCCACAACATTAAGCATGGGCTGGCTCAATATTGGCGGCACTAATAATAGCTCGAATGGCATGCCACACGCACATGCGAGTGCTACTCAACCTACACTTGCTCAAACGCCGTGTACCGCTGCAAACGCAAACAAGCCACAGTGCCGCTCGACCACCGTTTCATCATCTGGTCTACAACTCACGCTTGTCGATAACAACGTCCTTTACGCAAGCACACCTATTTATCTGCACGGGCAGGGATTCAGCGCGAACGGAACCATCGCTTTGACCTATGACGCACAACTTCCATGCCACCCCAATATCACACAAACCGATGCACAGGGCACATTCTCCATCTCGCTTCTGCTGAGCAGCAATGTGCAATCTGGCAAACATCAGATTGTAGCCCTCGATATGGCGAGCAGTCATACCGTCAAAGTCACGGTAGATATCGCTGCATCTTCAACAAATAACACCATCTTGCCATCAAACGGACAACCTGGATCGAAGCCTACTTCGGGCGGTGGACAGGGCAAACCAAAACCAATTGGTCAAACACCCGTTCCCGTTGCGCCCACCGTCTCTGCCTCTCCGACATCAGTGCCAACACAGGCACCATCGCCCACCGTCGGCGTCTCACCATCCCCAACCATCGGCACAACGCCAACCGTTGGCACGACAGCCACGCCTTCGATAGAGCAAAAATCGACCGACTCCTACCTTGCCCTTCGCAACACGCTCTACAACGAAAGTGCCGACGGACACTACTCGATCAACCCCTGGCTCTGGGTCGCCATTCT
Organism: uncultured Ktedonobacteraceae bacterium; assembly: GCA_964250365.1. Taxonomy (GTDB): domain Bacteria; phylum Chloroflexota; class Ktedonobacteria; order Ktedonobacterales; family Ktedonobacteraceae; genus JBBQVS01. Next base: position 2,932 of record CAXUGH010000312.1, read on the forward strand.
CGGCTACATGCTCTCCATGACCATGCTTGGACTCGCTGGCCTTCTCTATCGCAGAAAACGCCGCCAATCAATATAAAGCACCTATTCCAACAAATAAGAGGTGCAAGCTTGCAATGCTTGCACCTCTTATTTGTTGGAATCCTACTACTCGTCGTCGTCAGCAGAGAAGACATAGCGGCCTCCCATGCTGTAGTACTGCAAATTGCCATCGTCATCAGTCGAAGGCATCGTCTCGTCAATGTCGGTCACGAGAATCGCATCATCGTCGCCATCTGAATAATACTTGATCTGTTCCAGGTCCATGAGCTTGCTTCCCCTTTTCTATTCCAATTCGGAAAAATAGAGTGATGAACATCTCCGTCATTCATCAGCAGTGACTTTACCTTCTCTTTTTTCATCCTTCATGTTTTGCAACCAAATAGGCCATATAGTACCACTCTTGTATTTTCCAAAAATCCATGCTACAATACCAAGCAAGCACTGTTTAGTGTCTGCAAAAGAGATGCCATCCCCTGCCTCTCTTTCCCCCTGGTCTCTTTCTGTAACCTTCAACAGTTTCCCCCTCAACACGCCTATGAAATCCTCTCCCCTTACCATCGCACGCTTCGCCCAACACGTCCTCGGCAAGCCGCTCTACCCCTATCAACTTGAGATTGCCGAGGCCATTCTGTCTTCTATCCTTGAGCAAAAAGGCCATGTGTTTTCGGTAATGATGGCAAGACAATCGGGCAAGAACCAGCTCTCCGCGATATTGGAAGCGTACCTCTTGACCTGCATGCCGCGCGGTACCATTGTTAAAGCTGCTCCAACCTTCGCGCCGCAAATCACGAACAGTCGTTTGCGTCTGCTCTCCATGCTCGACAATTCGCTCACGCGGAGCCGCATCTGGCAAAGTTCAGGTCATATAATTGGTCTTGCACCTCAGTCCGACCCTGCTCTGATACGCGCTCATGCTGGTCCACGCGTGATGTTTTTCTCCGCTGGTCCAGAGAGCAATGTTGTTGGCGCAACCGCCGACCTGCTCCTGGAAATCGACGAGGCGCAGGACGTGGCACGCGAAAAATTTGACCGCGACTTCCGACCAATGGCCTCAACCACAAACGCAACGACCATTTTGTATGGCACCGCGTGGAGCGACAACACACTTTTAGCGCAACAACGCGCCGTCAACCTTGAACGCCAACAACGTACAGGCGAACACCTCCACTTTGAGTTCGATTGGCACACGCTCGCCGCTATCAATCCCGCCTATCGCACCTTTGTCGAACAAGAAATTGCTCGCCTCGGAAAAGACCATCTAGCTATTCAGACGCAATATTACCTACATCCGTTAAATGGTGCGGGCTACTTGCTCAATGAATTGCAAAAAACACTGCTACAAGGCACTCACACATGGGAAAATCGTCCGCATGACGAGTGCGGGTATATCGCAGGTATGGACGTTGCAGGTGAGGAGCGTCCCAACTCTAGCCTAACCGCCACGCCTTCCGCGTCATCGGCTCGGCGCGACAGCACCGTGATTACTATTGGACGCGTGGGCTACAACGAACTTGGGCTGCCCGTTGTCGAGGTGGTACATTCCGAATGGTGGACGGGACGCTCGCATCTCGATCAATACGCCGCCACCATTGCCCTTGTCGAGCACTGGGGCATTCGCTCGCTTGTCGTCGATGCAACGGGCATTGGTGCTGGACTTGCCTCCTTGTTGCTAGAGCGTCTCGGCACTGAACGCGTTACTGCCTTTACGTTCTCGCGCCCTAGCAAATCGCGCCTCGCCTATCAACTGCTCACCTTCATCAATAGCAGTCGCCTCAAACTCTATACAAGCAGCGACGCACCCTCTGCTCTTTACTCCGAATGCTGGCAACAACTACAACGCGCCCGCTATCGTCTGCCAGCCCCCGACACGCTCGACTTCTACGTTGACCCCACCGATGGTCACGACGACTTCTTGATGAGTCTTGCCCTACTTGTAGAGGCATCGAACTTCATCATTCCTCCCGCCGCCTCGTCGCTTGTACGTCCCGTGCGTCTCTATTCCGGCGAAGGAAAATTCTAATATGGTATACTTTTATAAAAATCTGTACAAAATTGATTTATCACGTCCGATGCGTGTAGGGGAGACCCTTGCGGTCTCCCCTACACGTAGGATGGATGAAATGTAGGGGAGACCCTTGCGGTCTCCCTGCTAAAAGGAGCTTACATCATGGCTGTGTCTCATGTCATCGAGGACGAACAGGCACTTATAGAGGCAATTCGAGAGTTGGCCCAGGAGCGCGTGGCACCGCGAGCAGCAGAGATTGACCGCACGGGCGAGTTTCCCTGGGATATGAAGGAACTGCTGGCACAACAGGATATCCTGGCGATGCCGTTCCCCGTTGAGTATGGCGGCCTCGGTGCGAGCGAGTTGTCGATTGTAATGGCGATTGAAGAGCTTTCGCGTAGCGACGCCACAGTCGGTCTCCTGCTAGCTGTACAACAACTAGGATCGACGCCCATTCTCCTTGCTGGCACAGAGGAGCAGAAGCGCAAATACTTCCCGAACCTGGCAAGTGGTGAATGGCTCGCAGCCTATGGCTTGACGGAATCCGACTCTGGTTCGGACGCGGCGGCGATGCGTACAATGGCGGTTCGTAAGGGTGACAAGTACATCCTCAACGGCTCGAAACGTTTCATCACCAACGGCGGTCTCGCACAGGTCAACTCTGTAATGGCGATTACCGATCCTTCAAATGGTACGCGCGGCATCAGTGCCTTCATCGTCGAGCGCGACTTCCCTGGCTTCTCCGTTGGGCGCATCGAAGACAAGATGGGCATTCGCGGCTCCCAAACGGCTGAACTCATCTTTACCGATTGCGAAGTGCCAGTGGAAAATCTGCTTGGGCGCGAGGGCGATGGCTTTAAGATCGCAATGGGCACGCTTGATCGCACTCGCCCTGGTATTGGCGCACAGGCCGTTGGCATCGCTCAAGGCGCATTGGACCTTGCCGTTGCCTATGCGAAACAGCGTGTGCAGTTTAACAAACCCATCGCCGAAAATCAGGGCATTCAGTTCATGCTGGCAGACATGGCGACCAAAACCGAGGCCGCCCGCTTGCTCGTCTACAACGTCGCCGAGATGATTGATCGCGGCGAAAAGAACTTCAGCAAGTATTCGTCAATGGCAAAGCTCTTTGCCTCCGACGCCGCGATGGATGTTACGAACGACGCGATACAGGTGCTTGGCGGCTATGGCTACATCACAGAGTACCCTGCCGAGCGCATGTTGCGCGATGCCAAAATCACACAGATTTACGAAGGCACGAACCAGATACAACGCATGGTAATTGCACGTGCCTTACTCACAGCAGGACAATAA
>CAXUGH010000313.1:0-6284 GCA_964250365.1 uncultured Ktedonobacteraceae bacterium
TGCGCTTGGCATCGGCAAAGTGATATGGTGGTAAATTATTGATGAGATGAGATAGCTGCATTGAAAAGAAACTCCTTGAGAGTGTATCAACATCTGTAGGTTAAACGAATGAAGCAATATTTTGTTACATACACCTTATCATATGTGAGCTAGCATGACAGGGGCAAGCCCTGTCACTACTATACTACGCTCGTGCCGCTATTGCGTCTATAGTAGTGACAGGGCTTGCCCTTGTCATGGAAACAACATTGCACGATGTATTCTCCTATTCCATCGGTTCCGCTTCATACCAGTTTCTCCCTATCTTCATCTCGACTTTGATGGGCACGTTCAGTTTCTCGACGCCCTCCATTCTGTCTTTGATGATGGCTCTGGCGCGGTCAAGCTCCTCCACAGGCACCTCGAAGACCAGCTCGTCATGCACCTGGAGCAGCATACGCGTCTTCATGCGTTTGGTCGTAAAGTCGTGACTCAGGTTAATCATGGCAATCTTGATGAGGTCGGCGTTGGTGCCCTGAATCGGCATGTTGATGGCTTCACGTTCGAGGGCTTGCCGCTCAACGTGCGAAAGAGCATGCATATCAGGGAAGAAGCGTTTGCGCCCATACAGAGTGTTGACGTAGCCTTGTTTACGCGCTTGATTGAGCGTGCCATCGACGTAACCCTTGATATTTGGGAATATCTCGTGATAGCGGCGAATGAAGTTGGCGGCATCGACATTGCTCATGCCAGTCACCTGTGAGAGACCAAAGGCGGATTGTCCGTATAGCACGGCGTAGACGACGGTTTTGGCGAGACGACGTTGATCCTTCGTCACCTCTTCGACAGGCACGTTAAACAGGGTTGACGCGGTGATGGTGTGAATATCTTCGTCGTTGTTGAAGGCTTCGACGAGGCGCGGCTCACCAGTGATGTGCGCGAGAATACGTAGCTCAAATTGCGAGTAGTCGGCGGTCAGCAACACATAGCTGGGGTCGGCGATAAACGCACGGCGAATCTGGCGTCCAACCTCGGTGCGGATAGGAATATTCTGTAGGTTCGGGTTGCTCGATGAAAGTCGTCCGCTAGACGCGATGGTCTGATTAAACGAGGTATAGACACGACCAGTCACGGGGTCCATCAACGCGAGCAAGCCATCGACATAGGTTGACTTGAGCTTGTTCAGTTGGCGATACTCCAACAGGTAGTCAATCATCGGATGCTTGCCACGTAGATTTTCGATAACATCGGCACCGACAGAGTAGCCTGTTTTGGTTTTCTTGCCCGATGGTAGCTTCAACTCATTGAAGAGAATATCGCCAAGTTGCTTGGTCGAATTGATGTTGAACTTATGCCCAACGGAGTCATAGATAGACTGCTCAAGCGTGTATAACTGCTCCTCAAGGCTCACGGATAGGCTTCGCAAAAAGTCGCCATCCAGCGCAACACCATAGCGTTCCATCTGCATCAAAACAGGGGTAAGCGGCAATTCAATCTTGTTGTAGAGGTCCATCAAGTTGTTTTGCTCTAAGTCGGCGACGACTGGTTTGACGAGACGCAACGTCATATCTGCATCGGCACCCGCGTAGTCGGCAACTCTGCGTATCGGCACCTGTGCAATACTAATCATCTTGCTGCCCGTACCAATGAGGTCTGTGATAGGTGTCATGATGGGGCCGATACGCTGAAAAACCTGATCTTTCAAGCCAACGCCACGCCGTCCTGGTTCCGCAAGATAGGCACCTACCATCGAGTCGAAGGCCAGTCCTTGCATCTCGATATCGTAGTGTGCCAGTATCTCCATGTCATATTTCGCATTGTGCATGTACTTGCGAATCGTCTTGTCCTGCAACACTGGACGCAAGCGGTCAATTACAAGTTTCAAAGGAAGTTGTGTTCCTGGCTCTTGACCATCGGGAGTACGGAGATGCCCAACGGGAATGTAGTACGCCTCGCCCGCCGCCATCGAGCAAGAGATACCTACCAGTTCGGCAGAATGTGGGTTTTCCGATGTGGTCTCGGTGTCGAGGCCAACGAGACCTGCATCAGAAATACTTTTCACCAACACACGCAGAGTCTCTTCGTTATCGACGATGAGCGTACTCGTCTTTGGCACCGATTCATCATCCAGAAACAGGGGTACCGATGGCGTACTGGTCGGACTGGGCAGACGTAGTTTTCGCACTTCGGGCTGCGTGTCAGGTACCTCAAACAGACTCAACTGCTCAAAGTCATCGTCCTCGACAGGCGTTTCTTGCATAGTTGAGCTACTTGTCTGCTCATGTGTCGCAATAGCATGACTCGCATCGAAAATGGTGCCTTCGGGCGGCGTGGGAAGCGGCAGAATCGGCACTACTCCGAGCGGAGCTGCATACAACAAATTAGAGTCCTGTGCGAAGACAGAGGGATCGCGTGGCTTACTCGGTGTTGCGCCGTTCGCATTGTCGCTGCTAGCGGTTGTTTGCTCTTCGGTACGGCTCGCACCATTGGCTGGCGGCAACACTTCGTCGAGAGAAGTTGGCGTGCTTACCCCCAATTGCTTGAATAGAGTCAGCACTTTCTCGACCAGCGAACGGAAACCTAGCTCACGGAAAATTGCCAGCACACGCTCGCTATGAATCTTGTCAGGACGACATGCCTCAAGGTCAAGCTGCACCGGCACATCTCGCACAATAGTCGCCAGATACTTGCTCTGTCGCGCCTGCTCTGCCCATTCGTGCAGCAGTTTTTGCTCCTTTGGTTTGAGGTCGTCGGTATGCGCCAGGATGCCATCAAGGTCGCCGTAGTCGTTGATAAGACGGCTCGCGGTCTTGTCGCCGATACCAGGAACGCCAGGGATGTTATCGGATTTGTCGCCAACTAGCCCTTTGAAATCTGGAAGCTTTAGCGGCACAAAGCCATAGCGAGCCTCAACCGCTGGATCGTCGTACTCGGTCACTTCCGAGATACCGCGCTTCGCCACCTTGACCATGACATGATCGTTGACCAGTTGCAGCGTGTCCATATCACCAGTATAGATGATGGTATCGACATCGAATGCGGTAGCCTGTACCGAAAGTGTACCCAGCACGTCGTCGGCCTCAAAGCCATCTTTTTCGTAGATAGGAATGCCGAATGCTTGCACAACTTCACGAATACGTCCGAATTGTGGGCGCATATTGTCGGGCATCGTGGGACGTTGCGCTTTGTAAGGCGCGAACTGCTCGTGGCGAAAGGTCGGCGTGGGGCGATCAAAAGTCATGGCGATATAATCGGGTCGCTCCTCAGAGAGAGCCTTCATGAGCATCGACGTAAAGCCAAACGTTGCGTTTACCGGCTCACCGGAACTGGTCGAGAGGTCTTCGGGTACCGCATGAAATGCGCGATGTACCATTGCATGACCGTCAAAGAGAACTAATTTCTTGCGTTTCATCTATTGTAATCTCGCTCTTTTTATCTTACACTACATTCTATACTATTCTTATGCTTCTACCAAAATCCGGTAGTTGCCATTCGTGCCACCTTCCCACGCGCATAGACTTGCGTGAGAGGGTTCATCCAGGGAAGATGTCACAAGTACAAAGGGAAACTGCGTGATGTCTCGTAATGCGACATTGCGCCAGTCGGGAGCTTGCAGCCATGCCACTAGCTCTGGTGTGACCTCAGTTGAGTCTGGCAGAGCTAGATGAGTCGTCCAACTGCTGGTATTGAAGTATGTGGTGTGCTGTGCGTCGCTCCCTGGATCAAAACGTAATTGGTGCGTATGGCCTGCTATTGCATAGCGAAGTGTCGGGTCGCTGGAAAGGACGTTGTGCATGCCAACCGCCACCTCTTCGCCCATTGCATAGGCTGTAGGGACGCAAAGCGTGGCAACGGCTTCTGTTGGTGAAAGTGACAACGCTGAATGTGCCAGCAGAAATTCCGCAATGTCCGCTTGCGAAATCTGTTGTGCAGACTCGTCTTGAATTGGCGTCCAGTCGCGTTTTTGTGCAACCATATCGCTCTGAAACGCACTGAAGTCCTGGATAGCTTCTTCAAAAAGGCGTACTGGATTACGTCTATCTAATAGGGATATGTTTTCTAACGGTTGACGGAGGTATGAAAGTAACTGCGTCGTGTGCTTCGCAACGTCGGCAACGAGATCAGGGTTTAGCAGACACAGCAGAGCAATCTGGCGCACGCTATTGAGAGGCGGATCGAAGTGATCGAAATAGGCGTGCTGAATGCTAATTGGATAGGCCGCACGCTGAAAATAGGTCGAGCCGACTGAGAGGGTAAGCGTACTTGGATTGCGATTGAGCGGCTGCCCTTGCTCGTCCCACAAGCCTTGTATCGCATGATTCCAGAAATCATAGCAGTTGCCATGCTCGATATAGACATCGGGCAATGGGCGATAGAAGCGGGTGGGACAGAAGTAGATGCGTTCGTCTTCTGTTGTGGAGGCGTTACCAGTGATCGCGGCAGTGATTGTAGTTCGCACTTCGGCAAAGCACAGCTCAAGGTCGTGATTGCCTGTCGTGAACGTTACGCGTCTCCCAGGGGTGTCGATAAAGGTGCGTAACGCCGCGAAGAAAGGTTGATGGGCTGCGATAATCCTGGAAATTTTTTGTACAGCGGTTGCGGCATCCGTCGAATTATTAGTGGTATATGGTGTTGTTACGAGAAAGTCGAAGCAATCGCCATTGATAATCAGTTCGACGCTTTCGGCTTGACTGAACGGAGAACTCGACGCAGTTGCTGCAAGCAGTCCCTCAAAGGCGGTTTGTTGCCGATCCCCGAAGCAATCGAGAATGGAGGTGCCATCGGCGAGATGTAGATCGCTTATCACTACTTTAATTGTTGACATGGAAACCCTCTCTATGTTAGGAACACCTCTTCACAAAGAGTGTTCCGTTCATGCTGTATTTTACAGCATTTTGTGTCGAGATGTATATTATAGTTAGCTGGCAAGCAGTGTTGTTCTTTGCGTTGCCATATATGTAGCAAAGAAGGTATGCGCGGTCCCACGCGTAACCACCGCCCTATTGCCAGTGTAACATGTCTGGAAATGTTCTGTCTGAGAGGAATGGAATCTTATCATTTCGCTCTCACCAAAGAAAAGGGAGAATACTATCATGCCCCGTCGAAGCAACACAATTGAAAAAGAAAATTTGAATGGTACAGGAGAGAAAAACGCTATGGCTCAAGAGAAACATGATGAATTATTGACCGTGCGCGAAGTTGCGCGTCGCCTCCGCGTCGATGATACAACAGTACGCCGCTGGATCAAGAGTGGTTCGCTGGAAGCAATCACGCTTCCTCACATGAATAAAAGGCAGGCTTATCGCGTAAAGCAGTCAACACTCGATAATCTACTAAAGAATCCGCAACTGCCAGAATAAATACATTTGATGTAAATACAAGGGCAAATGTCTCTGTCCTTGTATAGAATAGAGCTAAGATAGATGCTATTGGCTAATAGCATCTATCTTAGCTCTACCTCAATCACTATCCTGATGGAAAATTTTCTGCAAGAGGAATCTAGATAAATAGCACATTTATAAAATGGAAGATTTTTCACCTTCTTGGTTCCTCTACTAAACGCACTTTGCATATGACTCTATTTCTTAATAGAGTTTAGCTTAAACAATATAATGATCACTAGTTAATATCTGGCAAACGCTCCATCTGAGTAAATGCCCATCGTAGCCAGACGGTACTCTCTACTCCCCAACCGGAGAGTTGTGTCCATCCTTGCGCCGTACTCCAACAAACTTGTTCGGTGGTAAGCAAGCCACCTATTGAAACGTGAACACCATCCCATGCATGTACTACCTTCTCCCAGTTTGGCATGATATAGTTGTTATCCTTGTGGAGTGGAAATGCCAAACAGAGTGAGTGCCATGCCTCCGGCCCGTGAACTTCGTATACACGAGCTGTAGAATAGATTTCTAACCACCAAGGATGATAAGGTGATCGACGACGATCCTCACCCCAACGTAGATAAGGAATCCAAGAACCGAGACTATTTCCAACGCGTGTCGAGGTCCAGAGGGCAGAGGTAGGCTTAGTCACGTCTTGAGTAAAAGGATGTAAGTCCAAGTGAAAGGAAACCTGTGTAGGAGAGTGCCCATTAGGAGATATCCATATCTGTTGCTCCCTATCCAGATCGGCAAACCAATTAGCAGTTCCTGGAGTACTCAGTAACTGATCGGCTGCGAGTTTCAGGAAAGGACCACGCGTGAGCAATGCATTCACACGTTGCCGATAATCAGAGGCATAAGGAGAAAGCTCAATCACACACTCAACAACTAACTCATTGAGGCGTTCTGCGGAAAGTGTAGAGA
>CAXUGH010000314.1:0-6279 GCA_964250365.1 uncultured Ktedonobacteraceae bacterium
CTGCCGAGGCCGATTGGCACGCCGAGAGCAACAACCTCGAAGACGCCGCCGCAGGTATCGCCTTCGCGCTTGGCTTCAAGGATACGCGCGATCATTTTTTCAGTGAGAGTAGCGTCGGCGCAACGCATCGGCGACTCTTCCACAGTTTGCCATATGTTGTCGGGGTAAGCGTCACGCGTCATGGCTGGGAGAGGATCGTAGCCAACCTCGACGACGGAGAGGACGTGGCTATGCACTTCGATACCGAATGAGGCGAGAAATTGACGGCAGAGGCCGCCAACGGCGACGCGTGAAGCGGTCTCGCGCGAGCTTGAACGTTCGATGACGTTGCGTACATCGTCGTGCCCATATTTTATCGCACCCGCGAAATCGGCATGACCTGCACGCACACGCGTCACCGCCTCCGTCTCAGCATCGACTGGCGTGGCACTCATGCGCTCCTCCCAGTTGACCCAATCACGGTTCTCAATCTGCATGGTGATGGGAGAGCCAAGCGTTTTACCGTGACGCACACCCGATAGGAATGTAATCGCGTCCTTCTCGATCTTCATACGTCCGCCGCGTCCATAGCCGCCCTGTCGCCGCCGCAAATCAGAATCGACAATAGCCTTCTCCACCGCGAGACCTGCTGGTAGACCTTCAACAATAATCGTTAAACACGGACCGTGTGACTCGCCAGCCGTCAAAAAACGAAACATGATACCTCTTCTCTTCCGCGCCAAAAGCAACGAACGCTCTTTATTCTTGCCCGAAATTATAGCATAGCAGTGGTTTCTGTGCTATTATTCGGTAGCAAGCGAACGACTACACTAGATAAGTATAATAATTTCATAAATATTTGCTGAAATGTATACCTAGAAGATATTGACACAAAACACAACCTTAATTTACAATACACTGGTTATGAAGTTTTCTTGTTTTACAAACTTCCGTTACAAAATACTACAATAGGAGGCCCACATATGTCCCCCGACTCATCCCCAAACAAAATCGGGAAATCCGTAGGGGAAAGAATACGTATAGCACGCGTGGCGTTACACTATACACAAAGTCAATTGGCACATCCAGATTTTTCAGTAAGTTACATATCAGCCATTGAACGTGGGCAAATTCATCCATCGCTGCGAGCATTAGAAATTCTCGCGGGACGGCTTGGGCTTTCCTCCACAGAACTTTTGCCAAAACGCTCACAGCAAAATAATCAGCAAGTTAGTACTACTCCCAGTCAACCAGAGCGCGAAGAGGACGAGGGAGATACGCTCTTACTAGAGGTACAGTTGCGTCTCGCGCAGAACGATAGCAAGAAAGCTATAGAGCTGCTCACGCGCACCTCAGCCAAGCGCATGAAACGTCTACAGCAACTCTGGCATCGCTATCTATTAGGACGCGCTCATCTGCTTGCAGGTCATTTCGTGGAGAGCGAAAATATTTTCTCCAGCATGGTACAAGTAGTCAAAGATGCAAATAACTTGTATCTACACACACATATACAGGCACTACTGGGCGATGCGCTCGTAGCACAGGGCAAGAAGACAAAAGAGGCAATTCTTGCCTATCAACGTTGCCTGAACACGTTGGAGGAGGCCGAGGTACGGAATGCTTTTCTTATCGCAAGTGTGACGACAAAACTTGGGGCACAGTATGCGGAGCTTCAAGAATTTGACGAGGCAATGGGTTTGTTTCGTCAAGCCTTATCTGTTACAGAAGAATGGAATACGCCACAAAAAGCCTATGTAATTCTTAATGCTCTTATACAATACTCCATTAGTAACGAAGACAACTATGCCTCCGAACTCTACGCCTACCAGTCGATGCTTTTCTCGGCACAGGACGCTCGACATCATGAAAGCGAGGAGTTATATCACTATCTCGGACAAGCTCTTACGAAAGGCGATGCGGAAGAGGCTTTTCAACGCCTGAAAGAGTTGGAAGCGAGACAGTTTTCGCAGCCTCTCCTGCAAGCTAATCTTGCCGCTCGCTTCGCGGACTGGTATTTCAATCAGCAAAATATGAATGAGGCCCGACGATACGCAGAAAAGGCGTATCGTTTGGCGCAACCCTCTGGCGAGACTGTTACAGCGGCTGATGCGAGCATCGTGCTTGGAAGGGTCGAATACGCACAACAGGAATTCGAGCGCGGCGACGAGCATTTTGTACAGGGGCTTGCGATGATGGAGCATCTGCAGCGGCGCGAAGAGGTGAGAGAGCAGTCTATGCAGTATGCACAACTCCTCGAAGCACGGGGCAAAGAACGCGAAGCGTTCACCTACTTTCGCCGTGCCTTTCAAGGAAAAATGTAGATAAAGAGCAGCATGAAATCTTCGCACGTGGCACTGGTGCGAAGATTTCATGCTGCTCTTTATCCTTGTGATACAATGCAGGAAGAACAAAATGGTCAACTATTCTGAAAACAAGAACAATGAAAATATATACACGTCGTTTTTCCTTCCTGCTTTGTCTGTTAGCACTTGTATTCGTTGCTTGTAGTGGAAGTAGCACAAGTACTACACTTCCCAAGCCTACGCCAACGGCGACACAACCAGTTTCAGCCCACCAAATTCTGAGTACGCCTGTAACATATGTTGCGTTAGGTGCCTCGGATGCTGTTGGCGTTGGTAGCGATGAGCCAGGGTCACAGGGCTACGTTCCCTTATTAGCGGCACACTTGCAAAAAGGTTCGCACCTGCTCAATCTCGGTGTTAGTGGTATTCGGCTGCACGAGGCTATGACACAGGAGCTACCGCTCGCACTCAATACTCATCCCAACCTCATTACCATCTGGCTCGTTGTAAACGACTTTGCAGGGGGCGTATCCTATAATGGATATATGAAAGACCTGGATAGTCTATTGCGGCAGCTACGTGCAGGTACGAAGGCATGTATCGTCATGGCGAATTTGCCCAATCTCACGCTTCTGCCTCTCTTTAAGGGACAGTCGGCAACAAGAAAAGCGAATACAGTAACAGAAATTCAGCGATGGAATGCTGCGATAACAATAACGGCGGCACGTTATAACGTAACGCTTGTCGATTTGTTTAGCCATCAAAGTCAAATTACAAGCCATCCAGAATATATAAGTGGTGATGGTTTTCATCCCAGCGCAGCGGGTTATGTGCAACTCTCGAACTACTTCTGGAACGCAATTAAAGCAGCATAACACAACAATACACTGCAAAACATCTGTGATGTTTTGCAGTGTATTGTTGTGTTAGAACTACTCTGGTGTGGAGCGAGCGATTGATGTCTCACCTTCGAGAATAAAGACAATGCGCTCACAGATGTTCTGGCAGTGGTCGCCTACCCGTTCTAGTTTATGACCAATCCAGAGCAGGTAGGTGGCACGCTGTAGAATGAGCGAGTCATTCTGCAGAGCGGGAATGGCGCGAGTGCCAGCCATCATTGCCATGAGGTCGTGGCGTACCAGATGATAGCGTACATCGACCACATCGTCCTCTTCCCAGATGTAGCGAGCGGCGTTGACGTTGCGGTCGGCAAATGCCTTCATGGTGCCTTGTAGTACGCGCCGCGCCTCTTTCCCCAGTTCTAACAGACCATGCATGATCGACGCCTCGGTAATCTCAACGGCACCGTGATGAGCTGCGACCTCGGCTGCTCCGTCTATCTTCACATGCGGCATTGCGCTTCCACGTAAAGGTGCCATTCGTAGCAGAATTTGTGCGATACCAGCCGCGCCATCGCCAGTGCGTTCGAGATCGCCCGCAATGGAGAGCGCGGAGGCGAGATAGCGCAGGTCGCGTCCGCCAAGTGGTTGCTGCATCGTCAAGAGGCGGATCGCATGTTCCTCAACGGCGGCTCGTAGGCTATCTATGATGGCGTCGGCCTCAATCACAGTACCCGATTTCGCAAGATCGCCCGTTTCGAGTGCATCCAGAGCTTTCGCCAGAGCATCATCAACTAAAGAGCCGAGTTGAATAATTTGGGCGTCCAGTTCTTGTAATTCTTTATCTAAAATTGTTCTTGCCATTAGTGGTTACTCCTTATCCATTAGATTATACCAAAAGCAGGGAGACTGCGAGGGTCTCCCCTACACGTTGGGCACAGGTGAAGATGTAGGGGAGACCCTCGCGGTCTCCCTGCGGTTCGACTTCATCAGGAGGCATCCTTGCCTGCATAGTAATAATACTCTATCATATTTATCTTTGATAAGATAGATACGTGCATTATATAGTTTTTCCATTCTTTAGGGATATGTGCGGAACGTCTATATAGAGGTAGCATGACAGCAACTCTGCCCCTGTCATGATGTCTTGCCTCCGCATTGAAATGAGGATTGACACGCACAAAGGACACATGTTACAGTTGACGCTGAAGTTCCGTTCGCTAGGAACAACGCAAAGGAACGAGAGTCATGGCAACAAAACGACTACTTGGCGTGTTCGCCCATCCCAATGACGAGAATTTGATGAGTGGAACATTGCTACACTATGCTGCACAAGGAGTAGAGACTGGACTTGTGTACGCGACGCGCGGCGAAGTGGGAGAGATTACAGACACGACGCTGGCAACTCCTGAAAATTTGGGACAGGTGCGCGAACAGGAGATGCGAAACGTTGCATCCGCATTGCATGTGCCTCATCTGTGGTTTCTGAATTACCAGGACTCTGGCATGGCTGGCTCACCTCAGAATCGGGACACACAAGCATTTGTGCGCGTTCATCCCGCTGAGGCGATTGGCAAACTTGTTGCTATTCTTCGCCAATTTCATCCTGACATCATCGTCACATTCGATGAGTCCGGTGTTTACGGACATCCTGACCACATCGCCGTCTATCAGTATGCAACAAGTGCCTTTCATGCCGCAGCCGATAGTGCCCTCTATCCTGAACTGGGGTCTGCACACAAATCCTCCAAGCTTTACTACACCTCGTTTCAGCGCAACATGATTACGACAATGGCGGAATGGCTGGGAGGGCACGAAAGCTTTGATAGCGTATTCAGAAACCTGGATATCTCTACGTTAGGATTATCGGACGAGCAGATTTCGGTTCGCCTCAACGTGGAGCAGTGGCAAGAGGAAAAGGTACATGTCGAAAAAATGCACCGCACGCAGATGAATCCCAATACATTCATGATGCAGATGCCCGAAGATGTGCAGAAACATTGGCGTAGTCAAGAATGCTATCAACTTGCGACTTCGCGCGTGGGTCCTGATGTAATCGGTGAAAATAATCTGTTTGCACGTGTCCTCTAAGGCCAGAGGTTATAGAGAAAAAATGAGACGAAACGAGTTTCGTCTCATTTTTTCTCTATAACCTCTGACTTACTATCTTCTTTTACCTCAACCATCTCGCCATCGAGCGTTTTTGGCAGTAGGGGCGGCTTCGCCTTCTGTGAAATTCCATAGGTTGCTGCCTTCTCTCCCTCTGGTATTGGAGAAGAGTACCGTAGCACAATATAAGTGATAGGCAGCAACACGAGAAAGACGACAAGCGAGGTCCATTGAGCTTGTTTGAGTCCCCAGTTGAGACCGAGAAAACTCACTATGGCATTGTCGCGCGTAAAGAAGAGCAGAAATTGTGTGATGACGTAGCAATAGAGGTACGTGAGCATAAGTGCCCCTGGGCGTCGAGTGTAGCGGGTCAAGAGCAACAGAAGAGCCAGTACAACTAGATTGGTGAGTAGCTCATAAGCGGCGGCAGGTTGCACCGGTACGTTACAGGTCGCGGGATTGAGACACGCCCAGCTATGGGGATTTTGATAGACTGTTGACCAGGGAAGCGTGCTACGATAGCCGATAATATCGCCGTTGATAAGGTTGCCGATGCGTCCGAAGATTTGACCAACGGCAGCAAACAAGACTCCGGCGTCAATAAGTACAAGCGGATTGACGCGCTCGACTTGCGCTCGCCAGAACAACGTCGCAATCACCAGAAAGATGGCACCGAAAAAGGCCATGCCGCCCTCCCACGTTGCCAGAATGCGCCAGGGTTGCAGAAGATAGCTCGTCACAAGGTCGGGCTGCTGCACCACAAAGTAGAGCCGCCCTCCAATCACGCCCGCAGCGATACACCACCATAGCACGCGATTCACTAAAACCTGCGAGATACCTTTCCGTTCTGTATAGCCCCGAATAGCCCACAGGCCAATGAGAATCGCAACGACATACATCAACCCATACCAGCGCACTCCAAACGGTCCGATCTGAAAAATAGTGGGGTTGATATTGATATAGACATAGGGCGGACCGATACGCAACCAGCCCCAGTCAAGTACATATGCCAGAGATAGGAAGATAGCCATAAAAACTCCAATAGATAC
>CAXUGH010000315.1:0-6267 GCA_964250365.1 uncultured Ktedonobacteraceae bacterium
CTTTTTCTTAGACCCCTTCTACTTCATCGAATATGCCTTTGCGACTATCGGCGCGTTGCAGGTCTGGCGCAATTACTTACACGATCCGCAACCCGCATTGCAACAATACCGCCATGCCCTCTCTCTCGGCGTGACACGCACACTACCAGAATTGTACAAAGAGGCAGGTGCAAGCTTTCATTTCGACTCTCAAGTGCTTGAGGATGTGACGCAGATGGTTGTGAATGCGATTGGCGAACTGGAAAAAGAGTTGAAGCGTAACTGAGAAGTACATTTGTAATAGCAGAGTTCATTGGTAGGAAAACAACCCAGTTGTTTTCCTACAATGAACTCTGCTATTTTATTTTCCTTGACTTTTCCTCTTGCTTATTGCAAAATTATTGCAAGAGGGAATTTCTCTCATTTGTCCCGTAGTGCTATTCCTCGTAAAACCTTTTATTTCTCTATGTTCAACTTCCCGTTCCAGCTTTTAGAGGTGTTTGAAAGGAGATGTCATGAGCAGTAGTTTTGGTGTTTCCGCGCTCTCACGAGTCTTTCGTCAAAGCTCAAGCGATGTACGGCGTAGAGTCATCGCCATTTATGTATTGTTAGTAGGCTATAACGTCCTTGCCTGGATTCTTGCTTTCATTGCGTTCGGACGTGTACCAGCTCTGATGGGTACGGCTCTAATAGCCTATGTCTTTGGTCTCCGTCACGCCTTCGATGCGGATCATATTTCAGCTATTGATAACGTCACGCGGAAGCTCATGCAGGAGGGGCAAAGACCCGTCGGCGTCGGTCTTTTCTTCTCGCTGGGTCATTCCACTATTGTAGTGTTCTTGACAATCCTTATTGCACTTGCTGCGGTTGCAGTAGGCAGTTTCGATTATCTCAAATCTATTGGTGGACTAGTGGGTACTTCCGTCTCCGCCCTCTTTCTGCTTCTCATCGCCGCCATTAATATCATCGTCCTTTTGGATATTTACAAGACGTTTCGTGAGGTGAAGAATGGTGGCGAGTACAATGACTTTACCTTAGACGAGTCATTAAATCAGCGTGGACTCATGGGCCGCTTCTTCCGTCCATTGCTCAAGGTGACAGACCGAAGTTGGAAGATGTATCCTGTCGGAGTACTCTTCGGTCTAGGTTTTGATACCGCCACCGAGGTTGGGCTTCTAGGAATAGCGGCGGCTTCAGCCGGTCATATTCCTATTGTCTCCATTCTCATCTTTCCCGCGCTATTCACCGCCGGAATGACGATTATGGATACTACTGATAGTATTTTAATGTTGGGTGCTTACGGGTGGGCTTTTGTAAAACCCATTCGTAAACTGTACTACAATCTGAACATCACCTTCATTTCGGTCATTGTCGCACTAGTCGTTGGAAGCCTTGAGGCTTTAAGTATTATTGCTCAGGAGTTGAATCTGAGCGGACCACTTTGGGATCAAGTAGGCAACCTCAATGACAATTTTGGTCTTCTTGGTGTGGTGATCGTTGGTCTATTTCTTGCAAGCTGGCTCATCTCCACGATCATTTATAAAGTGAAGGGCTATGATAAGATCGAAGTGAAGGAGGCAGCTCACAAACGTACCGCGATTGTCGGAGACCACATGGTCCGCGATGAAACCCTGTAGGGACCGATTTATCGCGTCCTTTCGGTGGTTGATTATTGCAAGGATGCGATTATGCGGCTTAAAAATTAAAGATGGTAATGAAATGTAGGGGAGACCCTTGTGGTCTCCTTGCTTCCCCAATCGGCCCTGATGAGAGATGTGCTACAATGTAGGGAAGACATCTTGGAGGGAATTTTATCGTGTTAGAGGCTAACATGCCACTCCTCACCGCTTGGGAAAGCTTTTACACCATCGTTGGAACGGCAGCCGCGACCCTGATAGGGCTGATGTTCGTGGCTATTACAATAGGCACAAATTTACGTCGTCAAGGTACTAATGATGCACAAGGCGCATTTAATACACCAACTGTGATACATTTTTGTGTTGCGTTCCTTACCGCCGTACTTTTCAGTGCCCCCTGGTCAGGACTTCAGATTCCAAGCCTTTTGCTCGGTCTCATTGGTCTAGGGGGAATGCTCTATATTGCCATTATCATGCGACGGTTTACTCGGCTGAATATCTATAAACCTGTGCTGGAAGACTGGATATGTCACGTCATCATTCCGTTTGCCTGCTATGTAACATTTTTCGTCGCGGCATTTGTGCTTCTCATCAATCCTATAAGCGCAATGTTCCTTATCGGTGCGGTTGTCGTGCTGTTTCTGTTCGATGGAATTCACAACGCATGGGATATCGTCACATATCTCACTGTTGAAATCCAACGACAAGACAACAAATGAGAAATCCACTGTAACTCCGAAACGAGATGAGTGGAAAAGAGCAAAAAGCACTTAAATATTCGAGGAAGCCAATGATTGAGACACATACGCCGGAAAAGAACTGGGCTGGCAACTACACGTACCGAGCGAAGAGGCTGCACCGACCAACGGCTATCGAACAGGTGCAAGAGATCGTTGCCAATGCCGCTAACGTGCATGTGTTGGGTTCACGACACTCCTTCAACGACATCGCCGATGCCTCGGATCTCATCTCACTTGAAAACCTGCCCGCTAACGTGGTTGTTGACCACGAAGCACACACGGTCTCTTTGGGCGGCGGAGTGAAGTACGGCGAGCTGTCCAAAATATTGAATGACGAGGGAGTTGCCTTGCACACACTCGCATCGCTTCCCCACATCTCTGTTGCGGGTGCTGTGGCGACGGCGACTCATGGCTCAGGCGTCACCTGTGGCAACCTTGCGACTGCGGTGGCGGGGCTAGAGATCGTGACATCACAAGGTGAGATTCTCAAGGCACGCAGGGGCGACGCTGACTTCGATGGTATGGTGGTTGGACTCGGTGTACTCGGCGCGGTCACTCGGCTCACCCTCGACGTACAGCCCGTCTACTCAGTGAAGCAGCGGGTGTTTGAGGGTCTCAGTTGGAAGGCTCTCTACGATCACTTCGACGAGATCACTTCTAGCGGCTACAGCGTGAGCGTCTTCACCCGTTGGGACCAGACGAATGAGCAGGTATGGGTCAAGAGTCGGATGGATGAACCCGACCGGATAGGGGGCGACCTCTTCGGCGCGGTTGCCGCAACAGTTGACCGCCACCCGATTCTTGGACACGACCCCACGTCTGCTACACCGCAGTTGGGGCGTCCCGGCCTGTGGTCTGACCGCTTATCGCATTTCCGCATGGGTTACACACCTAGTAACGGCGCAGAAATCCAATCAGAGTATCTTTTCCCACGCCGCCATGCAATCGCAGCTATAGAAGCTATGCGTGAGCTAGCAGATGAGATGAGACCCCTCCTACTGGTGAGCGAGATTCGCCGAGTAGCTGCGGACCGGCTGTGGATGAGTATGAACTACGAAGAAGATTCTGTTGGCTTCCACTTTACATGGAAGCGTGAGCAAAACGCAGTCAATGAAATGGTCGCCCGGATCGAGGACGCGTTAGCCCCTTTCGAGGCACGCCCACACTGGGGCAAGGTCTTCCATGCGGACGCAACGACAATCGCACCGCTCTACAAGCGTCATACAGATTTCGTTCGCCTTATGAAGCGACTCGACCCGCGTAGGGCGTTCCGCAACGCATGGCTGAATACTCGTGTACTCGGCACGAACCACGATTAAAGCAACGAAAGGAAATGCTGCATGCGCGAGGCTCGCAGGATGAAAGGCCGCATCGCCTTCCTGATCCTATTTCTTGTGGCATTCGTCATGATAGACACAAGCTGCTGGCCTCTCCCTGACTCAATCAAAACCGTCAAGTCGTGTACCACTATGGGGAGCGGTCAGAAGAACTCAGAGGGAGCGGTAAAAACTCAACTCACTCCTCCACCATTGTATCTTGGCCTCGATGCCTATCGTCACCTGGATAAACTTTCATATTTAGAATTGGGAGACCGTGTTGAGGGAGCGTCTACAGCCGACCTTGCTGGTAGCAACGCCGATAATAGGCATGTGCTACGCGTTCTACCGAATGGTGAGCATGTTCTTTTCGATCAAATGGGACCCGGCATTGTGACATTTTTGCGTATGCAACAGGATTATGGTGGCCCTTGGAACCTCTCGTTAGACGGACGTTTTCCTACAACGGTGAACCAGAGCGATCTGGGACAAACCAATCCCACCAGTTATCCGGCAAGCGGCTTCCCCTATCCGTTGAGCCTGAACATGCAGCAGAGCCAGGGCAGTAGCATCGTGGCTACAGCTATTCCGTTTCAGCAAAGCATGCAATGGACCTCGCAGCATGCCAATGGAAACTTCTACGCCCTCTATCGTAAACTTCCCTTTGGCACTGACCTACAGAGCTGGAATGGTCACGAAGCGGTAAATGATGTCGCTTCCTTGCTGCGTTGTGCCGGAAGCGATATTGCACCTCAGTTGATTTCCGAGCAACAGGGCACCCTGAAAGCGGTCACACAGAGCGCAACCCCTGTAGTGACGCTTCATGGTCCGGCGCAGATTCGTGTACTGGAATTTCGGGTTCCCGCACAGGATATGGTGAATCTTGGCAACGCACGCTTGCTAATCTCCTGGGATGGCGAGGCGCAGCCAAGTGTCAACGCGCCCCTAAAATTCCTGGGAGGCGATGGCGCGGGAGTCTATTTCCCTCAGAATCGCCCCCTCGTGCGTGGATGGATTGCTGGAATGAAGCGAACTCAAGACGGGATGATGGCGGTAAGTCTCTACTGGCCTATGCCTTTTTCCTCACGCGCCTCCATCGCACTTCAGAGCGATGTGCCCCTGAAAGCGGTTCGCTGGAGTGTGCGCTACGAGCCTTTCTCCGATCCCCCGCAAGAGTGGGCACCATTTCATGCCACATACACTGGCACACTTCACCCACGCCCTGGACAGGACATGACCTTTCTGGATGTGCAGGGAAGTGGCAAACTGGTAGGCACCGTGATCAATTTTTCTGAGCCAGATGGTACGCTGGAAGGAGACCCACGTATCTACCTGGATGATAGTCAGACACCTCAGATCGCGGTCACTGGAACCGAAGAGTGGGGTACGGGTGGAAACTATTGGAATGGAGGACAACAAACTTCGCTTCCCCTTGGAGGTCTACCGAGCAGTATTAACAACCCATCGGGTACGAACATCGACGGTGCCGCACTCTACCGCTATCTCATCGCGGACAGTGTACCATTTAACCGTCATCTAGTCGTGCGCTGGGAACACGGTGGAACAGACCAAAGTCAGCACCCCTATCGTGCCGCTCTTCTGTGGTATGGAACGTCTACTCAGACTGCCCTGCTCAGTGATACCGTCTCCCCTACCGATTCTACCAGTCGAGTCACGCATTCCTACACCTCGATCAATGAACAATTCTATCAGCTCAATGCCGCATACGAGTACTCGGTGCATGCACCTCTCATCGCCGCATCAGGTACTGCATCGACCGGAACAACCAGCTTTACAATGCAACTGAATCGGCGCAACGTTGGTGCGTTCTTGCGACGAACCTTCGATGATTGTGTCGCCGATCAGCGAGCGAGCGTCTACCTGGATGGAGCCTATGCAGGTACTTGGTATGATGCGGGCGGCTCGAATGGCGGCGGCATCGATGGACATCGGCGGTGTTGGCGCGATGAGGATTTTCCGCTCCCCGCTACTCTGACCGCTGGAAAATCCTCCGTCAATGTGCGTATCGAGTTCATGCCGACAACGGCTCCTCGCAATAGCACCTGGACGGCTTTTCGCTACTCAGCGTATAGTTTCGTCCTACCTTCGTCATAGGCCATCGCAAGGATTTGTGTTTTCATGTGAACTTACATGCCAAAATGTATCTCACATAAGCTTCTATCCCAGTTTGCCGCCAGCGGCATACACAATGCCGCCCCAGAGATGTGCCAGGAAAAGCGGCTCGGCATAGCTCTCAATGGTATGACCCATCGCGGTATACCAAGCGCGACCGCCATCATAGAGATGCTCCCAGGCAATGGGGTGATTGGCACCCATTACGCCGCCGTGATACGTCGCCTCATCAACGGTCAGCAGAACATTGACCGAGGCGGTTGGATTTGTGGCGAAATTGTACCACTCATCTGTGCGTATCCAGGTGGCAGGAAGCATGGAAGTCGAGGGAGTCTTCGCATTGACCACATGGACTGTAGCACTCACGACTCCAGAGTGTCCATGCACACGATCAAAATAGGCTCCCACCAAGTGCCCATACCAGGGCCAGCTATATTCTGTATCGCTAGCTGAGTGAATGCC